>CACLFM010000005.1 GCA_902606115.1 uncultured Pelagibacteraceae bacterium
CAAAATTATTTTGATTTGGATATTGATCAGCAAAAACTTTAATCATTACATTTTCAGATAATGATTTGGCTAAACCATACATTAGATTTTGCATACCACCTACTTCTGGAGGAAAGGTTCTAGTAACAATTAAATGCATTATTTTTTAAACCATTTTATACTACAGCCAAGGCTCGGCTCTTGTATATTAGGTCCCTTTTGGGTTTCAGATATTAGTTTCATAGCTTCGAATAATTCACTTGATCCGTTTCTGATAGGTTTTAAATCTCTAAGTTCTCTAATTCTACCTCGATAATTAAGTTTAAGAACCTTATTATATCCAAAAAAGTCTGGAGTACATACAGCGTCGTATTTTTTCGCTATCTCTTGAGTTTCATCGATCAAATAAGGGAAACAAAATTTATATTTTTCGGAAAATTTAACCATATTATCAAAAGAGTCCTCCGGATAATTTATTGTATCATTAGACATGATTGCTGCTGAATTTATTCCTAAGTCTTTAAGTTTTTCACAATCTTCAACCAAGTCTTTAATGACTGCTTTTACATATGGACAATGATTGCAAATAAACATTATTAGTGTTCCATTTTCACCCTTGATATCATTAAGTGATAAGACAGTGTTTTCAACAGATTTTAATTTGAAATCAATTGCATGAAGATTAAAATCACATATTGGAGTTTTTGTTAATGACATGTTAAAATAATTTATAAATTATGTTTTACGATTTAAAAGATAAAAAACCAAAGAACTCTGGCGAAAATTGGGTGGCACCTAATGCAGTGATAATTGGTGATGTAACCTTAGAAAAAAATTCTAGTATTTGGTTTAATGCTACTTTAAGGGGAGACATAGAAAATATTTATATTGATGAAGGCTCCAATGTTCAGGATGGTTGTGTACTACATACAGATCCCGGTTGTCCTTTAAAAGTTGGAAAAAATGTAACTATTGGACATTTAGTGATGCTTCATGGATGCACAATAGGAGACAATAGTTTAATTGGAATAGGTGCAGTCATCCTAAACAAAGCAAAGATAGGAAAAAATTGTATTATTGGCGCAAAAGCTTTAATAACAGAAAACAAAGTAATACCAGATAATTCACTAGTGATAGGATCGCCAGGAAAAGTAATCAGAGAGGTTACAGAAGAAGAAAAAAAAGCTGTTGATGAAAATACTAAACACTATCAGGATAATTGGAAGAGATATTCACAATCTATATTTTAAATAATGCCAACTTATACAGTAACTATATCAAATGTTAATCTTAACTCTAAAAAACAAAAAGAACTAGCTCAAGGAATTACTAAAATTCATAACGTTGTAACTGGTGCAAATACTTACTTTGCTCAAGTAATATTTAATAACACAAAGAAAAAAAATCATTTTATGGGAGGTAAAATAGTAAAAGAACCTTCTATTTTTTTACTTGGTCAAATTAGAGCAGGACGTCCAAAGAAAACAAAAGATAGATTAATTTCTGATTTAAAAAATATTATTGTTAAAACATCAAAATTAGATGAAACACAGGTATGGGTTTACATAATAGACTTACCACCATCACAAATGATTGAATATGGTACTGTTTTACCAGAGTCTGGAAAAGAAAAACAATGGTTTATGGGATTATCTAATAAACTTAAAAAGAAATTGTCTGCTCTAGAAAAATAATATTAAAGTGTATTTTAAATGATAAAAAAAATAATTGGAAATCCAAATCAAACTAACGAAGAGTTAAAAAAAGTTATTAGTAAAATTAAGGTAAATTATTTTTACATTAATAATCAAAAAGATTTTAGATCGCAGATTCTAAAAGAAATTTCAGAATATGATACTGTTCTTGATATTGGTAAGGCTATGAGGGACAAGCATTCCCAGATTAAAGCAAAAAAAATTGATACATTAGATGTAAACGATTTTGGTGATTATCCTGACATTATTTGTGATATATGTTCTGACATTAACGGATTACAAAATACATATGACAAGATAATTTGTATAGCGATACTAGAACACGTATACAATCCTTTCAAAGCAATAGATAATCTTAAAAAAATGCTAAAAGATAATGGAACAATCTATGGATATGTACCCTATTTATTTTATTACCACGCTCCTAAAGATTTAAAATACCAGGATTATTTTAGATTTTCAAAAGATGCTTTGGCATATCTTTTTAAAGATTTTAGTAAAGTTGAATTATATCCAATACGGGGAAGGATTTCTACACCTTTAAATATAATGTTTGCTGGTCGTTGGAAAAAATATATTGAAAAAACTAATTTTAATATTTTTTTGGATAAATTTGCAAGTGATGAAAAAAATCTAAAACAATGTAGTGGTTTTAATTTTATAGTTAAAAACTAAGGAACTAACCAAGTATCTTTATTGCTCTCTAAATCAAATTTTGCTCTTCTATGTCCTTTGGCAGCCAAGTAAAGCCATTCAATAGATTTTATTTTACATTGAATAACAGTAAAGTTTTTATAACCTTCTTCACTTTGATCTTTTGTATATTCAAAATTATCTAATTCAGGTTTTAGTCCTGATGTTGGAAAATCAGACTCTGTTCCAGGACCATTATCTACTAGGTAACATTTTCTACTTATATGTTGAGTTTTATTCCATGAAGTTTTTGTAATTTCATTATTATAATTAATTACACAGTTCACTTTTAACCTTACTTGGATTTTTTCCTCTTTATCATAAAATAACAGAGCAGCATTTGGGTTTTTTTTTAGAATTTCTATTTTATCTGATCTTATATCACTATGGAATTGCACTAGATTATTTGATTGATCCGACTTTCTTAAAACTACAATTCTCCCATCTAAATTATCACCGTTACCACAAATAAAAGTCGGAATTCGAAATTGTGAACTTCTATTTTTTATAGCGTCGTTCAGCATGTCCCAGATTTTTTTTTTAATTTCGTTAAAGTCCTCGTAGTATGCGGGCTGCATACGATACTACTTTCTAAATCTTTTAATTAAACTCGATGTATCCCACCTATTACCACCCATGTCTTGAACTTCACCATAAAATTTATCAACCAATTCAGTCACAGGCAACAAGGACCCATTATTTTTTGCTTCATCCATTGCTATTTTTAAGTCCTTTCTCATCCAGTCAACAGCAAAACCAAAATCAAATTTATCTTCAATCATAGTTTTATATCTATTTTCCATTTGCCAAGATTGAGCTGCGCCTTTTGAAATAACTTCAATTACATCCTCCATTTTTAATCCAGCTTTCTGACCAAAGTTAATCGCCTCAGATAAACCCTGAACCAAGCCCGCAATACAAATTTGGTTAACCATTTTTGCTAACTGACCACATCCTGCTTTGCCAAGCAATTTCATTTTTTTGCTATAACAATCTATTTTATCTTTAGCTTTATCAAAGTCTGTTTGATCTCCACCTATCATAACTGTGAGAGCACCATTTTCAGCTCCAGCTTGACCACCAGAGACTGGTGCATCTAACGCTCCAAAATTATTTTTTATTGCATAATCATAAATTTCTCTAGCAATTGTTGCTGACGCGGTTGTGTTATCAATATAAATAGCACCTTTTTTAATAGTTTTAAAAATTCCTTTTTCACCAAATGTAACTTCTCTTAAGTCATTATCGTTTCCAACGCATGTAAAAATAAAATCAGCATCTTTTGTTGCCTCTGCAGGTGTTTCCGCTACTTTTCCTTTATGCTCACTAATCCATTTCTCAGCTTTAGATTTTGTTCTATTAAAAACAGTTACATTATGACCGCCTTTTGATATATAACCTGCCATCGGATAACCCATGACACCAAGACCTATGAAAGCTACATTACAACTCATAATATTTTATGTTTAAAAGTTTAAGTTTAAAAGTAATTATATTTGGATTTATATTTACATTTTTTTCAAGCTTTGGACAGAGTTTTTTTTTAGGTTTGTTTAATTCAAGCATTCGAGACGCTCTATCAATATCTTATGGACAATTTGGCACAATATATGCATCAGCAACTTTGTTAAGCGGTTTAATTATTATTTGGGTTGGGAAAAAAATTGATGATGTAGATATATTTAAATTTGCATCATTTGTAACATTAATATTGTCTTTCTCATGCTATTTTTTTTCTAAAGTTTCATCAATAACTTTTTTGTTCATTGCCATTTTTTTAATGAGATTTTCAGGCCAAGCTCTAATGTCTCATACTGCTACCACAACAATCTCAAGGTATTTTACTAAATCAAGAGGAAAAGCTTTAAGCATAGGGTGGTTTGGATTATCTACAGCTGAATTTATTCTACCAGTTTTTATAATATACTTATTAACTTTTATGGATTGGAGAAATATATGGATCAATATTTCTTTTGTAATCTTATTATTACCTTTGATTTCGTATCTTCTTATTAAAAACATTAAGCTCGATTCTAGGGAGATTGACAATGATAAAAATAAAAAAAATATAAAAATTAAAAATTGGAAAAGAATTGAAGTTATAAAAGATTATAGATTTTATGTTGTGTGTGCAAATATGATTGCAATGCCTTGGATAGCAACCGGTATATTCGTTTACCAATCCTTTATACTTTCATCAAAAAATTGGGGTCCATATGTCATAGCTCAATCATTTATGGCTTATTCTGTCTTATCAGTAATAACTTTATTTATCGCAGGATTTTTAATTGATAAGTTTTCAAGTAGAAAACTTTTAATTTATATGAACATACCTTTTCTACTTTCTCTATTTTTAATTGTTATTTTTGACAACCCTTTAATCTCTTTTTTATTTTTAGGATTGATAGGGATTTCAAATGGTTTAGCAAACGTTCTTGGATCTTCTACATGGGCCGAAGTTTATGGTGTAAAATATATCGGTTCAATCAAAGCTTTAACAACAGCCATCATGGTATTTTCAACTGCTTTTGGGACAGCAGTGTTTGGTTTATTGATAGATAAAGGCTTTTCTATAGAGGAGATTTCAATTATTTCAGGTATGTATATTTTTCTAGCTTTGGTAGCGCTTTTTTTTGTTAAAAATAAACTAAATCCAACTAAAATTTAAATAAAACTTGATTTTATAAAGCCCTATCTATAAACATTCCGCATGGCAAGAGTAACAGTAGAAGATTGTATAGACAAAGTTGATAGTCCTTACGAGTTAGTTTTAGTAGCTAAGGAAAGAGCAACTCAACTCAATTCAGGAATAGACCCTTCGGTAGATAAAGATAACGATAAAAATACTGTTATAGCTTTGAGAGAAATTGCCGTGGAAAATGTTCAAGTAAAAGAGTTAACAGATAGTGCGGTTTATAAATTAAGAAAACATATTGAACAAGTTGATGATTTAAATGAGGATGATGAGGAAATTGGAGATGATTTTGATAGTTTATATAAAGGAGAAATCTCTAAAAGTGGTGCACCAATTTTACCATCTAAAAGAGCAAGAAAAGTTCCTGAAAAAATACAGGTTTCCCAAGAAGATTTAGCTGAATTACAAAATACTGATACACCTGCACAATCTGAAAGTGTTTCATCAGAGTCTCAAGAAAATGAAACGGGTGAAGTATCATTAGACGAAATTGCTGAAACGGATAGTCAGTCTGAAGAAAATTCTGACACCTCAGAACAATAATATTTAATAAACATTTAAAATAAGATATTCATTAATTAATGAATAAATCACTGATTATTGCATGTGATGGGGAAGCAGCCAGCGGCAAAAGCACAGGTGCAAAACTTTTATCTAGAAAATATAAATTGTTATTATTAAACTCTGGTTTATTGTATCGTTATGCAAGCAAGATATTAATAGCAAACAAACCAAAAAAACCAATTTCGCATCTAAAAAAAATATTTAAAACAACCTCTTATAATTTAATAAAAAAACAATCACTTCATTCTCAAGAAATAAGTAATCATGTTAGTTATTTAGCTAAAAATAAAAGTGTTAGAGAAATAATGAAATTTTATCAAAAAAGAATAATTAAAAAGAATAAAAGAATTTGTGTAGAAGGAAGAGATATTGCAACAAAAATTTTAAATAAAAATCCAAAATATGATTTAGCATTTTATTTTACTTGTAAAATTGATATTGCGGCTAAAAGAAGATGGAAAGAATTAAAAAAAAAAGTACCTTTAAAAGAAGTTAAGAAAAGTCTAATGAAAAGAACAAATATGGATAAAAATAGAAAACACTCACCATTAAAAAAAGTGAAAAATGCTATTTTAATTCGCACAGATGAATTAAATAAAAAAGAAGTTTTAAATAAAATGTCAAAAGAGATTGATAAACTATCTAGTTACAAAACTCCTCAATAATTTTTTTTCTATGTTCATCCAAATCAGGTATATCACCTCTTGTGTTACTGTCTTTATAGTTAGACATTTTAATTGGGTTTCCTGCTGTTTTAAATTCACCTATCTTTTTGTGAAAAGAATTCACAATCATATTCCTAGACTCTATTTGTGGATTCTCTACCGCTTGTTTTATATTAAATATTGGTCCGCATGGTATTTTGTCTTTTTCCATAAGGCTTATCCAATCTGATGTTGACTTTAATAAGAGTCTTTTCTCAAGAATATCCTTCAACTCATCCATATTTTTACTTCTGACAGAATTTGAATTAAATTTTTCATCTTTTGAAATTTCGGAAATATTCAATAATTCACAAAGTTTTTCAAAAAGCTTGTCATTCCCAGCAGCAATAATTATGTAACTATCCATAGTTTTAAAAGCTTCAAATGGTGCAATTGATGGATGTCTAGATCCCATTGGTTTTGGTATTTCTTTTTTTGACAGATATCTTGCAATAGCGTTTTCTAAAATTGCAATTTGACAGTCAAGCATCGAAATATCTATAAATGTTCCCTTTCCTGTTTTTTCTCTATCATATAAAGCAGCATTAACACCTATAGCTGTAAATAAACCTGCTGTAATGTCACCAATAGATGTACCAACTCTTGTAGGCTCAGAATCTGGTTGACCTGTAACACTCATCAGTCCCCCCATACCCTGAACAACCATATCATAAGCCGGCAATTCTCTTAAAGGACCCGTTTGGCCGAAACCAGAAGCAGATGCATATATTAATTTTGGATATTTTTTACAAACATCTTTCCAGCCATATCCCCATTTTTCTAATGTACCAGGTTTAAAATTTTCAACAAGTACATCAGCTTTCTTTAAAATTTTGTCAAAGATTTTTTTATCTTTTTCATCTTTTAAATTTAATGCTATACTTTCTTTGCCTCTATTAAGGGACATGAAATACGCTGAATACTCCTCTATAAATGGGCCAAATTTTCTAGAGTCATCTCCTGTTCCGGGAGCCTCAACTTTAATAACTCTTGCACCAAGATCCGACAATATCATCGTACAATATGGTCCAACAAGTACTCTTGTTAAATCAAGAACTAATAAATTTTTTAAAGGACCATTCATAAAATATAATTATATAGTACTTTTATATATATTGACTCTTATTAATAAGTTACATTTAATATACCATTAAATAATTAAAGAGAGGGATAAATATGTTTAAAAAAATATCTTTGTATTTTATTTCATTAATCTTTGTATTAACAACTATTGGATCAGCTTTTGCAGTAACTTTAAAAGCTAGTCACCAGTGGCCTGGTACACCGAGAGCAGATGGATCATTCGATGTAAGACATGAAATGGTTCAAATTATTGCTGATGAAATGAAAAAAGCAAACGTAGGTGTAGATGTAAGAATCTATCCTGCAAAATCATTATATAAACCAAAAGAACAATGGAAACCAATGACTACAGGTCAGTTGGATATTTCAGCATTTCCTTTAGCGTATGCTGCTAAGTTTCACCCTGAGTTTGATATTACTTTAATGCCTGGCATGGTTAAAAATCATAAACACGCACTAAGAGTAAACTCTTCCCCAATGATGACAGAAATTAAAAAAATCATCAATGATGCAGGAGTTGTAGTATTATCAGATGCTTGGTTAGCCGGTGGATTTGTTTCAAAGAAAAATTGTATTTCAAATCCAGCTTCTGTAAAAGGTCAAACTTTTAGAGCTGCTGGAAAAGCATTTAATCAGATGTTAGAGGCGGCAGGAGCAGGTATACAATCTATGCCATCTTCTGAAATCTACAATGGTTTACAAACTGGTGTTCTTGACGGCGCTAATACAAGTTCAGGAAGTTTTGTATCATACAGAATTTATGAGCAAGTTAAATGTGCAACTCCTCCAGGAGATTATGGATTATGGTTTATGTATGAACCAATATTGATGTCAAAAAAATCATTTGATGCATTAGATAGCAAACAACAAAAAGCTTTAATGAACGCTGGTAAGGTCGCGGAGAAATATATGACTAAAGAAGCTGCTGGTTTAGATACGACAATGGAAAAAGCTTATAAAGAAGCTGGTGTAAAGTTGTCTTACATGAAAAAATCAGATTTTGATGCTTGGTTAGCTATTGCAAAAGAATCTTCATATAAAAACTTTGCAGATAAAGTGCCAAACGGTCAAAAATTGATCGATATGGCTCTTGCTGTTAAATAATTAAAATCTAAATTATACCCCTGCTTATTTAAGCAGGGGTATTTTTCATGACAGATAAATTTATAAGATTAACAAATTGGCTAGCGAAAGCTTGTGGTGTTTTTGCGGCAGGATGCCTTTTTTTATCTATCGTTATTATTACAGAATTAGTATTTGAAAGATATTTATTTAAGAATGCTATTACATGGCAGACTGAACTAGTTACTATGTTATTAGTTGCATCTACATTTATTGGTAGCGCTTATGTTTTGAGCGTTAAAGGTCATGTAAACATGGAATACCTCTATACATTTTTAAGTAAAAAAAATATTACAAGATTAAAGATTTTTACAGATAGTCTTTGTTTAATTTTCTTCTTAATCTTATTTTATGTAAGTTATGAAATAACTTATGAAGCTTTTATAAAAAATTATAATACAGGTACGGTTTGGGGTCCTCCTTTATGGATACCTTATTCATCTATGCTTATTGGTGCTACTCTTATGACAATGTCTTACATATCTGAATTAATTTTACATATAAGAAAACTTAAGGAGTTTAAATAGTGGATCCATTATTATTAGGACTAGTTGTTGGTGTTTCTACTGTAGTGATGCTTTTTTCAGGTATACCTATTGCATTTGGACTGTGTTTTATATCTGTAATATTTTTAGTAATTGCTGAAGGCTTTGCAATTTTAAATGTTTTTGCAGAGACTTTTTATGCGGGCTTAAATTCCTTTGTTCTATTATCTATTCCAATGTTCATTTTAATGGGTATGGCTGTTGCAAATTCTCCAGCGGGTAAAGATTTATATACTGGGCTAGACAGATGGCTTTGGAGACTACCGGGTGGATTAGTTGTATCGAATATTGGAGCCTGTTCTATTTTTGCAGCATTAAGTGGATCGAGCCCTGCAACTTGCGCAGCTATAGGAACTATGGGAATTCCTGAAATGAGAAAAAGAGGTTATTCAGCTAGATTGGCTACAGGTTGTATTGCAGCTGGAGGAACTCTTGGTGTATTAATTCCGCCTAGTATTGTTTTAATTGTTTATGGTCTAGCAACAGGAACGTCTATTGGTAGGTTATTTTTATGCGGTGTTATCCCTGGCTTACTTCTTGCGGGATTGTTTATGTTATGGGCTTATATCTACTCATACTTTATTGATAAAAAATCAGCTGAAATTTTAAGAAATAGAAAACCACCAACCTTAAAAGAGAAATTAGAAGTTATTCCAAGAGTGCTTCCATTTTTAGCAATCGTAGTTGGGGTTTTATATGTTTTATATGGTGGAGTAGCCACACCATCTGAAGCCTCAGGTGTAGGAGCATTTCTAGTATTTGTTATGATTGCAGTAGTCTACAAAATTTATCAACCAAGAAAAATATGGGACATTGTTAAAGTGTCCATGAAAGAAAGTGTAATGATAATGTTTATTATTGCAGGCTCATATATTTTTGCATTTAGTTTATCCACTCTTTATGTAACCCAGTCAATTGCCCAAACTATAGTAGAGATGGGATTGAACAAATGGGTTTTGTTTTTTTATATAAATATTTTCTTATTAATTGCTGGTTTCTTTTTACCCCCAGTTGCAGTAATTGTTATGACATCATCAATATTACTTCCAATAATTACACAGTTTGGTTTCGATCCTTACTGGTTTGCAATAGTATTTACCATTAATATGGAGATTGGATTAATAACACCACCAGTTGGTTTAAATTTATATATTATAAAAGGTATTACTCCTGATGTAAGTCTATCTGAAATATTAAAAGGCTCTATTCCTTTTATGATTATGATGGTTATCTGTATAATAATATTGTGTATTTTCCCAGAAATAGTAACTTGGTTACCTGACAAACTAATGGGGAAAGCACTTGCATATTAACAACAAAATTAATCGAAAAATATCAGTTGCTCCGATGATGGATTGTACTGACCGTCATGACAGATTTTTTTTAAGACTAATAAGCAAAAACGTTATGCTTTACTCCGAGATGGTTGCAACAAAATCAGCAATACATGGTGATAGAGAAAAGATTTTAGGTTTTAGAAATGAGGAACATCCTGTTGCCCTTCAAGTAGGCGGTTCAGATAAAAATGAACTTGCAGAAGTAGCTAAGTTGGCTGAAGAATATGGGTACAAAGAAATTAATCTCAATCTTGGATGTCCAAGCAAAAAGGTGCAGAAAAATTCTTTTGGTGCTTGTTTAATGAAAGATCCAAATTTAGTTGCAGATTGCTTAAACAAAATGGTAAATGCCTGCAACATACCTGTTACTGCTAAAACAAGAATAGGGGTTGATGATATTGAGGATTTTGACTACTTGAATAATTTTGTTAATAGAATAAATGAAGCGGGATGCAAAACAATTATATTACATGCTAGAAAAGCGATTTTAAAAGGACTTACTCCAAAACAAAATCTTTCAATACCAAAATTGAATTATGAAAGAGTTTATGAGATTAAAAAAGAAAATCCTGATCTAGAAATTATAATTAATGGTGGGATTGCAAATATTGAAGATATTAAGAAACATTTAAAAATATGTGATGGTGTAATGATTGGAAGAGCAATTTACCAAAATCCATATTTTTTGTCTGAAATAGAAAAAGAAATATTTAATAACAATATCATTCCATCTAGGGAGGACATAGCTAAAGAAATACTAAAATACTTAGAAGAAGAGGTAAAATTAGGAACAAAAGTAAATCATGTTATGAGGCATACTGTAGGATTGTATCATGGACAACCTGGATCAAAAGATTGGAAAAGATACTTAAGCAATAACATGATGGCAAGAGATTCTGATTTTCAAAAGGCTAAACACATTATGACAATCGTTCAAAATAATGAAAAAGCTAATCAAATTAACGCTTAATGGAAAATTTAACTTTAAGTGAAATAATAAATTTACTAACAGTTCTTGGTGTTGCCGCTGCGGTAGCTGGTTTTATGGCTGGTTTACTAGGGGTAGGTGGTGGAATAATTATGGTTCCAGCACTTTATTATGCATTTACAGTTTTAGATTTTGATTTAGTTACAAGAATGCATTTATCTGTTGGAACCTCACTTGCAATAATTATACCTACTTCAATTATTTCAACCAAAACCCATATGGAGCATAATGCTGTAGATTTTAATATGGTAAAATCTTTCGGAATTTTCATTATTTTAGGTGTCTTTTTTGGAACATTTTTAGCTGTTAGTTTAAAGACACCAGCATTAGTTTTATTTTTTGCAATCTTTTCATTTTGTGTGGGTCTATTCTTTATTTTTTTAAGAGAACAATTAATGGATAAGCCTAAGAAAATCTCAAAACTTATTAAAAAAATTTCAGGAATATTGATAGGGTTTATTTCTGTTCCACTTGGGATTGGAGGAGGTTCTTTAATGGTCCCTTTTATGAGAACATTTGGTTATGATATTAGAAAGTCTATAGGCACAGCAGCAGCAGTTGGTTTTTTAATAGCCTTAACTGGATCAATTACTATGATAACAGGAGGTGAAATAATGAATAATGTTAAATCTCCATTTAGTTTTGGTTATATTAATTTATTGGGTTTTTTAGTTTTTGTTCCTGTAACGATGATAATGGCTCGAATTGGAGCCAAAGTTGTTTATAAAATTAATAAAAAGTTATTGAGTAAAATATTTGGGTGTTTTTTATTAATGGTTTCTGTTAGGTCATTTATTGAATATTTTAATATAAATTAACCAACTGATTCTTTTGTCCTTGTCAATTTTAATAAATGAATATTGGTACTTTATTTTACTGATAGTTTTTGCAGCTGCTGCTGTTGGATTTTTTGCTGGACTATTTGGTATAGGAGGAGGTTTGATTTCTGTGCCTTGTCTTTTCTTTATATTTGAAACATTAAATATTGAAAAAAATTTTTTAATGCATTTAACCGTAGGGACTGCTTTTACAATTACAATTTTTACCTCTTCAGCATCTGTCTTTACCCATTACAAAAATAAACTAGTTGATTTGAACGTAGTCAAAACATTTGGTCTTTTTGTAGTTACTGGAGTTTTATTAGGAACAGTTTTTGCAGCATACATGACTACAAAAAATCTTGTTTTATTTTTCTCAGTCGTCGTTTATATTTTTGGAGCTTACTTAATGCTTGCAAACGAAAAAGTCAAAAAAGTAAACGCAAATAAAACATTTTATCCAAAAGCTATTTTTGGATTAATGTCAGGTTTTATATCTGCGCCCATGGGGATTACTGGAGCAATGATGAATGTACCGCTTCTTAGATATTTAGGTTATCCTATAAGTAAATGCATAGGAAGTGCGGCAACTATAGGTCTATTCATATCTCTTACCGGTTCAGTAGGATTTTTAATTTCAGGTTTTTATTTTAATGCAGATTTGCCATTTAGTATTGGCTTTGTAAATATTCCAGCTTTTTTATTATTCGTTCCAATTACAACTTTTATGGCTAGATTTGGAGCCAATACAGTATACAAGATGAATAAAATTAAAGCTCAAAGACTTTTTGGAGTTTTTCTTTATGCTGTCGGCACAATATTTATTTACAGATATTTTAATATTTAATTAATCTTTTGATCGTATTCACCAATTTTCCCGGTGTCTTGAAGCAACTTATCTATAAAATAAAAGATTTCTTTCTTTATTTCGTCAGAAGTTGGGCTTTCAGTGACTACAACTAAAGATGGTTTGTTTGAAGAAGCCCTTACCAATCCCCACGATCCATCCTCTAATGTAAATCTAATTCCATTAACTGTAAGAATACTATTAATTCTTTGTCCCTTAATTTTAAATTCATCATCTTTTAATTTATTAATTTTATTGATTATGTCGTCAATGACGCCATATTTTTCTTCATCTCTACAAAAAGGACCCATAGTTGGACTTTGAAAAGTCTTGGGCAAACTTTTTATAAGGATATCTAATTTTTCGTTTTGATTATCCAAAAGATTACAAACCTGGATTGCTGAATTAATTCCATCATCAAAACCATAACCAAGCGGTTTATTAAAAAAGAAATGTCCACTTTTTTCAAATCCAGCAATCGCTTTATCTTCATTTACTTTTCTTTTGATGTATGAATGACCTGTCTTCCAATATATAGTTTCACAATTATTTTTTTTTAAAACCTCATCTTTCATGAATAAACCTGTTGACTTTACATCAACTACAAATTTTGAATTTTTATATTGATTTGAAATATTTCTTGCAATTAACAGTCCAATTTTATCTGCAAAAATTTCATCACCTTTGTTATCTATGACACCAACTCTGTCCCCATCTCCATCAAAACCAAAACCCACATCAGCATTATTTGTCTTTACACATTTTGCAATTTCGTGAAGCATCTCCATATCCTCTGGATTGGGATTATATCTTGGAAAAGTGTAATCTAAATTACAATCTAACTCTATTACCTCACATCCAATACCTCTCAAAATTTCTGGAGCAAATATACCAGCTGTCCCGTTCCCGCAAGCAGCAACAACTTTTAATTTTCTTTTTAATTTTGTTTTAGAAAGTTCATCAATATATACTTTGTTAAATTCTTTTATTTCTTCAAACCGTCCTTTACCCTTTTCGAATTTTTGATTTAAGACAATATCTTTAAGTTCAGACATTTCATCTTTACAATGAGTAAGACCTTTTTCAATCCCCATTTTGATACCTGTCCAACCATTTTCATTATGGCTGGCTGTTATCATGGCAACTGCATCAGAATTTAATTTAAATTGAGAAAAATAAACTGTAGGTGACAAACATAATCCAATATCTTTAACATTACATCCAGTAGATAATAATCCTTTTACAAAGTTTTTCTTAACATTTTCACTGTAAGATCTGTAATCATGACCAACTATTACTGTTGGATCTTTCACTTTATTAACAACTTGAGTACCAAAACCCTTACCTACAGCTTCTATCCCAAGCTCGTTTATACTATTTGGGAATAGCCATCTTGCATCGTATTCACGAAAACCAAATTCATCTATTAAGATTTTTTCTGACATAATCTATTTTTTTATTAATTCTGACCAGATCGATAAGTTCTTCATTATGGACAAAGAATCATTGATATTTACTAAAAATTTATCATCTTTTTTATTTTTTTCAAAATTATCGGCTACTATTCTAATTTGGTTTGCATACAAAGATAAATCTGAATTAACTAGCTTCTTATAATACGAATTTCCTTGTGATATTTCTAATGTGGTTTTATTACTAGGTAGCCATGGTTCATTAATAATTAATTTACCTTTTTTACCTTCTATAATCGTCCTATTTTCATAATTTTCTTTAAAACTAACTTTAATTTGACATTTGACTTTATTGTCAATTTCAATCACGGCTTCAGCATAATCTTCAACATTTGTTTCTGTAAAGCTTCCATAAGCATCAAGGAATTTGTACTGATTATTATCTTTATAAAGTAAGTTTAACAAACTTAATGGATAGCAGCCTATGTCTAGTATTGCGCCACCTCCTAACTTTTTATTAAAAAGTCTGGATTCTGGTTTAACTTTATTTACTTTAAAACCAAAGTTTGATTGTATATTTATTACTTCTCCTAATTCATAAGTAATGATCTCTTGGATTATTTTTGTTTGTGGATGAGATCGATATGCAAATCCTTCATAAATAACCACATTATTTTTTGTTATATAATCCGATACTTTAACTGCTTCTGAATAATTTAGCGTTAGTGGTTTTTCGCATAAAATATTTTTATTATTTTCAGAACATTTTTTTATTAAGTCAAAATGAGTATTGTTAAGAGTGGCTATATAGATTGCATTTATACTTTTATCTTTAATAATATCTTCATAATTATTGTAAGTATTTATATTCTTGTAATTAAATTTATTTAGAAAATCTTTAATCCTATTTTTATCATGACTTGCTATACCAACTAGACTTGAATTGTTTGTTTCTGTAATTGCACTAGCAAAATTTTGAGCCATATTTCCTAAACCAATTATTCCCCAGTTAATCATTTAACTAATCAAACCACAGATTAAGTTTTTTTTGAATTTCTTCTGATTGTAGATAAGTAGGTAATTTATCATTATTTATTTTTTTTAATTTATAATCAAAATTCCATCTTTCTTTATATTTTTCTTTATCTGCAAAGTGGTTAAAAAACATTTCTTTATCATCAATTTTTTTTTGCAAATCATCAACCGTTAAACCACTCAATTTAAATTCATCATGGTGTCCAAAATTAGAATATTTTTCGTACATTTTTTCTGCAGACATGAGATTAGTAAAATGCCAACCTCCATCATTTATGATTTCAAGATTTATATATTTGTTTTTTGAAAATATTGTATCTAATCTCCAGTAAGGATATCTTTTATTTTTTAAATTTCTTAGCCAAGACATGGATAAGAGTTTTTTTTTCTTAACTGCTTTGGACCCATACCACGGTATTAAGTCATATAATAAATTAAATTTATAATAAAAGAATAATTGCTTAAAAATTAATATATTTTTTTTAGAATTTTTAAATTGTTTAGAATCTAAGTTTGGTATTTCATCATTATCGCTTAGTATAATTAAATCATCATCATTGACATCTGATAAAGCTTTAATCATATAATCATAAGATAACTCTATTCTTTTTAAACTATCACTTCTTTTCTCAAATGGCTTTGCTAAACCATCTTTATCCCCAATTATATTCGGAGGCTCTTCGTCAATGACAATATATGAAATCTTGTCCTTGAATTTTGGATAATTATTAATATCAAAATTTAATTTTTTCTTTTTTCCACTGTGTGAAAATGTAGATTCGCAAACTATAAATTTTTCCACAAAGTCATTAAGAACATTAAATCTTATATCCATCATTAAGTGTTCTGAATAGAAGGTGGTACAATCATAGATTTTCATCAATTTTTTAAATTCTAGCTAAATTGCTTCAATTTTATGGTAAGGCTTACTTTAATTTGTTGATAAATGTAATTTATTAGTTGAAATTTATTTTGAGTGTTCTATAAATGTTCTATTGATTTTTAATTTATATAGTATATTTAAAGATCTTACACACAACATATAGTTGTTTTTAATATAAAGTTTTATAAAAGGGAGTTAAATGAACAAAGTTTTGTCTCAGGCTATAAAGAAAGCTGTCTCTGATTTTAAACCTAGGATTGAAATCAAGGATAAAAATAAAGGTCCAGACCTTTTCTCTCTAAGTGACAACACAGAGTTATTTCAGAATTCAAGAGGCATAACTATTAAAATAGATAGAACGAGAGATAAAAACTTAACAGACTTCGGTAGAGCAACATTAAACGATAGATATCTAGGAGAAAACGAGTCATTCCAAGATTTATTTGCAAGAGTTGCAAGTCACTATGCAGACGATAATTTGCATGCTCAAAGATTATATAATTACATTAGTAATCTATGGTTTATGCCTGCAACACCAGTTCTGTCTAATGGCGGCACATCAAGAGGTTTGCCGATTTCTTGTTTTTTAAATGAAGCTAATGATAGCTTACAAGGTATTTTAGGACTTTGGAGTGAAAATGTTTGGTTAGCAGCCAGAGGTGGTGGTATAGGAAGTTATTGGGGCAACTTAAGATCAATAGGTGAGAAAATAGGTAGAGTAGGTAAAACATCAGGAATTATTCCATTCATAAAAGTTATGGACTCGCTTACGATGGCAATTAGCCAAGGATCTTTAAGAAGAGGCTCCGCAGCATGTTATTTACCAATTGATCATCCAGAAATTGAAGAATTTATTGAAATGAGAAGACCAACTGGAGGTGACCCAAATAGAAAATCACTTAATTTACATCATGGAGTACTTGTATCAGATGCATTTATGAGAGCTGTAGAATTAGATGAGCAATGGGCGTTAAAAAGTCCAAAAGATGGAGCAGTTCAACAAACAGTATCTGCTAGAAATTTATGGATAAGATTACTAACTGCAAGAGTGGAAACAGGCGAACCATATATTATTTATATTGATACTGTTAACAGACAAATACCACAGCACCATAAATTAGCTGGGCTAACAGTTAAAACTTCTAATTTATGTAGTGAAATAACTTTACCAACAGGAATTGATAAAGAGGGAAGAGATAGGACAGCCGTTTGTTGTTTATCATCTTTGAATGTAGAGAAATATGACGAGTGGAAAGATGATGAAAAATTCGTAGATGATGTGATGAGATTTTTAGATAATGTTTTAAGTGACTTTATAAAGAACGCACCTAGTGAATTTAGTGATGCAGTATATTCTGCAGAAAAAGAAAGAAGTGTCGGACTTGGAGTTATGGGCCTTCATTCATATTTCCAAAAAAAAATGATCCCTTTAGAGTCTGTTATGAGCAAAGTTTGGAACAAAAAGATTTTTGAAAATATTCAAAATAAAGTAGACAAATCTTCAAAAGATTTAGCAGAGGAAAGAGGTTCTTGTCCTGATGCTGAGGACTATGGTTTTAAAGAAAGGTTTTCTAATAAAACTGCCATAGCACCGACAGCATCTATTTCTATTATATGTGGTGGCACATCACCAGGTGTAGAGCCCATTGCAGCAAATAGTTATACTCATAAAACTCTTTCAGGATCTTTTAATGTTAGAAATAAATATTTAAAAGAAATATTAGAAAAATACGGCAAAGATAACGATGAAGTTTGGTCCAGTATTACAACAAACCAAGGTTCAGTTTCTCATCTTGACTTTTTAAAACAAGAAGAAAAAGATGTGTTCAAAACAGCGTTTGAGCTAGATCAAAGATGGCTTGTTGATTTAAGTGCAGATAGAACCCCGCACATATCTCAAGCTCAATCAATTAACTTATTTTTACCTGCTGATGTTCATAAGAAAGATTTACATCAAATTCATTTCCAAGCTTGGAAAAAAGGACTAAAAAGTCTTTATTATTGCAGGTCAAAATCAATACAAAGAGCTGAGAATGTTAACGATGCAAAATCAACAGATATTACAGCTAATGTTTACAAGTCGAAAAATCAACAACAATCAGAAGAAAACAAATATGAGGAGTGTTTATCATGTCAGTAGCAAAGAAAGAAGAGAGTGGAAAAATTATTCAACCAAAAAAAATGGGATTATTAGTTGAAAATCCTGTTTACAAACCATTTAGATATCCATGGTGTTATGATGCATGGTTAACTCAACAAAGAATTCATTGGTTGCCAGAAGAAGTTCCTTTAGGTGACGACGTTAGAGATTGGCAAAAAAATTTAACAGGACCAGAAAAAAACCTAGTAACCCAAATTTTTAGGTTTTTTACTCAAGCTGATGTTGAAGTAAATAATTGTTACCTCAGACATTACACAAGTGTTTTTAAACCAACAGAAGTTTTAATGATGATGACTGCATTTGCATCAATGGAAACTGTTCATGTCGCTGCATACTCACATTTATTGGATACTATTGGGATGCCAGAGTCTGAATATTCTGCTTTCATGAAATACAAAGAAATGAAAGATAAATACGATTATATGCAAGGCTTTAATGTAAACTCTAAAGAAGATATTGCAAAAACTGTTGCAGTTTTTAGTGCTTTTACTGAAGGACTTCAATTATTTGCTAGTTTTGCAATTTTATTAAACTTTCCAAGACACAACAAACTTAAAGGCATGGGTCAAATTGTAACTTGGTCTGTAAGAGATGAAACTCTTCATTGCAATTCAATGATTAGAATATTTAAAGAGTTCATAAAAGAAAATCCTGAAATTTGGACTCCTAAATTAAAAAAAGAACTCTATGAAGCATGCAGAACTATAATTGAGCATGAAGACGCATTTATAGATTTAGCTTTTGAGATGGGCCCTTTACAAGGATTAACTGCTAAAGAAGTAAAAGATTACATTAGATTTATTGGAAACAGAAGATTAGTCCAATTAGGTTTAGAACCTATTTATGATGTACAGAAAAACCCATTAACATGGTTAGACACTATGTTAAATGCAGTAGAGCACATGAACTTTTTTGAAGGAAGAGCTACGGAATACTCAAAAGCATCAACACAAGGAAGTTGGGTAGAAGCTTTTTCATAATTTGAAATATAAAAAGTATTTTAGAAAAACTAGCTTAAAGCAAAAAAATATAGGCAACCTTTTTTTAAACATCATTAAACAAAAGAATCCAAAATCTTTTTTAGAAATTGGTGTTTTTCACGGTGTGACAGCAAGAAATGTTTGTGAGCTGATGTTTAAAAATCATGGTGATAACTTTAACTACATCGGTATAGATATTTTTGATGAAAGTAATAATTACAAAAATGAAGTAGTTCCATCAAAAACTTTTAACAACCCAATTAAAACATTCTATTTTAAATATATAAAAAAACAAAATCCATATAGCCTAATTGCAGTTGAAGATCTTTTGTCAAAGTTTAAAAAAAATATAAAACTTATAGAAGGGGATACTAATAAAATATTTCACAATATTGATTTAAAAAATATTGATTTTATTTTTATTGATGGTGGACACGATTATAAAACAGTAAAAAATGATCTTGAACAAAGCTATAAAATAATCAATAAAACTGGAACTATTTTATGTGATGATTGGAATTTAAGTCAGGCTCTAGGTGTTAGAGAGGCAATAATAGATTTTTCAAGAGAACGAAATGTTAATTATGAAATTGTACATGAAAGGTTTGCTCAGTTTAACTTATCTTAATTATCTCTGATTAATAGGTACAACTTTACGATAAGAACTACCTTTATAACTTGCCAGTGGTCTAATTAGTTTATTTGCTGCATGTTGTTCAAGAATATGAGCTGACCATCCAGTAATTCTAGATATGACAAAAATAGGTGTAAAGAAGTCTGTATCAAAGCCCATAAGATGATAAGTTGGCCCAGTAGGATAATCTACATTTGGATAAATATTTTTTCTATCAATCATAACTTTTTCTACTATGTCGTATATTTTTTCAAATTTTTTATCTTTTTTCACTTTAGCTACTTTTGCAAAATATTCTCTCATTGTTGGTACTCTTGAATCTCCACTCTTGTAAACTCGATGTCCAAATCCCATCACAACAGTTTTTTTTTCTAAAGCGTTATTAATCCATTTAAGGGCATTTTCTGGTTTCTTAATCTTGTTCATCATATGCATTACCTCTTCATTTGCACCACCATGTAATGGTCCTTTTAAACTAGCTATTGCTCCAGTAATTGCGCCGTGAATATCTGACAAGCTGCTTGTTATAGTCCTTGCTGTAAAGGTTGAAACATTAAAGCTGTGCTCTGCGTATAAAATTAATGACACATCAAAAGCCTTTACAATTTCACTCTTGGGAACTTTTCCGAAACACATGTAAAAGAAATTTTCAGAAAAAGAGAGATTTTTTTTTGGTTTGATTATTTTTTTACCTTTTCGTAATCTGTAAAAAGCTGCTAAAGCAGTCGGAGTTTTTGCAAAAATTCTCATAGCTTTATCAATACTTGCTTTAGGTGAGTTATTTTTTGTATCTTTATCTTCTAGACCCATAATGCTTACCGCAGTTCTTGCAACATCCATAGGATGGGATTTTTTAGGAAAATTTTTAATACTATCTAATAAAGTTTTAGATAATTTTCTCTCTTTTTTCTCAATCTTCTCGAAACCCTTTAATTGTTTTTTATTTGGTAACTCACCGTTTAGAATCAAATAAGCAACTTCTTCAAACTTACATTTTGCGCATAAATCCTGAGCAGCGTAACCCCTGTAAGTAAGAGAATTAATTTCTGGCATAACTTTAGAAACTTCTGTTTCATCTACAACTATGCCTAATAAACCTTTTTTAATATCTTCTGCCATTATTTATGTCCATCTGTATTAAAATTGTAAATTTTTTTATCTAGTGAATTATATTTTTTATAATCTACTAAATCGTACAATCTACTTCTAGTTTGCATTTTATCAATGATGTTTTTTTGATGTCCATCCTTAAAAATGACTTTTAGGCCTTCTTCGACACTTTTCATAGCAAGTCTCTGGGTAGTAACTGGATAAATAACAATATTATACCCTAAATTTTCCAATTCTTTATAGTTTATTAGATCAGACTTTCCAAACTCAGTCATATTCGCAAGTAAGTATGAATTAAGATTCTTTCGAACTTTTTCAAATTCTTTTTTATCTTTTAAGGCTTCTGGAAAAATTATTTCAGCACCTGCATCGATATAGGCTTTACATCTGTCAATCATTTTGTCTATGCCCTCGACACCTTTAGCATCAGATCTTGCAATAATTTTGAAATTTTTATCCTTTCTTGCTTTTGCACACTCTTTAATTTTTTTTATCATTTGTTTTGCGGAGATAAGTTCTTTATTATCCAGATGACCGCATCTTTTTCTCTCAACTTGGTCTTCAATATGGACAGCAGTTATTCCAATTTTTTCGAAAGTTCTTATAGTTTTACTACATGATTTAAAGCCGGTATCAATATCTACAATTGTAGGAAGATTTGTTACTCTAGCAATTTGTTTTGATCTATTACTTACGTCTGCAAGTGTAGTTAATCCTATATCTGGATATCCAAGATCGTTAGACATTACTCCTCCAGAAACATAAACAGCATCATAACCTATTTCCTCAATTACTTTTGCAGTTAATGGATTATATGCACCAGGCACTCTTAGAATTTTTCCACTTTTTAATTTTTTTACAAAATCTTTTCTTTTTTCTTTAATTTTTTTTTTAACAAAATGCATTAAAAAATTCCAATTTTATTATTTTTTTTTATATTTTTCTTATTAATTATAATATTCAATTTATTCAATTGATTTGATTTTAATTTCTTTAAATTTTGTACATCCTTTAAAAATCTATCAGATTCCTTTTTGCTAATTATATCTTTGGTTAATGTTATAAATTTTTTGATATAATTTAGTCTTTTAAAAGGTCTCAAACCGTAGGGGTGAGCATCGGCTACTCCTTGTTCTTCAATAACTTTTTTATTATTTTTTAAAGTAACAATAACTTTTGCACCAAAAGCTTTATTTTTTGGGTTAGGATCATGATATCGTTTTGTCCATTTTTTATCTTCATGAGTTTTAATAGATCTCCAAATTTTTAGAGTACTTTTTCTTTTGGCTCTTGATTTGCTATAAGATTTTACATGATGCCAATCTGCATCTTCTAATGCAACAGCAAATATATACATTATTGAGTGATCCAGAGTTTCTCTACTTGCATTTGGATCCATTTTTTGGGGGTCATTAGCACCAGTTCCTATAACGTTGTGGGTATGATGACTGGTGTATATATCTATCTTTTTGATATCATTTAAATTTTTAATCTTTTTATTCAATTTTTTTCCAAGATCTATCAGTGCTTGTGCTTGATATTCAGCAGAATATTCTTTTGTATAGGTTTCAAGTATTGCATTCTTTTTTTCATTCTTTTTTGGTAAAGGAATTTTATATAACGCCTTTTTTCCATCTAATATTCTTGCTACGACACTATCTTCTCCTTCATATATTGGGCTTGGAGCTCCTTCTCCTCTCATAGCTCTATCTATAGACTCAATGCCAAGTTTTCCAGCATGAGCAGGAGCAAATGCTTTCCAACTAGAGATTTCACCTTTTCTAGACTGTCTAGTAGAAACAGTTATGTGTAATGCTTGTTGAATTGCTTGATAAATAGTTTCTGTTTTTAAATTTAACATTGTACCTAATCCAGCAGCAACACTTGGACCTAAATGCGCAATGTGATCTACTTTATGTTTATGCAAACATATACCTTTTACGAGATTAACTTGTACTTCGTAGGCAGTAATAATACCTTTTATTAAATTTAGACCAGAAATCTTTTTTTGTTGAGCGACCGCAATTAATGCGGGAATATTATCACCTGGATGACTATAATCTGCTGCTAAAAAAGTGTCATGAAAATCTAATTCTCTCACTGCTGTTCCATTAGACCATGCCGCCCATTCACAATCAAATCTTTGGTTGGAGTTAACACCAAATAAAGTAGCACCATTTTTACGTGGATGCTTAATAGCCATTTCTCTTGAGGTAACAACGGCCTTTCTATTTAAAGAGGCAATTGCAACTGATGCGTTATCTATAATTCTGTTAATTACCATTTCTACTGAATTTTTATTTAACTTTGCATTATCGCTGGCTAGCTCTGCTAACTTCCAGGCCAATTGTTTTTTTTTAGGTAATTTAACTGCAGACGGATAAACTTTTAGTTTATGTATTATCATTTAAGTAACTCGAAATAATCTTTTCTATACCAATAAAATCTTTAATTAAGTGTTTATGAGGTATTTGATTTATATTTTTATCAGTGTAACCATCTTCAACTAAAATAAAAGGAATATCAGCAGAGCTTGCAGCCATACTATCAACTTCGCTATCTCCTATCATTAATGATCTTTTAATATTTCCCTGTAAAATATCAATTATATTTGTTATGTGTCTTGGATCTGGTTTGCAATAATCAAATGTATTGCTTCCTGCAACATAATCAAAATAATCGTAAACATTAATTTTTTTTAAAAGATCAATAGCTAAATGTTCTTGTTTGTTTGTACAAACTGCTAATGAAATATTGTGTGTTTTGCTCCATTTTAAAAAATCTAATACACCATTTAATAATTTACTTTCAACAACAATATTTTTTCCATAATAGTCAATAAATTCTTTAACCATTTCATCTTTAATATTTTTATCTGTAATTTTGCTAAACTCTTTTTTGGCACTTCCCCAAATTGACCTTCCTATTAATACGCCAGCACCTTTACCAACTAGGTTTCTTATTTCTTCTGTTGTCTTAGACTCGTAACCAAATTTGCTCATGACGTGATTATGTGCCATCATTAGATCTGGCGCTGTATCAACTAATGTTCCATCTAAATCTAACAAAACTGTATAATTTTGACTCATTCTAAAAGTATTATTAAGAAATAATTTGTGAATTAATTAACATAGATACTTAACTATAAGAAAAAATCAATGAAACAAATAAATTTACAAAAAAAAATTAGAGAAAAATTTGTAAAACAAGGTGTCAAAATGATAGACCCAAACACTGTTTATTTTTCTAAAGATACTAAAATTGGAAAAAATGTAACTATTGAGCCTTACGTGGTAATTGGTTCAAAGGTAAAAATAAAAAATAATGCAAAAATATTATCTTTTTCCCATATTGAGGGTGTGGTAATTCATGAAAATGTTTCTGTTGGACCATTCTGCAGATTAAGACCAGGAACTATTTTAGAAAAGAATTCTAAAATAGGAAATTTTGTAGAAATTAAAAAAAGTAAAATAAAAAAAAATTCTAAGGTAAGTCACTTAAGTTATATTGGAGACACAATTGTAGGTGTTTCTGCAAATATAGGCGCTGGAACAATTACTTGTAATTATGACGGATTTAAAAAAAACAAGACTGTAATAGGAGATCACTCATTCGTTGGGTCTAATACATCACTAGTTGCGCCAGTTAAGGTAGGGCGTAATTCAACAATTGGAGCCGGATCTGTTATCACACAAAATGTTAAAGATGGAAACTTATCTCTAACTAGATCAATACAATTGCAAACTAAATATAAAAGAAAAAAATAAATCATGTGTGGAATTATAGGAATAAATAGCAATAAAGAGGTTTCTTCAACTATTCTGAATTCACTTAGAAAATTAGAATATAGAGGTT
This sequence comes from uncultured Pelagibacteraceae bacterium, assembly GCA_902606115.1. GTDB lineage: Bacteria > Pseudomonadota > Alphaproteobacteria > Pelagibacterales > Pelagibacteraceae > Pelagibacter. The sequence goes on from CACLFM010000005.1 coordinate 25,161, forward strand.
ACGATTCTGCTGGTATAGCAACGTTAAACAGTGGCTATATTCAGGAAGTTAAGTGTGAGGGAAGAGTAGACAATCTTGAAAAAAATATTATCAAAAATAAATTACTTGGAACAGTTGGTATTGGTCATGTTAGATGGGCAACTCATGGTATACCCAGCACACTAAATGCCCATCCGCATTCATCTGAAAACGTCTCTGTAGTTCATAACGGTATTATAGAAAATTCAACCTTATTAAAAAAATTTTTATTAAAAAAAGGCCATAAATTTAAATCTCAAACAGATACAGAAGTTATTGTTCATTTAATTACAGAATATTTAAAAAAAAATAATCTAAGAGATACATTAACAAAAGTTTTAAAAAAATTACATGGTAGTTTCGCATTAGGAATAATTTTTAAAGATGAGCCAGATTTAGTTGTTGGTGTAAGAAGAGGGTCACCTTTAGCAGTAGGTTATGGTCCTGGAGAGAATTATCTTGGTTCAGATTCTTATGCATTGAAATCAATGACAAACAAAATTACTTATCTTGATGATGATGAATTTTGTATTATTAAAAAAACAGAGGTAAGTTTTTTTAATGAACATGGAAAAAAAATTAATAAAAAAGTTCTTTCCTTAACAACTGATGAGCAAAATTATGACAAGGGTGATTATAAGCATTTTATGGCAAAAGAAATAGACGAGCAACCAGTTACAATTAAAAATTGTATAAATGAATATATAGATAAAAAAAATAATGAAATTAATATTTTTAATTTTCCTTGGAAAATAAAAGATATTTCATCTGTAGTTCTTATAGGTTGTGGAACTGCATATCATTCTTGTTTAATTGCAAAATATTGGTTTGAGCAATTAACTTCATTTAATGTAAATATAGATATTGCCTCAGAATTTCGTTATAGAAAAAATAGATTTAAAAAAGATACCTTATACGTATTTGTTTCACAATCAGGCGAAACAGCAGATACTTATGCAGCTTTAGATTTATGTAACAAAAATAACATGAAGACGTGCTCAGTAGTTAATGTTGTTGAAAGCTCGATAGCGAGGGAGTCAAAGTTTGTTCTACCAATACACTGTGGCCTTGAAATAGGAGTTGCTTCCACTAAAGCTTTTTTAGGACAGATGCTTGTTCTTTATTTACTTAGCCTTAAAATGGGTATCCTTAACAAAAATATTGAGAAAAAAAAATATAATTGCAAAATCAAAAGTCTTTTAAATTTATCAAAAAAAATTGAACTTTCGTTAAATTCTGAAAATGACATCCAGTCTATTTCTAACAGTTTTACAGATATAAAGGGGTCAATGTTTTTAGGTAGAGGGTATTCATATCCAATTGCATTGGAAGGTGCTCTTAAATTAAAAGAACTTTCATACATACATGCTGAAGGATATCCAGCTGGTGAAATGAAACATGGTCCTTTAGCGTTAATAGAAGATGGTATGCCAGTTGTTGTTATTGCTCCAAGAGATGAATATTACAAAAAAACATTGTCAAATATGCAAGAAGTTATAGCGAGAGGAGCTAAAGTTTTGTTAATAACGAATAAAAGTAAAGATGAGATATTTTCAGAAAATATTTGGCAAAGAATTGAAGTAGAAAATACGGATGACGATTTGTTACCTTTCTTGGTGACTATCCCTCTTCAGAAATTAGCTTATTATACTGCTTTAAAAAAAGGTTTTGATATTGATAAACCTAGAAATCTAGCAAAATCGGTAACTGTAGAGTAATTTTTTTTATAATATCTATTCTCATTTTACATATTTTATATATATATTCATCTTAAGGTTGAAATATGAAAAATTGGAAAATAAACTCTTGGAGAAAATATCCTGTTAAACACATCCCATCATATGATGATGAGAAGGCACTTAACATGGTATTAAATAAGCTAAAGTCTTCACCACCACTAGTATTTGCAGGAGAAACTAGACATCTAAAAGATCAACTTGCAGAAGTTGTAGATGGCAAGGCCTTTTTACTTCAAGGAGGTGATTGTGCGGAAAGTTTTGCAGAATTTCATCCAGATAATATTAGAGATACTTTTAAATTAATTTTACAAATGTCACTTGTATTAACATATTCAGCTTCATTACCAGTTGTTAAACTTGGAAGAATTGCAGGTCAATTCTCTAAACCACGAAGTGCTCCAACTGAAAAACAAGGTGGCAAAGAATTACCTAGCTATTTAGGAGACAATATAAATGGAATTGAATTTGATGAAAAAGCTAGAAGAACAGATCCTAAAAGATTATTTAGAGCTTATTCTCAATCAGCGGCAACATTAAATTTATTAAGAGCATTTTCAAATGGTGGTTTTGCAGATTTGAAAAAAGTTCACTTATGGAATTTAGGTTATATTAAAAATAGCCCTCAGGCTAAAAAATTTAAAGAATTAGAAGATAAAATTGCTGATGCTCTAGGATTTATGGCGGCTTGTGGAATAACACCGGAGTTTAATAGAAGGTTATACACAGTAAACTTTTGGACTTCACATGAAGCTCTTCACTTACCATTTGAAGAAAGTATGACAAGGACAGACTCAACTACAGGAGAATATCATGACACTTCAGCTCACTTTGTTTGGATTGGTGATAGAACTAGACAATTAGACGGTGGTCATGTTGAATTTTGCAGGGGTATAGAAAATCCTATAGGAATTAAATGTGGACCAACTTCTAAAGCAGATGAAATTGCAAAAATTTGTGAAGTTATCAATCCCAAAAATGAAAAAGGAAAAATTACCCTTATTTCTAGATACGGACATGATAAAGTTGAAAAGTTTTTACCGAAACTAATTAGAGGGATTAAAAAAGAAGGATTAAATGTGGTGTGGTCATGCGATCCTATGCACGGCAATACTTTAGTTTCTACAACCGGATTTAAAACAAGACCATTTAATGATGTAGTTAAAGAGGTTAAAAATGTTTTTGGAGTTCATCAAAGTGAAGGTTCTTATGCAGGTGGTCTTCATATTGAAATGACAGGTCAAAATGTGACAGAATGTACCGGTGGCGCTAAAAATATATCAGACCAGGATTTATCAAGCAGATATCACACTCATTGTGATCCAAGATTAAATGCTGATCAGGCTTTGGAATTGGCATTTTTAATTTCTGATGAGATTAAAAAGAATTCCAACTATGCAAAAAATGCAATTAAAGCGGCATCTTAGTCATTTAAAAATTTAATTTTTACATTATATAAGAATTATGGATTCATCTAAAAAAGCTATATTCATCAAGGATTGGATATCAAATTATGTAAATTCAATGCCAAAAAAAGCAGAATCACTAGTTATTGGTATCTCTGGAGGTATTGATTCTTCAGTTTCCAGCACCTTAAGCGCTATGACAGGCTTAAAAACAATAGTTCTATCTATGCCAATAAAACAAAAAGATACCCAACACGACTTAAGTTTAAGACATCAGGAATGGTTAAAAGAAAACTTTAAAAATGTTCAAGGTCATACTTTGGAGCTAGATAGTTTATTTAAAACATTTGAGAATACATTAGATAATTTTGACAGTGAACATGGAATGGCAAATTCTCGTGCAAGATTAAGAATGACAACACTATATCAAGTTGCTGCAGCAAATAACGGAATTGTTGTTGGTACTGGAAATAAAGTTGAAGATTTTGGTGTTGGTTTTTATACAAAATATGGTGACGGTGGAGTTGATATATCTCCAATAGCAGATTGTAATAAAACAGAAGTTTGGGAATTAGGAAGAGAATTAAAAATACTTGATGATATTATTAATGCAGCTCCAACAGATGGTCTTTGGGATGATGGTAGAACAGATGAAGGTCAATTGGGTTTATCATACAAAGAAATAGAAGAAGCCATGAATAACGAAGATTCAAAAAATAGAGATAAATACATTCAAATTAGAAAATCAAACTTGCACAAAATGGATCCTATTCCAGTTTGCAAGATTCCCAATTAATCAAATAGATTCACAAATCTAAATTAAAAGTATATTCCTTATACAATGAACAAAGATATATATTTAAGCAACAGTCTAGGTGGAAAAAAAGAGATATTTAAACCCATCGATCCGAAGAGGATAAGAATGTATGTCTGTGGTCCTACTGTTTACGATGATCCACATATAGGTAACGCAAGACCTTTAGTTGTATTTGATATTTTATTTAAAGTTCTTAAATGTAAATATGGTAAATCTTCTGTTCTATATGTTAGAAATATTACTGATGTAGATGATAAGATCATTGTGGGCGCAAAACAGAAAAATATATCAATAAATAAACTTACTACAGATACTACAAAACGTTTTAATGACGATTGTGATTATTTAAACTGCGAAAAACCCTCTTTTGAACCAAAAGCAACTGAAAATATTCCTTTAATGATTGATATGATCAATATTCTTATTAAAAAAAATAATGCATATGAAAATAAATCTCATGTTTATTTTGATGTATCAAGTTTTAAAGATTATGGAAAATTATCAAATAAAAATGTTGATGAACTTTTTGCAGGAGCTCGCGTTGAGGTATCAGAAAACAAAAAAAAACCTGAAGATTTTGTTTTATGGAAACCTTCTACTAATGAAGAACCAGGATGGGATTCTCCTTGGGGAAGAGGTAGACCAGGTTGGCATATAGAATGTTCTGCAATGTCAAAAAAATTTCTTGGAGATACTTTTGATATACACGGTGGGGGAAGAGACTTATTATTTCCACATCATGAAAATGAGATAGCTCAATCAAGATGTGCAAATGAAAACAAAAATCTTTCAAATTTTTGGATACACAATGGTTTTATCACAATTTCAAATGAAAAAATGTCGAAGTCACAGGGAAATATTTTTAAGATAAAAGATTTTTATAAAAAGTATAACGGACAAGTTCTAAGATTAGCACTAATGTCAACTCATTATAAGCAAGCTATGGATTGGAGTGAGGATCTATTAATACAATCAAAAAAAACATTAGATAAATGGTACGAGTGTCAAAAGAAACCAGAAGGGAAAGTTTTAATACCAGATGAAGATTTAAATCCTCTTTACGATGATATCAATACACCTGGTTACATAAGCAATATTCATAAATTATATGATAAAGCTGTAAAAGGCTCAGACAAAGATAAAGAAATTTTTACAACAGCATGTAATTTTGTTGGTCTTTTATCCGAACCAAAATCAAAATGGGAAGAGTTTAAAAAGAATATTCTCGAAATTTCAGAGGAAGTTATTTTACAAAAGATAAAAGACAGAAACACAGCTAGAGATAATAAAAATTACGAATTAGCTGATAAAATAAGAAATGAGCTTTTAGACAAAGGTGTATTAATTGAAGATAAAGATGATAAAACAACCTGGAAGATAAAATGAGCAAAGAAAGACTTTATATATTCGATACGACATTAAGAGATGGAGCACAAACTCAAGGTGTTCATTTTTCAATTGATGAAAAAACAAAAATAGCTCATGCCTTAGACAGCCTTGGCGTAGATTATATTGAAGGTGGTTGGCCTGGCGCTAATCCCTCGGATACAGAATTTTTTCAGAAAGGTCTTAATCTAAAAAATTCAACTTTTACTGCATTTGGAATGACAAAAAAAACTGGCAGGAGTGCTGAAAATGATCCTGGATTATCAGCCTTACTAAACTCAAATACAAATTCAGTTTGTGTTGTTGGAAAATCTTGGGATTTTCATGTAGATGTGGCTTTAGGTATTTCTAATGAAGAAAACTTAGAAAACATTAAAGAAACCACAAAACATTTTGTCAAAAATAACAAAGAATTTATGTTTGATGCCGAGCACTTTTTTGATGGCTATAAAGCAAATCCTAAATATGCATTAGAGTGTATTAAGGCTGCTTATGACAATGGCGCTAAATGGATAGTACTTTGTGATACAAACGGTGGAACACTTCCTCATGAAGTAACGGACATAGTAAAAGAAGTTTCTAAACATATTCCTGGAGAAAACTTAGGAATTCACGCTCACAATGATACAGGTAACGCAGTTGCCAATTCAATTGCAGCCGTCATGTCAGGGGCAAGACAAATCCAAGGGACAATTAATGGTTTAGGTGAAAGATGTGGAAATGCAAATTTAATGTCAATCATTCCAACTTTTCATCTTAAAAAAGAACTATCCAACAAATTTGAAATTAGTATTAAGGAAAAAAATATTAAACATATTACACAATGTTCAAGATTGCTGGATGAAATATTAAACAGAAAACCAAATAAACACTTACCGTATGTGGGCGCTGCTGCATTTTCACATAAAGGCGGGTTGCATGTATCTGCGGTTCAAAAGGATCCAAAAACTTATGAGCATATTAATCCTGAAGATGTAGGAAATAATAGAAACATTGTAGTTTCTGATCAATCAGGAAAATCAAATATTTTATCAAGATTAAAAACTATCGGAATTGAAATTGAGGAAAACGATCCCAAAATAAAAAGATTACTTGAAGAAGTAAAAGATAGAGAATTTATTGGATATAGTTACGACGGTGCGGATGCATCTTTTGAATTATTAGCTAGGCGAGTAATGGGCGAAATACCTAGGTACATTTCAATTAAAGAATATGACGTATCTGTAACAAAAAATAAACAGGAGCAAATTATTTCAAAAGCAAAGGCAAAATTAGAAGTTGATGGAGAACAAATCATTTGTGAAGGGGAGGGCAATGGTCCTGTCCACGCTCTTGATAACGCAATAAGAAGAAATGTGACAAAACTTGAAAAGTATTCAAAATATTTAAAAGATCTTAAACTTGTCGATTATAAAGTAAGAATTTTAAATACAGGAACAGAGGCAACCACAAGAGTATCAATTGAAAGTACAGACTCTCAAGGTAAAAATTGGTTTACAATTGGTGTGTCACCAAACATTATTGATGCATCATTTAAAGCTCTTATAGATAGTCTTGATTTTAAATTGTTTAAGGACAAGGCTCCTGCAAGCAAGTAGATGAAAATCAAAAAATTTTCTGAAAAGCCTAATGATATAAAAAGTAGAATAGGCGCTAAACCTGTGGTTTGTTATCCAAACAATAATCTTAATGATAATTTATCTTTGTTACACGAGGCTAGGAAATATATTAAGCAAATTGATGAGGTTATAATCCCCCCAAGAGATGCTAAAACTTTTAAAGTAAAATCAGGTAATTTTTTTAGAATAGAAAGTGTTGATGGCCCACAAGTTGGGGATCTTAATCTTTTTAATGCTGAAAATTTGGATGAAAAATTTTATTCAGGAAAGACAAGAGCATTGTATGGGACGCATATTTCAGTAGGTGATAAAATGTTTAGCAGCTTTCCTTATCTAAGATCTTTAGCAACAATTACTTGGGATACTTTAGACTGGTATGGATATGATAAAGATGGGGGATCTGTGCATGATGTTATAGGAACAAGATGCGATCCTTATACATCTAAGTTAATTTCAGATAAAGATTACCATTACTGTTGTCACTCAAATTTAACTAGAGCATTAGTAAAAGAAAAAAATGTAAAATTAGATGATGCAGAAAAAATAGTTCACGATGTATTAAATGTATTCATGCTGACTGGTTTTACTAATGATACAAAGCAATATTTTATGAAATCAAGCCCAGTAAGACCTGGTGATTACTTGGAATTTTTTGCAGAAACAAATTTATTAGGTGTACTATCTGCATGCCCGGGTGGAGATTGTGGATCAGAGCATTCATCTGATGTTGCAAAATGTTATCCCCTTAAAGTTTCCATTTGGGATGTCGACCAAAAATATTTAGAGGGAATAAGTTTTTCTAAAATATCTAATTATAACAGAAATCACGGCATTAAATAATTTATGGCTAAAAATAATGTTACATTTATTTTACATAAACCACAGTTATCAGAAAACATTGGAGCATGTGCTAGAGGAATGAAAAATTTTGGATTTAATAAACTCGCTATAATAAATCCCAAACCTCTTTTTCCAAATGACAAGATAATAGCTACTTCTGTGGGAGCTAAAGACATTATTAAAAAAAGTAAAGTTTATAACAACCTTGAAAAAATGATCGATAAAATTGATGTATTAATTGCTACATCTGCAAGGATTAGAAATAAAAATATTAAACATATAGGTCTAAAAGATTTAAAGAACATAAACTTTAATAAAAAAATTGGTTTTTTGTTCGGTTCTGAGGCATCTGGTTTATCTAATGACGAAATAAGTTATACAAATTATACTTTAAACATTTCAACTGATAAAAATTTTAAGTCCTTAAATTTATCTCATAGTTTAATTATAATTGCTCAACATATTTCAAACTTAATGTCTTATGAGAAGTTAAAAATTACTAAATCCAAAAAGTTTAGATCAGCATCAAAAAAAGAAATACAATCAATGACAAATCTTTGTATTAAACACCTTGATCAGATAAATTTTTTTAAACAAAAAGAAAAAAAACCTATAATGCTTGAAAATTTAAGAAATATTTTTTACAAGATGGAATTATCTGATAAAGAAACACGTATTTTATCAAGTGTATTTGCAAGTTTAGGAAAAAAACGCTGATTGACAAAATTTTAAGTATCTTTATAAGTCGCAATAATTAATGACAAAAAGATTAAAATCTAAACATAAAGTTGACAGAAGACTAAAAGTTAACCTTTGGGGCAGACCAAAAAGTCCTTTTAACAAAAGAGCATATCCTCCGGGACAACACGGCCAAACAAAAAATTCTAAACCATCAGATTACGGAATTCAACTTCAAGCAAAACAAAAACTAAAATCATACTACGGTAATTTAAATGAGAGACAATTTAGAAATATGTATAGAAAAGCTATTCTGAAGAAGGGTGATACTGCTGAAAACTTAATAGGTTTATTAGAGAGAAGATTAGACTCAGTTGTCTATAGAGCAAAATTTTCAACAACTATTTTTTCATCGAGACAATTCATTAACCATGGCCATGTAAGAGTTAATGGCAAGAAAGTTAATATATCAAGCTTTCAGTTAAGAGATGAAGATACGATAGAAATTAGAGATAAATCAAAACAATTAGCTATAATTGATATTGCTTTGGCTAGTAAAGAAAGAGAAACTCCTGAGTATCTTCAAGTTGATGAAAAAAACCGAAAAATCAAATTTGTAAGAACACCAAAATTTGAAGAAGTTCCTTATCCAGTGGTAATGGAACCAAATTTAGTAATTGAATATTATTCTAGATAAAATTATTTTTTATGTTGAATTTGTTTATCTTCTAAAAGTTTTTTTAGCTCTCCGTTTTCAAACATTTCTTTAACAATATCACATCCGCCAACAAATTCTTTTTTAACATATAACTGTGGAACTGTTGGCCACTCGCTATATTTTTTTATCCCTTCCCTAATATTTTGGTCGCTTAAAACATTTACACTTTTAAAATTAACTTCTAAAATTTTTAACATATTTGCAACAGCCATTGAAAAGCCGCATTCAGGTGCTTCTGGTGTTCCTTTCATGAACAGGCAGATTTCATTAGCATTTATATTGCTTTCAATTAACTCTTTAGTTTGTTGATCCATTTTTTTCCTTTGTTTTTAGTGCTAGAGCATGCAATTCATTCCCCATTTTACCTTTTAAAGAATTATAGATTATTTTGTGCTGCTCAATTTTACTTTTTCCATTAAATGCTGAAGAGATAACGGTTGCAGAATAATGATTTCCATCTCCAGCTAAATCTTGAATATCAACCACAGCATCAGGTAATGCTTCTTTAATCATGCTCTCTATTTCTTTTAAATTCATTGCCATTAGTTTACCATATACTTATTAAGCCAATCTTTATTGAATTCTGTCAATTTGTCTACTGATAAAGTTGGCTCATCATTAATTGAAATATTATCCTCTATTACCTCGCCTATTACATCATAATGATTAGAATTTTTATCAAGTATTTTTTTGACCTTTTCAAGATTATCTTTTTTAACTTCGATAATGTATCTACCTTGATCTTCAGAAAAGTAATATTCAAACTTATCTAAGAATCCCTTAAATTTGTAAAATTTTATACCTTTTTTTCCTTTAATACACATTTTTGCAATTCCTGTAATTATTCCACCTAAAGAGACGTCATGAACTGACTGTATTAACTTATCATTAATTAAATTCAATACGGCTTCACCATTATTCTTTTCGTTAAAAAGATTTATTTCAGGTGGAGGCCCCTTTTTTTCATTCAAAATTTCTTTTGCAAAAATACTTTGCTCTAAATGACCTTCTGTTTTTCCCAGTACAATGATTATATTTCCAGTTTCTTTTAAATCCATTGTCATCATATTTTTATAATTTTTAATTAATCCTACTCCACCGATAGTTGGTGTAGGTTTAATACCTTTGTCTTTTGTTTCATTATAAAAAGAAACATTTCCAGAAACGACAGGAAAATTTAAATACTTACTTGCTTCATTTAAACCTTCCACACATTCTACAAATTCACCCATATTCTCAGGTTTTTCAGGATTTCCAAAATTTAAACAATTAGTTATTGCTATCGGTTCAGCACCAACACAAATTAAATTTCTCCATGCCTCACAAACTATTTGTTTACCACCACTCAATGGGTGGGCATAACAATAGGTTGCAGAGGAGTCTACTGAAGCTGCAACTGCTTTTTCACTTCCATGAACTCTTACAACGCCAGCGTCTCCTCCTGGTTTTTGAATAGTGTCACCCATTACAGTATGATCATATTGTTCCCAGATCCATTCTTTTGAACATACATTTGGACTAGATATAATTTTTTTTAATACTTCTGTAATTTTAAATTTATTAAAATCTTTTTTCTTAAATTTTATTTTTTGAGGTAATTTACTTTTTTTCCATTTTCTATCGTATTCTGGAGCATGTTCTGCCAATAAATCAATTGGTATATTCGCAACTTTATTATTATTAAAATATAACTCGATGTTTTTTGAGTTAGTGGTTTTGCCAATCACAGAAAAATCTAAATTCCATTTATCAAATATTTCTTTTGCTTTACCCTCTTTACCATTTTCAAGGACTATTAACATTCTCTCTTGACTTTCTGATAACATAATTTCATAAGGGGACATATTTTCCTCACGACATGGAACCTTATCTAAATGTAGTTCAATGCCAAGTTTTCCTTTAGAGGCCATTTCAACGCTTGATGATGTTAAACCCGCTGCTCCCATATCTTGAATTGCAATAATTGAGTCATCTTTCATCAATTCAAGACACGCTTCTAATAGCAATTTTTCTGTAAATGGATCACCTACTTGGACAGTTGGTTTTTTTTCCTCAATTTTGTCATCAAATTTTGCAGAAGCCATACTTGCGCCGTGAATTCCGTCCCTACCAGTTTTTGAACCAACGTAGATAACTGGTTTATTTAGCCCTGCAGCTTTCGAATAAAAAATTTTATCTTTTTTTACTAGACCGAGTGTCATTGCATTAACAAGAATATTGCCGTTGTAAGATTCATCAAAACTTGTTTGACCTGCAATAGTTGGTACTCCAATACAATTTCCGTATCCACCTATACCCTGAACCACTCCTCTTAAAAGATTTTTTGTTTTTTTATTAGCCGGGGATCCAAAATGTATAGAATTTAGATTAGCTATTGGCCTTGCGCCCATTGTAAAAACATCTCTAAGTATTCCACCAACACCTGTTGCTGCTCCTTGATAAGGTTCGATAAAAGAAGGGTGGTTGTGACTTTCAATTTTAAAAACAATTGCATCTTCATCACCAATATCTATTACACCCGCATTTTCACCTGGACCTTGGATTACTTTTTTTCCTTTTGTATTAAGTTTTTTTAAATGTTTTTTTGATGATTTATATGAACAATGTTCGTTCCACATTGCAGAAAAAATACCTAATTCTGTAATATTTGGATTTCTTTTTAATAGCTCACAAATCTTCTTGTACTCATCTTTTTTAAGACCATGTTCTATTGCAATTTTTTCAGTAACTTCAATCATTTCATGTTACTTAAAAGATTTTCAAAAAAATATGATCCATCATTACTTGACAAACAATTATCAATTACTCGTTCAGGATGAGGCATCATACCTAAAATATTTTTCTTTTTATTAAAAACACCAGCAATATTTTGTATCGATCCGTTAGGGTTAGAATTATCTGATATTTCACCATTTATATCACAGTATCTAACAGCGATTTGATCATTATCCTCCATTGTCTTTAAATCATCTTCAGAGCAAAAATAATTGCCATCATTATGGGCTATATGAAGTTCTAAAACATCTTTTTTTATTTTATTAAAATATTTATTGTGTGATTTGTTTGCTTTAACAAATATATTCTTGCAAATAAATTTCAAATATTTATTTCTTAATAAGGCCCCTGTTACAAGTCCTGTTTCTATTAAAATTTGAAAACCATTACAAATACCAATAACTAAGCCACCTTTATTAGCAAATTCTATTACGGAATTGATTATATTTGATTTTGCAGCAATACTTCCACATCTTAAATAGTCTCCATATGAAAAGCCGCCTGGTAAAACAACTAAATCTGATTTTGGTATTACATTATCATTGTGCCATACCATTTTATTTTTAAAACCGAACTTATTTAAAGCAACATCCATATCTCTATCACAATTAGATCCTGGGAATATGATTACTGATGATTTCATTAAAGGATTTCGAAATCCTCAATTACTAAGTTTGCTAAAAGTTTTTTACACATATCTTCAACATTTTTCTTAGCATCTTTTTCGTCTTCTAAGTTTGTATTAATTTCGAAGTATTTACCTTGTCTTACTTCGTTCACATCTATAAAATTCATACTATTTAAAGTTTGCTGTATAGCTTTACCTTGAGGATCTAAAACACCTTTTTTTGGTGTAACGATAACTTTTATTTTCATTTATTTTTTTTTAGTTTAACCGCTTTTGGTTTTTTGAAATTAACTTCTCTTATATTAGATTCTTCATATAAAATCCCAAGTCTGGATGCGACTTCTTTGTAAGCTTGTATTAAATTTCCAAGGTCTTTTCTAAATCTATCTTTATCTAATTTTTTTTCGCTTTTAGCATCCCATAATCTACATGTGTCAGGACTTATCTCATCAGCTAAAATAATTTCATTTCTACTTGAATTTTTTACTTTTCCAAATTCAACTTTAAAGTCTACAAGTTTGATTCCAACACCTCTAAATAAACCAATTAAAAAATCATTAATTCTAAGAAGTTGTTTATTAATTTTTTCAATTTCATTTTTTTTTGCCCAATTAAATGCAAAGATGTGTTCCCTTGAGATTAAAGGGTCTCCCAAATCATCATTTTTTAAACAATATTCAATTAATGGATCATTTAAAACTGTACCTTCAACTATACCAAGTCTTTTAGTCAGAGAACCTGTGGCTATATTTCTTACAATAAATTCTATCGGTAAAATATCTACAAATTTTATTAATTGCTCTCTCATATTTAATCTTTTTACTAAATGATTTTTTATTCCAATTTGAGATAAATTTTTTAGTATATGCTCTGATATTCTGTTATTTAATACTCCCTTACCATCAATCACAGATCTCTTTTGATTATTGAAAGCTGTAGCATCATCTTTAAAATATTGAATTACATAATTTTTGTCTGAAGTTGCGTAAATTATTTTAGCTTTCCCCTCGTATAGTTTTTTCCCCTTTTTCATCAATTGAATACTCTTCTATAAATTAAATTTATATTTTTGAAATGTTTAGAGTAACTAAAAATAGTTTTAAGTTTTTTAGATGAAATTTTACTCATTATATATTTGTCAGACTGAATGACGTTAAACAAATTAAGATTTTCAGAAAAGCATTTTTTTGCGTAATTTTGAACTATTTTATATGATTTTTCTCTAGTTAAACCTGTTTTTGTAAGTTCCAACATTAGTTCTTGGGAAAAAATTAAACCCTTAGTAATATTTAAATTTTGCATCATTCTCTTTGGATATACAATCATATTGTCTAAAATATTTGCAAGTCTAACTAAAGCAAAGTCTAATGTTATGTTTGCATCCGGCCCTATGTTTCTTTCAACACTCGAGTGAGAGATGTCTCGCTCATGCCATAACGCTATATTTTCAAGTGCAGGAACAACAGAACTTCTAATCATTCTTGCTAGTCCAGTTAAATTTTCACTTAAAATTGGATTTTTCTTATGTGGCATTGCAGAGGATCCTTTTTGTTTTTCTGAAAAATATTCTTGTAATTCATATACTTCTGTTCTTTGTAAATGTCTTATTTCTGTAGCTACTCTTTCAACAGATCCTGCTATAATTCCCAGAACTGAAAAGTAAAATGCATGTCTATCTCTTGGAATTACTTGAGTTGAAATTGGTTCAACTTTTAAGCCCAATTTTTTTGCGACATGTTTTTCAACACTTGGATTAATGTTTGCAAAGGTTCCAACAGCTCCTGATATTGCACATGTAGATACTTCATCTATTGCAATTTCTAATCTTTTTTTATTTCTTTTAAATTCTGCATAAAAAGATGCTAATTTTAAACCAAATGTTATTGGTTCAGCATGGATACCATGGCTTCTCCCCATACATGGTGTGAATTTATATTTCTTTGCCTGTTTTTTTATAACTTTTAAAATCTGATCTATATCTTTAAGAATTATTTTTCCTGATTGAACTAATTGAATATTAAAACTCGTATCTAAAACATCAGACGATGTCATTCCTTGATGAAGGTATCTAGCTTTTATGCCTGCTTTTTCAGTAATTGAAGTTAAAAAAGCAATTACATCGTGTTTTACTTGACTTTCAATTTGATGAATTCTTTTTACATTTATTTTTGCTTTTTTTCTTACAATTGAAGAAACACCTTTGGGTATTTGGCCGAGTTTCTCCATTGCTTGTGCTGCTGCAACTTCTACATCAAGCCAAATTTTGTATTTATTTTCCTCAGACCAAATATTTGTGAGTTCTTTTCTGGAGTATCGAGATATCATTAATTATATGGAGGCCTCTTTAAGTTTTTAACAGATTCTGTAAAAATTTCATATCCATTATCAGTGATACCAACAGTATGCTCAAATTGTGCAGATAATAGCTTATCTTTAGTAACCGCTGTCCATCCATCGTTTAAAACTTTAACCTCGTATTTGCCTGCATTAATCATAGGTTCTATAGTAAAGGTCATTCCAGGTTGTAATTCTTGGCCTGAATTTTTTTTTCCATAATGCAAAACATTAGGACTTTGATGGAAAACATCTCCTATACCATGTCCACAAAAATCCCTTACAACACTGAAACCAGCTTTTTCAACGTAAGTTTGTATTTCATGACCAATGTCACCTAATTTATTTCCAGGTTTTAAAATTTCTATTGATTTCATTAGAGACTCATAAGTTATATTGATTAAGTTAATTGATTTAATTGATGGTTTACCAACAGTAAACATTCTACTCGTATCTCCGTAGTGATTATAAAGTATAGCAGTTACATCAATATTTAATATATCTCCATCTTCTAAGATCCTTTCATTAGGTATTCCATGACAGACAACATGATTTAAAGATGTACATAAAGATTTGGTAAAACCACGGTAATAAAGTGGAGCAGAGTAACCCCCATTATCTTTTATGAACTCGTAACATAATTCATCAATTTTATTAGTGCTTAATCCGGGCTTTATATAATTTGTAATCATATCCAGAGCACTTGATGCAAGTGATCCAGCTTTTCTCATTTTCTCAAATTTTTCAGAGTAGTTATTCATCAATAATATTTATTTTTTTTTCAATCTTAATTTCTTTGCTGCTCAAAAAACATCTATAAGCTAAAAATTTTACACCACTCTCTTTAGCTATTAGATAATTTTTGTAATAATTTAAATCTATATCTTTAGCTATTTTAAAGTTATTAATACCCTGTATTTGAGTTAAAAATAAGACAAATGGTTTATAGCCTTGTTTTAAAGCCTCAATTAATTTTTTAAGATGTTTAGAACCTCTCTCAGTTACTGCATCAGGGAATTCAGCTATTTTTTCATCTCTGATAAGAGTTACATTTTTTACTTCAATCATATTTTTATCACATAAAAAATCAAATCTTGTATCGCTAGAAAATTTAAATTCAGGTTTAATATTTTTGATAGACTTGAACTCACTAATTAAACCTCTATTTAAACCATCAGCCACAATTTTATTTGCTCTATGAGTATTTACACCAACTAACTTTTTGTTTGCCTCTATAATTTCTAGGGTAAACTTTAATTTTCTTTTTGGATCGTCATTTTTTGATAAATATACAGTGTTATTTTTATCTAAAAGTCCCTTCATAGATCCAGTGTTAGGGCAATGGGCTGTAACAATTGAATTATTTACTTTTATATCTATAAAAAATCTTTTATATCGCTTGATTAATTTGCCTTTAATTAAAGTATTGGTAAATTTCATTATAATTAATTTATATTTGTATATGTCAAATAAGAAAGAAATAATTGCTGGAATTATAATCATTGGAAATGAAGTACTCTCTGGAAGAACTAAAGATATCAACACAAGTGCTTTAGCGACATGGTTGAACTCACTTGGGGTAAAAGTTAAAGAGGTAAAAATTATCCCAGATGAGGAGCAAATAATTATAAACACTGTTAATCAATACAGAAGTTTATACGATTATGTATTTACAACTGGTGGAATTGGACCAACTCATGATGACATAACTGCAGAGTCAATTTCAAAAGCTTTCAATATAGAGTATGGCTTTCAAAAAGAAGCCTACTCAATTTTAGAAAATTATTATAAACCAGGCGAGTTTAATGAGGGACGTCAGAAAATGGCTAAAATGCCAGTAACAGCTAATCTAATATATAACCCATCAAGTGGATCTCCAGGCTTCTATGTAAAAAATGTTTTTTGTTTACCGGGAGTTCCTTCAATACTTCAATCAATGCTTGGAAGTTTAACAGATAAAATTACAGGTGGAGATCCTATTTTAAGTGAGACTATAAGTTTAAGAACTGTTGAAAGTGAAATTGCAAAATCACTTACAGAAGTTCAAAATAAAAATAAAGATGTTGAAATAGGAAGTTACCCTTTTTTTAAAGCTGGAAAACTTGGAGTAGCAATAGTTCTTAGGTCTACTAACAAAAATAAAATTGAATTTTGTAAATCAGAAATAATTAAGTTTGTTCAAGATAAAGAAATTCAAATAGTTTAAATTAAAATGTTATACTTTGCTTATGGAAGTAATTTGAATCATTTTCAAATGAGGAAGAGGTGTAAAGATTCAAATTATGTAAAAAAATTTGATATTAAAGATTTTAAACTTACATTTAGAAGTAAATACGGAGTTGCCGATATAGAGAGTAAAAAAGATCACACAATACAGGGTGGTCTTTATGAGATTTCCAAATCTGATGAAAAAAAACTTGATTTGTATGAAGACTTTCCAATCTTATATAAAAAAATATACTTCGATTACAATCGTGAAAAAATTATGGCTTATACCATGGTAAAAAAAAGTTTATTTATTTACCCAAGTAAAAGATATCTTGATGTAATTAAACAAGGGTACAAAGACTGTAAATTAGATATCAAATATTTAGAAAAAGCTCTAAGAAATTTTTAAATGCGCTCAAAGTACGAAACTTTCAAAATTGGAATTAAAGATGTTGCCCCACATTTATTATCAGTATTTCCATTTGGAATAATTTTTGGTGCAATTGGCATTGAGTTGGGTTTTAGTCCATTATTTACTTATGCAACTTCATTAATAATTTTTGGTGGTGCTTCACAAATAGTTTTTTTACAATTATTATCTGGAGGCGCATCTTCATTAATTGCAATAACATCTGTTGGTATAATAAATTCAAGACATTTCTTATATGGCGCAGTGTTATCAGAATATCTACAAAAATTATCTTTAATTAAAAAACTTTTTATCTCTTATTTTATAGTTGACCAAGGTTTTGCAGTTTCAAATCAATATTTTAAAAAAAATCCAACTGAAAAATTTAATCATTATCATTTAATTGGCTCTGGAATAATACTTTGGTTTATTTGGCAAGTTTCAACAATAATAGGTATTTATCTTGGCTCAATTGTACCTGAGGAACTTGGATTAAAATTTGCAATTCCCCTAACTTTTATTGCAATAATAGTAAATGAATTAAGAAAATTTGATCATGTTTTAGTTATGCTAATTTCAGGGTTAGCAGCTACTTTTTTTTATAATGCTCCTTTCAAAACATACATAATAATTTCACCATTAATCGGACTTTTTGCAGCAATGATAATTAATAGATTAAAAAAATGACTTGGACCTCAATTTTTATAGCTGGAATTTTAACTTATTTCACAAGAATGAGCATGGTTACATTAATTAGAAAAGAAATGATTAGTGATAATTTAAGAAAGATTTTAAATTATGTACCATCTGTAGTTTTCCCATCAATAATTTTCCCTGGAGTTTTGTTAGACGATTTTGGAGCTTTTGTTACAATAAGTGATCCAAAAATATTTGGAGCAATGACTGCTTTAATAATTGGGTTTTTTACAAGGAATGTTATTTTAACAATTGTATCAGGACTGTCTTCATATTGGATTGTTATTTTTATTTTTTAATTAGATAGCCAAACTGTTTCAAATGGTTTTAAGGTTAATCTTCTAGTAATAACATTAATCTTTTCGCTTAAAAGGTTTTTATACCTATTTTCATTATTTCCCAATATAACACTTTGTGATTTTGATGACATATTTGTAATACAAATGATGATTTGTTTTTTATCTAAACTTACTCTTTTAAAAGCAAATATTTTATTACCAAAAGATAAACAACGCATAGCTGCGTTTGGATGAAAAGCTTTTTGTTTTTTTCTTATTTTTAATAGATTAGTAATGTGATCATAATAAATTTTTTGTTTAGATTTTTTATCTTTTAAAAACCTATCTAATTTTACTTTGTTCCACTTATATCTATTAAGATCTCTTTTATTATTTGATATTACATATTTGTACTCATCATTAGACTTTCCAAATATTGAATTAAAATAAACAGCTGGCACTCCCTCAATAGAAAACATTATTGCATGTGCAGCGACATATCTTTCTAACGCATGTAATCCTTTTTTATCAAAATCAGTATTTTTGAAAGCGTTAAATAAAGTTACATTAACTTCGTAAACTTTTTTTTGTGTTTTGTTTATTTTTCTAAATGAAAGCTGAGCACCATTTTTTTTTAATCTTTTAAACAATAAATTAAGAGCAATCTTATTTAAATACCCCTCAACAGGCCTCATTCCTATACCATCGTGTGATGCTATAAAATTAAAATAATTATTTTTTAACTTTGTAGATGGTAATTTTTTTATCCATTGATTTAATTTCGAACTATCTTCAAAAAGAAGAGCATGAATTAGAAGGGGAGGTAGTGTAAAATTATAGATCCAGTTGGCCTGATCATTTTTCTTTCCAAAATAACTTAAGTTTTCCTTTTCAGGTAAATTAGTTTCAGTGAGTAAATAAGGTGAGTTTTGCAAAGAGCTACATATTATTCTTAGTAATTTAATTATTTCATGTGTTTGTTTAAGATTTATACATTTAGTACCACTTTCTTTCCATAAATAGGCAATTGCATCTAATCTAAAAATTGTAACTCCGTGACAAGCTAAGTTGATCATAATTTTAACAAAGCGCATCAACACCTTTGGGTTCTTAAAATTCAAATCTATTTGGTCAGAACTAAATGTTCTCCATATAAAATCAGGCTTATTAAAAACATTAATTTTTTTTAATAACTTATTTTCACGAGGTCTAACAACATTTGAGATATCAAATTTTTTGTTAACTTTTATGAAGTAATCTTTGCCTGGTGATTTATTTCTCAAAAAATTTTTAAACCATAAACCTTTTGATGACGCATGATTAATCACAATATCTGCCATTATATTATTTTTCTTTGAAAAATTGTTTATGTCTGTCCAAGAACCTA
Source organism: uncultured Pelagibacteraceae bacterium (assembly GCA_902606115.1). Taxonomy (GTDB): domain Bacteria; phylum Pseudomonadota; class Alphaproteobacteria; order Pelagibacterales; family Pelagibacteraceae; genus Pelagibacter. The sequence goes on from CACLFM010000005.1 coordinate 45,094, forward strand.
ACTTATTATCTATTTTGTAGTGATCCTTTACCGCAAAACCACTATCACTACTTGAAGGGTAAAATGGCAAAAAGTGAACGGTATTAAAAAACTTTGATAAATATTTATTGTAAAAACTTTTGAATGACCTGATAGAATTTAATTTACCATTATCAAAAACACTGTCACCGTAACAAATTACTACTGTAGTATCTTCAGATACCTTTAGATTTGTCCTTTTAGATTTTGATATTTTCTTGTTTGAAATTTTAATTAATTCATAAATTTCATCGGAAAATAACTTTAAATCATCATTTTTAAAATTTTTACTATAAATATTTTTAAGCTTAGAATTTATTTGACTTTTTACCGTGCTAGATAACATTAAATAAATTTTTTATTATCTTCAGAAACAGCTTTATTTAATCTTACAAGAAAATCTGGTATTGCGCTTTTAACTCTACTCCAAGTTGGAATAAATGGGGTGTCCATTGGGTTAATATAAAAAGCCTCTCCTGCCTTCATTATATTAACAGCAAATAGTTCAACAGCTTCCTCTTCTTTGTGAGAGTCAAATTTTAATCCATTCATTTCAGCATCACTTCTATAGATATCAATTAGGTCTAGGGCTGATCTATAATAAGTTGCTTTTAAAGATCTGAATTTTTCTCTACTAAATGAGTTTCCTTGTGTAGCTAATTTTTTAATAAACGTTTTAATAATATCAATAGACATTTTTGATAAACCTTGTGTTTCATCGTCAATAGATAATTCTTGATGCTTATGATCGTAAGTATCAGCCAAATCAACTTGACAAATATTATTTGGAGAAAAACTTCTTTGCATTTCAGATAAAATTCCAACTTCTATTCCCCAATCTGATGAAATTCTCAATTCTGGCAAAACATTACGTCTAAATGAAAATTCTCCTGCAAGAGGATACTTAAAAGATTTCATAAAATTTATATAATCACTTTTACCGATTGTTTTTTCTAGTGCAGTCAACAAAGGTCCTACTAATAGTCTTGCTACTCTCCCATTCATTTTATTATTTGCTATTCTTGGATAGTAACCTTTGCAAAATTCAAAATTAAATAAAGGATTTACTACAGGATAAAATAATTTTGCCAACATTCTTCTATCATATGTTTTTATATCACAGTCATGTAGTGCTACTGATCTTGCTGTATCTCTTGATATACACATACCTATGCAATACCAAACATTTCTACCTTTACCCATTTCGTTAGGTGATAAATTTTTCTTTTTCAATTCATTGTCGAGTTTTTTTAGTTTTGGACCATCATTCCATAAAATTGTAAAAGGAACGTTAATTTTTTTAAAAAATTTCCAAGCCTTCTTCGCCTGACTTTCTGAAGCTTTGTCTAATCCTATAATTACGTGATTTAAATATTTAGTTTTACTGATTTGATCTACAATATTTGGTAATGCAGAACCCTCCAGTTCTGAATATAGACAAGGAAGTATTAATTCCATTTTTCTTTCTTTTGAAAAATTTAATAAATCTTTTTCAATTTCATTTGTAGACTTGGTTCCAAAGTCATGAAGAGTTGAAACTATTCCATTTTGAGAAAAATCACCCATAATCTATTCTAGTAATATTATTTTATTTTATCCAGAGCCAATTTGACTACCTCTTCCCACCCCTCTGGAGCAGGTTTTTTTGATACTAAACAGTTATTTATATTTATTTTTTCCATCGTAAATTTATCATTAAAAACTAAACAAGGTATATCGCTATTTTTTAACATTTCTAGATCATTGAAATTGTCTCCAACCCCAATTGTAATTAATTCCTCTTTGCTTATTTTTTTTAATATTTTTATAACTTTTTTCATTGCCTGAGCCTTGCTAACTTTATCACAAAGATTAATAACCCTTCCTCCTTCTTGAAGTGACAGACCTGCATCACTTACTGATTTAAAAAAAGATATTTTCTCAGTTTTAGAACCCTCAAATAATAATGGAACTGTGTACTCTCTATTTAATGCAAACTTAATCATTTGCTTAGATAGCCCTAAAATTTTTAGTTGTTTATCAATACTTAATTTATTGATAAATTTACACTTTGATCTAAATTTGACGGATACTTTCTTTTCAAATATTTTTAATATTTCACTTGTTTCTCTACTTAAACTTATTTTTTCTGGAAAACTTGAATTAATTAAATTTAATTTATAAATAGCTGCACCATTTTCAATAATAAATGGTAAATCTTCATCTAATTCAAGATTAAAGTTATTAATCTCCGCTAGGGTTTTACTGGAATTAGGAATTATATAAATATCTTTTTGAATTAACTCTTTTATATAATTGATTATTTTATCGAATTTAAAGTTGTCTCTATCAAGTAATGTTCCATCTAGATCTGTGAAAATAAGTATTTTTGAGGTCATAACTTAAATTTATCACAATTTTATAGATCAAGTTAACTACATATCAACAATTAAAGTATCTTTGGAACCGCCTCCTTGAGAACTATTTACAATAGTACTACCTTTTCTTAAAGCTACCCTTGTTAATCCGCCGGTAGTTACGTAAGAAGTTTTTCCACTTAATACAAAAGGTCTTAAATCTAAATGCCTTGGCTCAATATCATTTTCAGTTATAGTTGGAGCTGTAGATAAAATTTCTAACGGTTGTGCAATAAATTCTCTAGGGTTTTTTTTAATTTTATTTATTACTTCTTCTCTTTCTTTAAGAGGAGCTTTTGGTCCAATCATAATGCCATAACCACCTGATGCATTTGCTGGCTTTACAACTAATTTTGAAATATTTTCTATTACGTAATCTCTTTGTATTTTTTCATGACATAGATAAGTTTCTACTTGATTTAAAATTGGTTGCTCACCCAGATAATAAACTATCATTTTATTCACATAAGAATAAACTACTTTGTCATCTGCAATTCCTGTTCCAATAGCATTAAGAATACCAACGTTACCTTTTCTCCAGGATTTAAATAAACCAGGAACTCCAATTACAGACTCTTTATTAAAGGCTTTTGGATCTAAAAAACTATCATCTAAACGTCTGTATATACAATCAACTCTCAAGGGTCCTTTTACGGTTTTCATGTAAACTATATCATTTTCTACAAATAGATCTTTCCCTTCTACTAATGCTATTCCCATCTGTTCAGCTAAATAGGAATGCTCAAAATAAGCAGAATTATAAATTCCTGGTGTTAAAACTACCATATGAGGATCTTTAGTTTTCTTAGGAATACACTCCATCATGCAATTAAAAAGTTTATTTGTGTAGTGGTTAATCGATGCGACTTTATATCTAGTAAAGAGTTCTGGAAAAACATCTCTCATTACCATTCTATTTTCAAGCATATATGAAACACCAGATGGAACTCTTAAATTATCCTCTAATACTAAATAATCTCCAGATTTATTTCTTATTAGATCAACTCCAGAAATGTTAGACCATGCCTTATATTTAGGGGAGAAACCCTCACACTCTTTTACATAATAAGGTGATTTAAATATTATTTCTTTAGGTACTATATTATCTTTAAATATTTTCTTTTGATTATAGACATCATCAATAAATAAATTTAAAGCCTTAACTCTTTGTTGTAATCCTTTAGAAACTTTATTCCATTGAGATCTTGGAATAATTCTAGGTATTATATCTAGTGGCCATTTTTTTTCCTCAGCTCGGTTATTTGCTGCGTAAACTCTAAAATTTATTCCTCTTGCACTAATTGTACTTTGACAATTTTTCTCAATTTCTTGCAACTTTTTTTTTCCATACCTCTCGAGAATATTTGAAATTATCGTAGCGTGTTTACGTAACTTGTTGTCCTCAGTAAAGTATCCATCATATGCAAATTTTGCATTATAGTTTTTCCACAACTTAGTGACCATTTTGACAGCTTTTATTAGTTACATGTATTATGCAAATGCATTTTAGATATATCAGATATGATATAAATCGATTATAAATACTATGCTTAATTAAATAATACATATTTAAATGACTTATTGCATAGGAATTAAAACAAAAGAGGGTTTAATTGTCGCCTCAGACTCAAGAACTAATGCTGGTTTTGATAACGTAAATATTTATTCAAAAATGTTTACTTATGACGTTGGTGATAGAACTATATTGATTGTAACATCAGGAAATCTAGGCACGTCTCAAGCTGTTTATAAATCTATTGAAAAAGATCTAGAAGATAAAAAAGCGGTTAAAAATTTAAATACCTGTGAGGATTTCGACCAAGTCGCAAAATACGTTGGAGGTTTAAACATAAAACATTCTTCTCCAAAAGGTATTAATACTGACACTGTATTACTTGGTTCAACTTTTATAGTTGGAGGACAAATTAAAGGTCAACCAATGGAATTGTTTTTAGTTTATCCCCAAGGTAATTATATAAGACCTGCTGACAGCAAACCATATTTAGTAATTGGCGAGGTAAAATATGGAAAACCAATTTTAGATAGAGTTGTTACACCTGAAGTTTCTATTGGTGATGCATCAAGATGTGCTTTAATATCAATGGACTCTACATTGAAAAGTGACTTGACTGTTGGTCCCCCAATAGATTTTGTAGTTTATAAAAAAGATGAATTAAAAATTACATCTCAAAAATGTTTGAATTTAAATGATAAAGAATTTTCAAAGGTTTCTGGTGAGTGGTCCGAAGGTATTTTAAAAATATTTAATTCTTTTCCAAGATTTGATTGGGAAAAATAATTATTTTAAAATTATAATATTATAATGATAAAAAGAGATCTTTATTACGAGAGAATCCCTACAAAAAGTTTAAGAGATGACGTGAGGTACTTAGGAAATATTCTAGGGCGGGTTATTAAAGAGCAGGAGGGGACAAAATTTTTTAAACTAGTTGAAAAAACAAGACTCTTATCTAAAGCCAATATTGCAAACAAAAGTAACAAAAACCCTTTTAAAAATTTATCTAGCGAAATAAAAAAGCAAAACTCTGTTGATTTACTCAAATTAACAAGAGCCTACAATCACTTTATGAATTTATATAATTTAGCTGAGTCGATTGATGCCTCAAGAACATTGGATCAATATGAGAATTCTTCAAAAAATAAAAAGAATAAAAATATTTTCATTGAAGAAATATTTGAGAGTTTTTTCAAAAATAAAAATATCTCGAATAAAAAGATTTACGATTTAACAAAAAAACTTAATATCGGAATAGTTTTAACTGCTCATCCAACAGAGGTTAAACGAAGGACTTTAATTCAAAAGTATCACACATTAACAGAAATATTAGAACAAAGAAATTTACTTCAAAATTTTCCGTCTAAAATTAAAGTTTTAGACAAAAAGATATTTGATGAAATAACCATCATATGGAACACGGATGAACTTAAAAGACACAAACCTTCACCTTTTGATGAAGCAAGATGGGGCCTAGCCATAATAGAAGATAGTTTATGGGAAACAATTCCAAAGGTTTACAGAAGATTGAACGAGATATTTGTAAAGAACATGAAAAGAAATTTACCAAAGAACTTTAACCCAATCGAATTTGGTTCATGGATGGGTGGTGATAGAGATGGCAACCCATTTGTTACATCAGAAGTCACCAAAGAAGTTCTTCTTTTATCAAGATGGGAAGCAGCAAAACTCTATGAAAAATCATTAACAAAACTAATTAGATCTTTTTCAATGCAAAAGTGTTCCAAAAAAATTTTAAAATACACAGGTAATTCTCATGAACCTTATAGAGTTTATCTGAGACCATTAAGAGATAAAATGAGAAGAACTCACAGATTAATTGAAAGACACTTAGTTCAAAAAAAACCGTTAAATGAAAATGAATTGGTTTCTTCTAAGGAAACTATACTTAAGCCTTTACGAGTTGTCAGAGAATCTTTAGAGCAAACACAAAATGAAAATATAGCTAGTGGTGACCTATTAGATCTAATGAGAAGAGCAAAATGTTTTGGGATCAATCTTGCTAAATTAGATATCAGGCAAGAATCTTCAAGACATACAAAACTAATCGCGGAGATAATAAAGAAAAAATTTAAAAAAAATTATCATTCTTGGTCAGAACAAGAAAAAATAAAATTTTTAAGTAAAAAAATAAAAGAAAAAAGCTTTATTAATAATTTTGAATTTAAGGATAAGGAAAACCAAGAAGTTTGGTCAACTTTCAAAACTATAGCTAGCCAACCTAAGGAGTGTCTAGGTGCCTATATTATATCAATGACATCTTCTGCATCAGATATTCTTTCGGTTATCCTTTTACAAAAAGAAGCAAAGATAAAAGATAAACTCAGAGTTGTTCCACTATTTGAAACTTTAGATGATTTAATAAATGGCAGTAAAATTATGTCTTCATTATTTGAATTAAAATGGTATCGAAATTTAATTAAACACGAACAAGAAATTATGATTGGTTACTCAGACTCAAGTAAAGATGCAGGTAAATTATGTGCAAACTGGCATCAATATAAATTACAGGAAGAAATTTTAGCTTTATCAAAAAAATTTAAAGTTAAAGTATCTTTCTTTCATGGAAGAGGAGGTTCAGCTGGTAGGGGAGGTGGACCTATACAAGCAACTCTAAGATCTCAGCCACCTGGTTCTGTTAATGGCAAAATAAGAATTACAGATCAAGGAGAAGTGATACAGCAAAAATATGGATATGAACCTTTAGCAAAATATAATTTATGTAGTTATATAAGTTCTGTAATGCGTGCTACCTTAAATCCTCCACCAGAACCAAAAGAAAATTGGAGAAATCTAATAGAGAGCATGTCAGATATATCTAAAAGCTCATATAGAAAAAATTTAACATCAAATTCAGAATTTATAAGATATTTTAAAACTGTTACACCTCATCTTGCATTAGGAAAACTTTCAATTGGATCCCGTCCATCTAAAAGAAAACAAGTTGATAGCATTAAAGGTTTAAGAGCAATACCTTGGGTATTTGCATGGACACAAATTAGATTAATGTTACCAGCCTGGTTGGGAACAGCTGAAGCCTTAAGATACTCCTCAATTAAAAAATTTAGAAAAACTTTAATTGATATGGAAAAAAACTGGCCGTTTTTTAATTCTACAATGGACTTATTAGATATGGTTATATCTAAAGTTGATCCTGAAATTTCCAAAGTTTATGAAAATAATTTAGCAGACGAAAGTTTAAAAAGAGTTGGTAAAAAGCTAAGATTTCAATTTGAAGCTCTTAAAACACTTAATAAAAAAATTACACCAGCAGAAATTTTAAGACAAAGAAAAATTTTTAGAAGTCCTGCAATAATAAGAAATGTTTACTCTGAAGTTTTAAATATTTTACAGGCAACTGTAATGATGAAACTTTCAAAAAAAAATAATAACAAGATAAATAAAGATTATTTAAATGATGCTTTGATGACTAGCATTGCTGGAATATCAGCTGCAATAAAAAACACTGGATAATTGTGGTTTTAAGGGTTTTTTTACCGATATTACATACTGATAAAAAAATAGATATACCTCTACTATCTGATAAAAGTCGTCCTAATTAACTGTTAAAATTCAGTATATGAAAAAAATAATAAGTTTTCTAATAATTTTTTTTCTTGTGACTCAAATTACAAATTTGAAAGCAGAAGTTGTTAAACCAACATTTGTTCAATCATTTAGTCTTGTTCTTCAAGTTAGAGATCCATCAGATGTAGATTTAAGTCCAGATGGTACTAAAATTTTTTTTAGTGAGTATAGAGATGGCACAACAGGCTCTCAACAAATGAGACAATATACACTAACTACACCTTTTGATATATCTACTTTGGACCTTTCATCCAACGTTGGATTTAATTTAGATGCTGGCTCAGATGCTATTGGTGGCGGAGCAACAAATGGCGTCCAGGGTTTTTCATTTAATAATGATGGTACCAAAGTTTTTGCTGTAGACACGGTTAGAAGAATGAATGTTCATACCCTTGCAACACCTTATGACATATCAAGTGTGACCCAAGATGATAATGATGGAATTACTTGGACAGATCATTTATCGCCTGTCACAGCCGGTGGTGCAATTGAAATGAGGGATATAGAATTTAATAATGATGGTACTAAAATGTTTCTTGTAGATGCATGGAGTGATGAGTCTATAATTACTTATAACTTGAGCACTCCATATCTTCCAAGTTCAGCAACATTAGGACCAGAATTTGATCTTGGTAATCCTAATGGAAGAGTTTTACAGGATTTTGAATTTGATGATGATGGAACTAGAATGTATTTAATAGAATCTCACACAGGGGTAGCTGCTACAAAATTTTATGTTTATAAACTATCCACCCCTTTTGATGTTTCAACTGCAACATTTGTTGGAAGTACACCAAACTTTTTTGATGCAGAGGGCGGAAACTCAACACCGCTTGGTCTAGGTTTTTCTAAAGATGGAATGAAGCTTTATCAGGTAACATATACCCAAACTGGAACAGAAAGAAATTTTGTTTATGAGTATGATTTAAGTTGTCCTTATGGAATTGTAATTTGTGAAGAAGACACTGTTTCGAATACTAGTGCCCAAGTAGATGTGGCTAAACAAATAATCACTCAAAACTCGTCTGTTATATTTAAAAGATTTGATTGGTTAAGACGTAATGAGGGCAATGATAATCTTAATACAAATAATATTAATTTAAATATTAATAATCCTATTTTATCAGCATTAAGTGAAACTCTTAAAAATACTTTCAATCAAAAATATACAAAAGCTTCTGTAGAAAACAAAAAAGAGAATAGAAGTAATTTTAAAAATTTATCTTTTTGGTCACACGGAGATATTTCAATTGGTAGAACAGGTGATAAAGCAACTACAACACCACAAACACTTAAAGTTGGTGGTTTAATGTTTGGTGTCGATAAAAAGCTTAAAAATAATAAGTTCGTAGGTGCTGCGATTAGATACGGTCAAGGTAATTCTTACAACAAAACAGCTAATGGTTTTAAATTAGATTCTGAGTCTTTAACTTTAAATTTGTACAGCACAAACCAATTAGATAATAAATTAAACTTAAATACACTTTTAGGTTTAAGTGTTTTAAAAATTGATCAACTCAATTCATCCGATGTAGTAACTGGAAATAGAAATGGAAAGCAATTATTTACAGCGATAAATATGAATAGTGACGATGGTTATGGAGAATTTAATATTAGACCAACAGGTGGATTTATGTTTGGGATTACTAATCTTTCTAGTTATACAGACTTTAATACATCCTCTTTTCAAGATATTTACGATTCTTTAGTTTTTAATACAGGAAACATAACCGCAGGTTTAAAATTTGATAAACTAGTTCAAAATAACGACTTTAATATATTTAGAAATGGAAGCATAGAATACATACAAGATTTATCATCTAATATTGGATATACAGTAACAAGTCACAGTGATCTTACCTCTCAACGTAAATCTGTTAAGAGACACTCATTACATAATCTTAAAGTCAATTTTGGAGTAGAAAGTGCACTTGATAGCGGTCACACGTTTGGTTTAAATTATGAGAGATTTCAAGGACTAGATGAGAGCAGTCATCTTCAAAGTATCTTGTTTAAGTTTGGATATTTAAGAGAAAATAATACTGATATCGCTTTTAACTTTGATCCTTTAACAAATAATACAGCTAACTTAAGTTATCTTAAACATTATAATTATTTTGATTTAAAACTTGATACCAATTATTCTTTCAAGGATGAAAATCCTGATTATGGTTTAAATCTTCAACTATCTAATACTTTTTAAATAATTGTAATTTTTAGATTGTTGAATTTACTTATATATATAAAGATATCCTATCAGGGCTGAAACAATTAATATTATTAATAAGATGACCCATGATATTTTTCTAAATATTAAAAGCCCAGTTTTTTCATGTTTTTGTATTCCTAAAATTTCTTTTGTACCGTGCTTCATGAAGTGACCAATATAAATAGACTCTATAAACGTCATAATTAGAACTGAAATTGCATTTATATAAGCTGTGAAAATAAACCAATCAAATACATTCAAATAAGGCATATCTGGAATTTTTGATGCAGCAGCAACAAGATTGAATGCTACCAAAGATAAAACTAGAGTAATACACACTTCAATTCTGTGAAATTCAAAGGGTACAAATATTGTAAAATAAGTAACCATTATTATCATAACTATTGGCATAATAAATTTAAAAACAAAACTAATAGAATTTCTTTGAATTAAAAATTCCGTTGTTATTGAATGCTTTGCATAATCTGAATATGCATCAACAAGAGTTTCCATATACGGATAAGAAATAAATTGATTAATAGTCCAACCTGGAGATGAAATATTTGTAAAATTTATATTTCGCATTTCATCATTTAAAACTTTAAATTTATCGGATGCTCGAAAAGAAACTTTTTCAAAGACTTTTGAATAAACTACAAATTTAAAAGATTGTTCATCAAAAGGATATTTTTTATAATTAAAGTCAGATATATTGTATGTAACAACCTCGTCATAATAGATATATTCAATTGTCCCATCATAAAAAATTAATATTTTAGGATCAACATTACTTTCAACTTTTGTGGAATCCTGGTAAGTCATTTGAAAATCAAAAAATTTACCTTCTGATATTGATTTATGTAAGTCGTATTCACATACTACAATTTTTTGAGTTTTAGCTTCAATTACTTTTTTATTGATTGCAGACATTTCATCAGAAAAATCATCTGATAAACTATTAAAAATTATAAGATTTAATTTAGGCTCAGTATAATAGAAAGATCTTTGATCTAAAAAAAGAGATAAACTAGAATTTTGCTCATTTAAGTTTATTCTTTTTAAATTAAAGAAATTTTTTAAAACAACATCCTCTTTTAGTTTTTTTTCAGTACCGAAAGTACTTTTTTCATATATATCATCGCAAATTCTTTTCGGAAATAATTCACTAAACTCTAATCTTTTCTCAGCTTCAAGTGTAGACACTTCAATGGAATATGAGTTATTGCTAATTAATAAAACGCTTATAAGAATAAGAAATTTGTAAATAGATTTCATATAGGTATGTTAATACCTAAGTCTTTGTATCTTCAACTTTTTAATCTAATAAAAATTAAGAAATTCAACCTAAATTACTTTTAAAATTTACTAGTATTTTTCAATAATAAATTTGAAACGTTAATATGTTAGTAAATCAATACTTAATACTTAAATTTATAAATGAAAAAAATATTTACTAAAATCTGTTTTATAAAATTATTCTTTTTTTTAATATTTTTTTATTCGAGTAATCCAATACAAGCCTATACAGTTTTAGGAACTAATACTAGCTCTTTGCTTGGAGGAGATCTTACTGATCCCGAAGATAATGGTACTGATGGCTCGAATTCTAATTGGAATTGGACTTCTATAGATGCAAGCTCTGAAGAAGCATGGAGCGGAGAAGGATCTTTTAACGTTTTTGACAATAAAGTTGGTTCGGGTGATAACAAGTGGTGCTGTAATGGGCCAACACAGTGGATATCAGTAGGATTTTCTCAAGCCTATGTCTTAACTCATTTTACAATTACATCGGGAAATGACTCTTCTAGTAGAGATCCAGATATTTTTAAAATCCAAGGTTCAAACAATGGTAGTGATTGGACTGATATTTATTCTTACAGCAACAACAACACATCACCTTGGGGCTCAACAAGAAATCGAGTAATAAAGTGGACTGGTGGTGGTGATGACTATGCTACTCCTTCAGCATATTCTTATTTTAGGTATTATGTTACCTCTGTTGTAAGTGGTAGTATGCACCAAATTAATGAAATTGAATATTTTGGAACAGCAGATGCTACTCCAACTTTAAGTTCATCTACTCCAGCTGATGATGCAACAGATATATCAGTTTCATCGAATATAGTTTTAAATTTTAGTGAAATCGTCAATGCTGTAAGTGGTAATATTACTATTAAAAAAACATCTGATAATAACACGGTTGAAACGATTAATGTAACAGGTGGTCAGGTTACTGGATCAGGCTCAACTCAAATTACGGTTAATCCATCATCTGATTTAACCGGATCAACAGAATATTATGTATTAATTGATGATACAGCTTTTGATGATGCTACTGGTAACTCTTATGCAGGAATAAGTTCTACAACGGCATTAAGTTTTACAACGGAGGATAATATTGCTCCAACTCTATCTTCCTCAGTACCAGCTGATGATGCTACTGGAGTTGCAGTTAATGCAAATATTGTTCTTACATTTAGTGAGAGCGTGAGCGCAACATCAGGAAATGTTACAATCAAAAAAACTTCAGACGATAGTACGGTTGAACAAATATCAGTTACAGGTGGTCAGGTTTCAGGTAATGGAGCACAAGGACCACAAGGTCAAGCAGGTGGTGATCAAATCACTATAAATCCATCAAGTGATTTTGATAGTTCAACTGAATATTATGTTTTGATTGATGACACAGCATTTGAAGATGGAGCAAATAACGCTTATGCTGGAATAAGCTCTACAACAGTATTAAGTTTTACTTCAGTCGATAATGCTAATCCTACACTTTCATCTTCATCACCATCTGATGATGCAACTGATGTAGAAGTTGATGCTAACATTGTTTTAAATTTTAATGAGAGTGTTGATGTAGAAAGTGGTTACATTACATTAAAAAAAACATCAGGTGATAGCACAGTTGAGCAAATTGATGTTACAAGTGGACAGGTTTCAGGAACAGGATCAAGCCAGATAACTGTTAATCCTTCATCTGATTTTGATCCAGGTGTTGAATATTATGTTTTAATTGATGACACAGCTTTTGATGATGCCTCAAGTAACTCTTATGCAGGTATTAGCTCAACAACTGCACTAAGTTTTACATCAACTTCAAAAAGTGATCCTACTACTGACAAAAATGTGACAGGTTCTCTTAAATCACTTACAGAACAAGTCAAAACCTCATTCACCTCATCAGTTGCAATAGTTACAAGTAGGCTTAATTATTTAAGACAGAATAGAACTAGCAATAATTTCAATAGTAATAATATAAAATTAGATTTTGATAATGCTATTCTAGCATCCTTAATGGATACTATACCTATATCAACTTACACAAAGCCAAATTTTTTACCTGATGATTGGTCATTATGGAGTGAGGGATCTATAAGTGTTTCCAAGGTTGGTGATGGCGGCATCTCTAATAATTCCTCAAAAGAAACTGATAGTCAAAGTATAGCTTTTGGATTTGATAAAAAAATAAATGACACCGACCTCTTAGGTTTTGCTGTTCAATATGGCTTAAGTGACACAGATGTAGGGAATGATGGCACTGGTATTGACAGTGAAAGTCTAAGTTTATCAATTTATAGAACAAAACCATTTAGTAATAATAATTTTATGCAAGGTTTAATTGGATTTGGATTTATAGAATCTGATAGTGTTAGAAAAAACTCTGGAAATACTTTAACGGGCTCAAGGAATGGTAACCAATTATTTGGATCAATAAATTATGGTAAAACCTTTGGTCAAGGTGAATTTAATGCAACACCAATTGTAAGACTTGATTTAGGATATACCGAACTAGATTCTTATACAGAAACTGGAACTGATGCATTATCGTATTCTAAACAAACATTTGAAAGTGCACTTGGATCAATAGGTCTAGAGATTAATGATCTAATTAAATTCTCTGATAATTCATTTAAACCATTCGGTATATTTGAATACAGTTTAGACTTTAGTAATTCCTCTGATGTAAAAATGAATTATGTATCTGACACATCTACAACATATACTTATACACAAGGCGTAAGTTCAACTCATTTAGCATCATCTGAAATAGGGTTTAATTTTGAAGCTAAAGATAATCTTAAATTAACATCTAGCTACAAACGTATCCAAGGAAATAAAAGTGAAAGAACAGACTCTTTAAGATTTGGTTTTAATTACAGATCTATGCGTGAAACTGATTATTCATTAAATATTGGTGGAAATAATGAACTAGCAACACTTGTAGACGTAACAAAAAGAGTAAATGGTTTGCACCTGAATTTTAATGCAAGACAAGCGTTTGATGATTCTTCTGATCGAAATGCTAATATTTCACTATCTAAAAAATTTTAAACTTAAAAAACTTAGGTTAGAGATATTTTATAGTCTCGTACAGTCTTAAATCCCATTATATTCTACATTTTAAGAAAACAGTGAATTATTTTTATTGTAAAATATGAATAATAAACTCTACCAAACTAGAAACTAACTAGAAACTAGAGAAATAAAATTATATAATTTTCTTTGTGAAAAACAAAGGCTTCACTTTAATAGAACTCTTAGTAGTAGTAGCCATCATTGGTATTTTAGCTGCGGTAGGAGTGGTTGCATATAATGGGTATACTCAGAGCGCAAAACAAAATGCTATAAAAAAACAACACAAAATGTTGATCAACTCAGTAAATGCTGAATTGATGAAATGTGATTTAGGAGAAAAAAAAATAATGGCAGATCAAGTATGGTGTAGTTGGGCAAATAATACACAAATGCTTTGTAATCATATTGTTATATATAATTTTTTTGGTCCAAAACTTAAAAACCCCTATGATACAAACCAACAAAATCATGTCGAATGTTCTGCTAGCGTGCCTAATAGTGATGTGATGATAGGAAAAATTATCTATGATACATATGGTGGGGCAGGAGGTTTAAAAGTTACTATATGTTTAAAAACACCTTGTAATAACGCATCAAACAGATTTACAGATACATTTAAAATCAATAATCAATTTTAATTTTTAATGCATAGCAAAGGCTTCACGTTAATAGAACTCTTAGTTGTAGTAGCTATCATAGGTATCTTAGCTGCAGTAGGTGTTGTTGCTTATAATGGATATACTAGTAGTGCAAAAGCTGGTTCTACAAAGGCTAATTTTAAAATGATGCAAAGATATATGTCCGCAGAAATAGCAAAATGTGATTTAGGTGAAACACAAATTATGAAGAGGGATAGTGGATCAGGTTTAAAATGTTCAGGAATTACATATGGATTAATTATTCCTCATTTACAACAGCTGTTTAATACAGACAAAAAATTAGTTAGTGTTTATACGGATTTGACTTATGTAAGAAATACTGGACCATCAACAAATTCTAGCAGTATAGGTTCAATTCATTTAAACGGAATATCACATGATAAAACTTTTAATCCTGGAGCCTCGCCACCTCTCGATAAAAATGATATAAGATTAACTTCATGTTTTAAGGAACCATGTACTGATGCAAATAACAACCTCTCTGCTGTTGTCAACATTGATTAAAAACAAAGGATTCACCCTAATAGAACTTTTAGTCGTTGTAGCTATCATAGGTATCCTTGCTGCAGTAGGTGTGGTGGCTTATAATGGATATACATCTAGCGCTAAAAAGAAAGCAATGGAAAGTAATCAAAAAATGATTCAAAAATATGCAATGGCTGAAATTGCCAAATGTCAGATGGGAACAAATCTTACAGAGGGGCCAACTGTAAGCAAACATATAACTTCATGTTCAACTGGAGGTGCTGGAAATTTAAACAGCAATGTTTGGGCACAATATTTCATAGACGTTTTCCAAACTAAAATTAAAAATCCTTATAATACAACTCCTAGCAACCCAAGCGGTCTATTAAATAGCGGGCCGACTAGAAATTCTGGTGAAATTGTTTTAGTAGGATGGAACCAATGTAAAACCGACCCCTGCTTTTTAATTGATGCCTCTTATGACGATAGCGGAACTAAAAAATCTTTAGATCAGTTACAAGTGCCAACAGGATTTTAATTTGAAACAAAAAGGCTTCACGTTAATAGAACTCTTAGTCGTTGTAGCAATCATAGGTATTCTAGCTGCAGTAGGAGTGGTCGCTTATAATGGTTATACAGCTAGAGCAAAGGATACTGTCTTAAAAAAAAATCACGACATAGTTATGAAGTTTTTAAATATGAAAGTTATGGAATGTGAACTTGGTAATGAAAATATAAGTTTTAAAAATGCATCAGGAAATAATGTAAATTATAGTTGTAGCTCAAAAAACAAAACAGATTTTGCCAATAAAATAAAAGACCATGTTAATAACCAGATTTGTGAAAATATTTATAGATCAAATAGAGGCTGTATGGAGTTAACAGGTGGATATATAGAAGAGACAATTGCAGTTGATATTAATACAGGACATAAATCGTGTGCGATTTATATAAGAACATATGTAGATAGAAACCTAAATGATCCACCCTATGAGTATGGAGGCGTTATTTTTGAAATGCCTATTTGGTGTAAATAAGTGAAACGATGTAATAACTGCAAAGCCTTCACACTAATAGAACTCTTAGTCGTTGTAGCTATCATAGGTATTCTTGCTGCGGTCGGAGTGGTTGCTTATAATGGGTATACTTCTAGTGCAAAAAAAAATACTGTAATACAAAATGTTAAGTTAATCCAAAAATTTATAATGAACGAAGTAAAAAAATGTGAAATGGGAGTAAATGGCACATCTTCTCCAAAGTCATCGGCTCATATTACACGTTGTGAAATTGGTGGAGGTAATATATCAACAAATGATTGGGCAATTTATGCGATTGATGCTTTTAAAGATAAAATTGTTAACCCATACAATACAACTCCGAGCTATCCATCCGGTCTTCAAAATTTAAAATGGTTTAATAGTAGGAAAGTTGAATTTGCAGGTGAAATATTGATTGATGGCATGGGAGGGCATCAAGGTTATTGTCCTAAAACAACGGCTCTATACGGTTCTCAGAACAGAAGAGCATGCGTTATAATTGCTGCTGCTTATGAAGAAAATGGAGTAAAAGTTGATCTTCCGATTATTGAAATAGTAACACTTTTTTAAATTAAAAAATTAAAGTTAAAAGGTATAAACTGTAATTAATTTATGAATAAATTTTCTAAGTTTGGATTAGGTATGGCTATTGGTTTAACTTGGATGATTGCAATAATTTCAACTGGTTTTTTTGCAATGTATATTTTAAAAGATGGTTATAATTCCAATTGGCATGAAAGCATCATTAATTCTGTAGTTATATTCAGAGGTATATTTGGCTTACCTTATCCAGGCTGGGCATTAGACTCTATCAGTACAATTTTGGCTGGTTTGTGGGGATTTGTCCATGGATTTATTGCAGGATTTTTAATAGCTTTTTTTTATAACATTTTTGAAAAACTTTTTAGGAATTTAAAATAGTTCTTAAATAGTTAGGATTTTATAGGATAACTAGAACTAGATTAGAACCTAAAGGGATAAAATAAAAAAATTTTACTTATTCATCTTGTTGAATTATAAATATTAGCATAAATACTCATGAAATTCATTTATGCCCTCGTGGTGAAATTGGTAGACACAAAGGACTTAAAAGCCGAGGGATTCACAAGTGAGTTAGTCCGTGGTAGTCCAAGGTAGTCTAAAACATCCTATAAGATCACATAACTTTAATTTAGCTTTCTATTAAGATTAGAAAATAAAACTTAATTAATTTGAACAGACTTGTACTAAACTTGTACTTAAAGGTATAAAATAAAGCTATAACCCATTCTGGGTAGTCTTACACTAAACATGAACTTAAATAAGTTTATAAAGCATCAATGGTTGTAAAAAAATTTTTTAAAATTCATTATATTGTAATTTTTTTAGCTTTATTTCTTTCTAAAGCTATAGCGGAGCCAACCTTTGTACGAAGTAAATCAATAAATGCAGACCAAGGAGAATTTGGATTAACATTTAATAATGATGGTACCAAAATGTATACTACACAATATGATAAGAGTGGTGGCGGTCAACAAAGTGATAATGTTTACGAATATGTATTAACTACTGCCTATGATATTTCAACAGCAACCTTAAACAATACTAAAACAGTACATGTAACAGGAACTCATGGAAATGGTGATACACTTATACCAAACCAAGTAGTGTTTAATAACGATGGAACAAAAATGTTTATTGCTGACCATGGTTCTAATAATATAGATTACTGGTCACTAACCACTGCATTTGATGTTTCAACTGCTTCACTTGAGGGTAGATATGATGTTTCTAGTAAAGAAGTAAGATTAACTTCCGTTGCATTTAATAATGATGGTACCAGAATGATTATTGCTGGTGTAGGAAATAATACTCAACATCACCTTAATGAATATTCACTAGATACAGCATTTGATCTTAGCTCAGGAGTTACACATCTTAATACTGAAGACTTAAGTTCTTTTCACACTTACTTAGATGGAGTTACTTTTAATCACGATGGTACTAAAATGTATACCATTGATAATACAACCAATCAGGTTTCTCAGTTTAAATTAACTACACCTTATGATGTTTCTACTTACTCCCTTGAAGGTACCTATAATGTAAATTCTCATGATACTGATGCAAGAGAAGTTGCGTTTAGTCATGATGGAAGTAAAATGTTTTTCATTGGTAATACCAATAATAAAGTTTTTGAATTTAATCTAAGCTGTAATTGGAGTGTAGTTGATGGTGCTTGTGATGATCCGGCTGATACAAGTGATGAAGGTAAAGATATTTCAAGTTCAATTGAATCTCAAACAGCAACAGCTAAACAAATTGCTATTCAAGCAAGCACTCCAGTTCTTAATCGTATGTATTGGTTAAGACGTCATAGAAATGAAGATAAATTAAGTAATCAAAATATTAAATTTAACTTTTCAAATTCAATGATGGCATCTCTTTCAAAAGTTATTCCAGTATCTAACAAAACAAATGATATTTTAGATAAAATATCTGATAATTGGTCATTTTGGAGCGAAGGTAGCGTTAGTGTTGGTAGAGTAGGTGACACATCTTCTTCATCATCAAAAAAAATTGATAGTAAAGGTATTACAATTGGAATGGATAAAAAAATTAGTGAAAACAAAATGTATGGATATGCTCTTCGATTTGGCAATGATGATGTTGATATAGGTACATCTGGGACATCTTTAGATACTGATTCTTATAGTTTATCTCTTTATGGAACTTTTCCTCATGATGATAAAAGATTTACCGAAGGTATTCTTGGAATTAGTACTTTGAAGACTGATCATGTTAGAAAAGGTGATTTATATACTAGAACTGGAGAAAGAGATGGTGCACAAGTATTTGGATCAATTAATTATTTAAAAACATATAAAAAAGAAAACTTTAATATTGTACCTAATTTAAGAATTGATCTTAGCTATACAGAACTATCCAAATATAGAGAAAAAGGAACTACTGCATTGGTGTACAATAAACAAATAATTGAAACAGGAATGATATCCACCGGTATTACAGTAAGTGATATTATTAATTTAAGCACTATGACATTTAAACCACATGGAGGTTTAGAGATTGGTTTAGATTTTAGCCCATCTTCAGATGCCAAATATCGTTATCTTTCTGAAACTACAGAATTTACTAAATCTATTGATCAAGACTCAAAGAATATAAGAGCAAACATTGGATTTGATTTAATTACTGAAAACGGTTTTTCTGTAATGACTATCTATGAAAGAAATCAAAGTGATAATGCTCATAGCGATACTTTATATTTAGGTTTTGATTATATACCAACTGACGATATCGAATATGCTATGAGTTTAGATAATGACAATGCATCTTTAAGTTATAAGAGAGATTTAAATGGTTTTGATATCAGAATGAGCTCAAATTATAGCTTGATGAAAGAAATACCTGATTATGGTGCAACCATAGAAGTTGCAAGAACATTTTAATAAATTTAATTAAAACTCTATAGGATAATATGGGAGAACTTGTACTAGACTTGTACCTAAAGAGATAAATAAAAAAATTTTACTTATTACTCTTGTTCAATTATAAATATTAGCATAAATACTCATGAAATTCATTAATGCCCTCGTGGTGAAATTGGTAGACACAAAGGACTTAAAATCCTTGCCATTTATGGAGTGCCAGTTCGAGTCTGGCCGAGGGCACCATCAATGAAAAGAATTATTTCTGATAAAAATAAAAAATCCCAGAAGATTAAATTATTTTTAATCAAAAAATTGAGAAATATAAAATTAAAATCTAACTTATATATAGTCATTGGTGGTGATGGGTTTATGCTTAAAACATTGAAAAAAAATAGGAATAATTCAAAATTATTTTACGGTATTAATTCTGGTAATTATGGATTTTTAATGAATAAATTTTCTCCAAAAAATACTATTAAAAATCTATCAAAAGCAAAAATGTTATCTATCTCACCACTGGAGATGAATGTTGTAACTAAAACAGGCATTAAAAAAGAGTCTATAGCAATAAACGAAGTTTCAATCTTAAGACAAAGCAGACAAGCTGCTTCATTAAACGTTAAGTCAGGAAAAAAAACTATTATTAAAAAATTAATTTCTGATGGAATTCTAGTTTCAACACCAGCGGGGAGTACTGCATATAATATGTCAGTTTATGGACCTATATTAAGTCTAAATTCAAACAAACTTTCTATATCTCCAATCAGCGCATTTAGGCCTAGACGATGGAAAGGAAAAATTGTTAGTGACAAATCTATAATTCAAATTAAAAATTTAAATCCTATAAAGAGACCTATTAGTGCAGTTGCCGATAATATAGAAATTAGAAATGCAAAACTTATCAAAATAAAAACAAACAAAAAATTAAAGTTTAATTTGTTATACGATAGTAATAGTAGCTTACAAAAAAAAATTAAGTTAGAGCAAATAAGAAAAGAAACAAGTTAAACATTACTTAATCTTACACTTGCCTTTATTCAAGACTTCTAATTTATTGATCACACATAGAATAAAGTGTTAAGATAATAGAATGAAACAAAAAGGTTTCACACTAATAGAACTCTTAGTTGTTGTAGCTATCATCGGTATTCTAGCTGCAGTAGGAGTAGTTGCTTATAATGGGTATACATCAAGCGCTAAAGCAAATGCGGCTAAACAAAATCACAAACAGGCAATGAGATATACTAAAAACGAATTGATGAAATGTTCAATGGGTGAAACATCTATTATGGAAGGGCACGTGATATGTAATAACACATATGGAGTAAATGTTTTTCATCCACCAGGACTTGGTGCGCAAAAAGTTTCAGAGGCTCTTGTAAACATTAAAGCTTATAGATCAGGGGGGTACGATTGGGGTGTTTTAAGGAATTTTAAAAATCCTTATAATACAAATGCCCCTGGTGTCAGATCTGGTTTTGGTTATACACTTGGGCAAGTTAATATAAGCTCAACTGGATCTAAACAAAATACTAACAAAACTGATTATGCTAGAATAAATTTTATGACTTGTGTTAAGGAGCCATGTTCAGGAGATAATATCATTGAGGAGTTTGTATATTTTCAAGAATGATAAAACAAAAAGGTTTCATCTAAATAGATTTGATCATTATAAGCCTGCAGTGATATATTTTATCTGGTCACACTCTTGGCACAGTGGTAGTGTTTTAATAAATAAATAACTTAAAAATTAAATAAGGAGATTCATATGGCAATATTAGTAAAAGGTGAAATTACAATTACTAAAGGATTTAAAACATGGAAAGAGATGGTCTATGCACAGGATGGAAAATTAAAAGAGCATGGAATAAAATTTGTTTTTGCAGGCACACAAAAAGATGACCCGACAAAACTTCATACAGTAATGCAATTTCCAAATATGGAAGCACTCCAAGCTTTTAAAGATGATAAGGAACTTGCTGAGAAAAGAAGGGAAGCAGGCGCTGTTGTAGAAAGTGCTGTAATGATACCAATTTCAGATGAACATTTAACCAACTATCCGGATGCATATACAAATCATTAAATGAAAAAACTTTTAGGGGTCGTGGTTCTGGGTTTGTTGTTAAGCGGATGTACCTCGTGGCACGAGGTTACACATATAGTTGATAAAAGAGACACTAGAATTAATTTTTATAATGGAGATCTGAATATGATCTACGTAGGTGTTGGATCAGATAAAGATGAAAAATTAAAAGCTTACCAATTTGAAAATAGCTTATTTTGCAAAAACCAACCAAGTTGTGCTCCAAAAGAAATGATTGCTCAGCAACAATGCATAGAACATTTTAAGTTTAGCAAACCAATTTTTAAGAAAATGATAGTATTTTCAAAAGAAGATATTAAAAAACATAGGTTGGGATATAAAAAATATGCTCAGTATTATTGTGAGCCAAAATAAATTAAAAATTTTAATGAATACTTGATCACGACACAAGTTCGACACACCCACGACACAATAGATTAAAGTTTATAGATTTAGAAAAAATAATAAGTGTTGATTTTATTGAGTGATGGTGCCCCCGCACGGATTCGAACCGCGGACCTATTGATTACAAATCAATTGCTAAAGTTTAAATTAACAAATGTTTGCAACAATAATCTTGAAATGATTTCAACTTGGCAACACTATGGTAACAGTGGTAGAGTTTTAAATGCCTATAACACCTTTCCATATTATTGCTGGATTTGCAGTTAAGTCTATTTTTAACAAACACTTTAGTTGGTCAATATTTGCATTAACAAATATTATTATAGATGTAGAGGTAATATATTATATTTTTACAGTAGGCGAAGCTTCTCATAAATTCTTTCATACATTAATTGGATCATCTATTATCGCCTTGTCCTGTGCAATTATTGGTATACCTATTTGTCAGAGAGCACTTAAATTTTGGAACAATAATTTGCAAAATGAAAAAAGTTTAGCAAAATTAAAATGGCTTAGCACCGAGTCTGATATAAGTGTTGTTTCATCTTTTACGGGTGCATTTGTTGGAGCATATAGCCATATTTTGTTAGATAGCTTTATGCACTTTGATGTGAAACCATTTGAACCTTTTTTCAGCAAAACTTTCGTTGGAATAATTTCAATAGACTCACTCCACCTATCTTTAGTAGGATTATTTATATTTGGTTTAATTGTTTATTTGTTTAGAAAATTTAGATGAAACACAAAGGCTTCACCCTAATAGAACTCTTAGTCGTAGTAGCAATCATCGGTATTCTTGCTGCAGTAGGAGTGGTTGCTTATAATGGGTATACGGCAAGTGCAAAAATTAGTGCTGCTAAATCTAATCATACTCAAGTTATGAAATACGTGACAACTGAATTAATGAAATGTGAACTTGGAGAAGAAAAAATATTTAATCAAACTCAAAAATGTGAAGTTAACAATCCGACAGATACAGCTTACCGAGCTGCTAGAGTATTAGATGGAGTGTTGTCAAATCCTATACAAACTAAATGGGGCTTAAATGTTGGTTTTGGTGTTACAGATAATGGCGATGTTAAAAGCAATCAAAATATAGGGATTGTTATATTAATCGCAAAGGGTTCGGTTATTAATGTTAGCATATGTTTTGAAACAGATTGTTCGAATTCATCTAATCGACTTGAAACAGATCTACCTTTTAATTAAAACGACTACTTGATTGGTCTACAAAAGCGGTAGCACTATGGTAACACTCATTGCTACCAATTTATAAAATTTTTAATTTTGCAAAAATAGATAACGTTGATTTTATTAAGGAAGTGGTGCCCCCGCACGGATTCGAACCGCGGACCTATTGATTACAAATCAATTGCTCTACCAGCTGAGCTACAAGGGCATTCGTATCAAAGAAGTTTTTAATGTTAAAAGTCAAATAAATCAATACTTAAAAGATTTGGTTGTTAAAAGGTAATTCTCTTATTTGTAACTATATAGCTTGTTGTAGACTATTTGTGATTAATCTGTCGGTTCGGCTGCAGGTTTGAGAGGTTACACGACTTGAGTGGAGCATGATCTATAAATTCAAAAATCTTAATTATTGATTTCTTATTAGTGGATAAATTTTAGGATTTAGATATTTTAAGTTAGTTAATAATATTAAAACTAAGGTAACAAAAGCAATTGAAAGCCCTAAATAAATTAAAATCTTAAAGTCAAACATCCACACTAATTCAAAAATATTTTCCATAATAAATTTTGAACCAATCACAGCAAAGAATATTGCAATCAAAATTACAGATTTAAAGATAATGACGAATTCAATTAAAGATGAAAAAATAATTTGTTTTTTTGAAAAACCTAAAATTTTGAAAACCAAATTTTGATATTCTTTTACTTTTCCTTGAACCATAATTGCACTTGAAATTACTATTAAGCCTATAACAATGGTAATTGCTGAAATTAATGTAACCGCAATAAATACCTTATTTAAAACGGCCGTAACTTTTGATAAGTAATCTGCAATTTTAATCATTGATAAACTTGGCATGATTTCAAGCATTTCAGTTTCATCAAATTTATTTGAATTAAATTTTGCGGTAGCCAAATACTCATGTGGAATATTTTTTGCAAATTGAGGGTTAAATAACATTGCAAAGTTGATGCTTAAATCTCGATAATCAACTTCTCTAAAATTTACTACTTTCCCTTCAATTTCACGTCCATAAATATTTAAAGTAAATATATCACCTAACAAGATATTAAAATCCTTAGCAACTTTTGCATCTAAAGATATTTGAAGTTGATCTGACTTTGACAAATCCCACCATTCACCTTCTAAAATTGAGTTATCTTCAGGCACATTTTTTACCCACGAGGATCTTCGTTCACTACCAATAACCCAGTAACTGTCATTATCTGGTTTAATATAAGTATTAGGATCAATACCATTAATTTTTGTTATACCAGATGAAACCATTGGTACAATTTCAATAGATGCATTTGGATCCATATTTAAAATACCTTGTTCAAATTTGTCTCTTTCTCCTTTTTGAATACCGACAAAGAAATAATCAGGTGCAATATCAGGAATAGATTTAGCAATTTCTCTTTGAAAATTTGTGCCAACTAAAGCTAAAGTTAATAACAAAGTAACACCTAAGCCAAGAGACATAATTGTAATAGGAGTAATACTTTTTGTCTGAGTAATATTTTTTATTGAAACTTTTAAAGAAATTATTGAACTTGATTTGAATTTTTTAAGAAAAAAAATGATTAATTTTGAAAGTAAGAAAAATATGATTAAACAAACAAAAAAAGCAGCAAAGTAACCTAAGCTATAAGAAGGTTGTTCAGATCCAATTGTAAATAATAAAATTAAGATAGATAATAAAACAAAGCTTAGAATAATTGATCTCTTAGAATAATAAAATTGAAGGTTCTGAAATACGTTTCTAAATAAATTAGAGGCTTTTACTTGATCTATAGAACTGATTGTTGGAATAGAAAAAATTACAAGAACTAGCAAACCCACTAAAAATATTTTTAAAAAATTAAGTAATGAAAACGCTGGATAAATATTCAATCCCAATCCATCAGATAGATATCTATCTACTATTGGTACAATTAAAAAACTTGATCCATAAGCAACAACAGTGATGATGAATAAAAGTATAAATAACTGAAGGTAATATAATGTTTTAATATTGCCTGAATAAAAGCCAACCGCCTTTCTTACAGCAATAGACATGTTGTTTTGATTGATAAAAGAAAGCAAAGTATTTGCGATTCCGATGCCCGCAATCAACATTGCACTGATTGATACAAGAGATAAAAATTGAGAAAAATTATTAATAATTCTCTTTATTCCACTAGCAGAATTTTCAGGATATCTAAGTTTTACTTTTTGATCGTCTTTAAAAATTTCTTCAATACGTTTTTCGATTTTTTCTGGTTTATCTTTTTCGCTAAATTTTACTTTGTATTCATAGTTTAAAAAGCTTCCAATTCCATTTAGTTTTAAAATTTCTAAAGTTTGTTTTCCTGCTAAAGCCCAATCTCCAAATGCAACAAATCCACTAACATCTGGCACTGATTTAATAATTCCAATTACTGTAAAGTTTTGATCTTGAACTTTTACCTTTTCATTAATTTTTATATTAAGGGTTTTTGATAAACTTTCATTGATAAGGATAGAGTAAGGTTCTTTTTGCATTCTTTCATAAGCACCAGTTGGCTCATAAACAACATTTCCATATAAGGGATATTTCTCATCCACAGTTTTAATTCTAGTAAATAATGATTTATTTTTTTCTCTTACTGTTGTCGAAAGCATAGTACTGAATTCAATCATTTGAGAAACAGTTGCAAATTCTTTTACTTGATTAATTAAATCTAAATTTCCAGGATTACGATTATAATCAATTTCTAAATCTCCACCTAAAAGTGCTTTGGCATTATCATTTAGTTCTTTTTTAAGACTATCTTCAATTGTGAAAATAGCACTTAAGATAAAAAGACTTATAAATAGTGTAACAATGATACTAGATATTTTATGATAATTTCTGCTTAAGTCTTTTAAAGCATATTTTAAAATCAAGCTAAATTCTGAAAAATTATTTAATTTTTCCATCTTTAATTTTTATTTTTCTTTTAGCTTTGTCAGCAAGTTTAGTGTCATGAGTTACCATGATTAAAGAAGAACCTTCTTCTTTTACATACTTAAATAGAATATTTGCAATCATGATAGAATTTTCAGTATCCAAGTTTCCAGTTGGCTCATCAGCTAAAATTAATTTTGGTTTCATAGCAATTGCTCTAGCAATAGAAACTCTTTGTTGCTCACCACCTGATAATTGACTTGGTAGATTATTAAAACGATGTTTTAAACCAAAACGATCTAATAAAATTTTTGCCTCATTTTCTGGATTTTTAAAATTATTGAGCTCAAGTGTAAGCGCAACATTTTCAACTGCTGTGTAATTAGGAATTAAATAAAACGACTGAAAAACTATTCCAATATTTTTCTTTCTTATTTCAGAAACCTCATCTTCACTAAGGCCTGTAATTTCTTGACCTTGGAAAATTATTTTACCAGAGTTAGGTTTCTCCAACCCTCCAATTAACATGATTAAACTTGTTTTTCCTGAGCCACTTTCCCCGATAACAGAAACGGTTTCTTTTTTCTTAATATTTAAATCAATATTCCTTAAAACATTGATACTATCTTTGCCAGTTTGGTATTTGAGATTTATTTTTTTTAATTTAAGAAGAGAATTCATGAATAAAACTATATTTATAAAAATTTTGATAATCTTTCTAGTGCACATAAACGCAAGTGCAATAGAAAAGGTAGTTTTATTTGGTGATAGTTTGATGGCTGGATATGGATTACCTAAAGAACATCATTTATCGATAGTTTTAGAAAACAATCTTAAGGAAGCTGGTTTAAATATTAAAGTTATTAATGGAAGTGTTTCTGGAAGCACTACATCAGGTGGATTGAATAGAGTTGATTGGAGTTTATCAGAACCAGGGATAGATTTAATCATTTTAGGATTAGGAGCCAATGATATGCTTAGGGGTATTCAGCCAGATGAAACAAAAAAAAATTTAGAACAAATAATAAATATTGTTAACAATAAAAAAATTAAAATTATTTTAGCCGGGATAGTTGCACCAAACACTCATGGAAAAAAATATAAAACAGAGTTTGATGATATTTATCCAAAATTATCAAAAAAATATAATTTACCCTTAATCCCATTTATCCTTGAAGGAGTAGCACTTAATCCTAGCTTAAATCAAAAAGATGGAATCCATCCAAATAAAGAAGGAATTATCAAAGTTAGTGAAACTATTAAAAAAAGTATTATTGATATTTTAAATTAAATAAACAGATTTTTAATCTGTCGGTTTTTTTTAGGTCTTAATAATAATAAAATTCTTTTATACTAAAAAATAATATAATTCTAATTTAAATTTTAATCTAACTTTGATAATTTTAAATGATATATGCATGAAAATTTAAAAAAAAGTTCATTATTTTTTTATCTC
This sequence comes from uncultured Pelagibacteraceae bacterium, assembly GCA_902606115.1. Lineage (GTDB taxonomy): Bacteria > Pseudomonadota > Alphaproteobacteria > Pelagibacterales > Pelagibacteraceae > Pelagibacter. The sequence goes on from CACLFM010000005.1 coordinate 72,840, forward strand.
GTAATAGTTTTTATTGGGATATTAACTATATTCTTTCAGCTTCATTTTGAAAATTTTTGGCTTGACGAAATGAATAGTTTTTGGGTTTCAGATCCAACTTTATCATCAGATGAAACATTTATTCGTCAAAAAAAATCAGATTTTCATAATCCTATTTTATTTAATTTAATACTAAAAAAATTTTTATATCTTACAAATTATGAGCCAAATACAGCTAGGTTTCTTCCATTTATATTTGGTTCAATTACTATTTTATTTTTTGGCATACTTTCATACCAGGTAAAAAAAGGTAACTCGTTTCTATTAACAACGTTCTTAGCTAGCATAAGCATTTATATTATAAAGTATTCACAAGAGGTAAGACCGTATTCGTTGCTCTTAATGTTAAGCACAATTA
>CACLFM010000006.1 GCA_902606115.1 uncultured Pelagibacteraceae bacterium
TTATTCAAATATTGTTGAATTTAAGATTCCTGATAGTTTAACAAACAACCTAAATTTTAAAGTTATAAAAAATTTACTTAAAGAAAATATCCGTAAATTAGAAAAAAGATTAGGTTTTTTTTTAAATGATGGAAATATATCTATTCAATCAAAATCTCACCAAAGTATACTATTTAGTATAAAAAATATTTTTGATGAACAAATACTTGAGAAAGAAGTTGTCATTAATCTTCTACAAAGTACAATCCAACAATTTGATAATAATGAAGCAAATTTATCTATTACACATATTATAATTAACAAATATGAAATCGATGATAAAATTTATAAGTATTTACCAAACAAAATTAGATTTAAAAAAATAGTTTTAGAAATAGAGTTTATTTGCCTGGACAAAGAACTAATAAACAAAGTAAAAAAATTGTTTAATGAGTGTAAAATTAATATCAATAAAATTGTGTCATATGATTATGCTAAAAAATTCTTAATTAGCGATAGGGACGATACTATGTGCATTTCTGCCAACAAAGTTTTGAATGGAGTAAATCAATCAGAGGTATATCTTGCTGAAGCTAATCAAAAAAAAACCAGTCTTTTTAATAAGATTTTTGGATTATTTGATTAATTAATTGTATTTTTTTGTAATATTACTTGTTTTTTCTTAATAATTGCAAACATTTATAAACATAATATGTCAGTATTAAATCAAAAAACTATAAAACATAGTGTGGAATTTAATGGAGTTGGACTGCACTCAGGAAAAAAAGTTCTTATGACTTTATTCCCAGCCCCACCAAATACTGGAATAATATTTAGAAGATCAGATTTAAAAAACAACAATTTAGTTTATCCAAATGTGTTCAATGTCTCAAGCGCATCTTATTGTACTAAATTAACAAATGAAAACGGTACCAGCGTCTCCACAGTTGAACATCTTATGGCTGCGCTATGTGGATTAGGTATTGACAACCTTTTAGTTGATTTAAATTCCGAAGAGTTACCAATTATGGATGGCTCAGCAAAAAACTTTGTAGAGACTTTAGAAGATGTAGGTTTTAAAATCAGCGACCTACCAATAAGAATTATTAAGATAAATAAAAAAGTTACATACTTGGATGGTGAAAAATTTATTACCTTTGAACCAAATAAAATAAGTTTAGAAATAGATTTTGAAATTAAATATGAACAAAACTCAATCTTAAATCAAAAAAACAAAAAAAATATTTATATAGACGATTTGGGTGATATGTATAATTCAAGAACTTTTTGTTTATTTGAAGATGTTGAAAAATTAAAAAAAATAGGATTAGCTAAAGGAGGAAGTTTAGATAACGCAATTGTTTTAAAAGGTAATGAAATACTAAATTCTGAAAAATTAAGAAACCCCAAGGAATTTGTTAATCATAAAATTTTAGATTGTTTAGGTGATATTTATCTTGCAGGCTATAGAATGGTCGGAAAAATTACATCAAGTCAAGGTGGTCACAATGTAACAAATCAAGGTTTAAGAGAATTATTAAGCAATAATGAGAATTTTTCAATTATTGAACTAAAAGAAAAAAATATACCTAATTCCTTTTTAATTAAGAATCCATTAAAAAATTCAGCATAAATATTTAAGCTTTATAATTTATCTGTTAATAATCTATCAAATGAAAATTTTAAATAATTTTATTCAATTGATATTAATAGTCTTATTAATTTCTTGCTCAAAAAATGAGAAAGTTTCGATTGTCAAAGAAAAAAATATAGAAACTCAGATGATAGAGGCTTTTGAGGAGGGTTACTCTGAGTTGGAAGATGGAGATGTGTTATTTGCTGCTAAAAAATTTAATGAAGCTGAGCTGTTGTATCCACAGTCTGTGTGGGCGCCAAAAGCTGCATTAATGGCAGCATATGCTTATTATTCTCAAGATTATTATTTTGATGCCGAATATGAATTGAAAAGATTTATAAAAGTTTATCCAAATCAAAAAAATATATCTTATGCTCACTATTTATTAGCAATGGTATATTATGAAAAAATTGTTGATGAAAAAAAAGATTTAGAGCCGTTAATATTAGCTGAGGAAAAATTTAAATTTATTGTAAAAAATTACCCTGATACAGATTTTGCATTAGATTCGAGTTATAAATTGGATTTAATACAAGATTATCTTGCGTCAAAAGAAATGTACATTGGTATACATTACATGAAAAAAAAAAAATGGATTGCATCCATTAATCGTTTCAAGAATGTTGTAAATAATTATGAAGAAACTTCATTTATAGATGAAGCACTTCATAGGTTGGTTGAACTCTATTATAGACTTGGATTAATAGAAGAGTCCCAAAAATATGCATCATTGCTAGGGTACAATTATCAATCAAGTGAGTGGTATACGAAGACTTATAAAATTTATAATAGAAATTACAAATCAAAATTAGAAATCAAAAAAGAAAAAGATGGAATGTTTAAAAAATTTAAAAAGCTTTTGTATTAACTAAATGAGCAAATCATTATTGAAGCAATATAAAGAAAAATTAAAATTATTAGATAAATTTGACAAGTATTATTACCAAAATCAAAAACCTTTAGTATCTGATAAAGAATATGATCAATTAAAAAGTGAAATTTTAGAACTAGAAAATAAATATGGTTTTAATCACTCGAAGTCGCCTAATGTTAAAGTTGGATATAAACCTTCAAAAAAGTTTGAGAAATTCAAACATAGAGTTAAAATGCTTTCGTTAACTAATGCTTTTAATAAGGAGGATTTAATAAACTTCCAAAAAAAAAATATCAATTTTTTAGCATTAAATAAGAATTACGAATTTGAATACAGTGTAGAGCCTAAAATTGATGGTATTTCTGCCTCTCTAAATTATAAAAATGGCAAATTAACAAAAGGTCTTTCTAGAGGCGATGGTGAGGAAGGTGAAGATATAACTGAAAATTTAAAAACTATTAAGGATATTCCATTGAATATTTCGCACAAAGATTTTCCTGACGAAATAGATATAAGAGGTGAAGTTTTTATAGAAACTAATGATTTTAAAAAAATTGAAAAAGATTTTGCAAATCCAAGAAATGCAGCATCTGGATCACTAAGGCAAAAAGATCCAAAAAAAACTGAATTAATTCCTCTAAAATTTATTGCTTACACTTGCGGTTTTAATTCAAAAATGAAAGAAAGCAAACAAAGTGATTTTATTAAAAATTTAGATAAGTGGGGTTTTAAAATTTCTGATTTAAATAAAACAATTCAAGGGATAAATAATTTGGTAAAGTATCATTCTAATGTAGAAAAAAAAAGATTTACTCTTAACTATGATATTGACGGTATTGTATATAAGGTTAATGAATTTAGCTTGCAAAAAAGATTAGGTTTTATGGCCACTGCTCCTAGATGGGCTATTGCACATAAATTTTCAGCCAACTATTCAACAACCAAAATTATAGATATCGATATCCAGGTTGGAAGAACTGGAGCTTTAACACCAGTAGCAAAAGTGAAGCCAGTTAATATTGGTGGTGTATTGGTTTCTAACGCTACTCTACATAATGAAGATGAAATAAATAGAAAGGACATAAGAATTGGCGACACTGTAAAAATTGAAAGAGCTGGAGATGTAATTCCTCATGTAATATCTGTAGATAAAAAATTAAGAATGTCAAAATCGCAAAAATATGTATTCCCAAATAATTGTCCCTCTTGTGGGTCAAAAACAATAAAAGAATATAATTCAACAACAAAAAAAATTGATGCAGTTAGAAGATGTAGTAATGAGGGTTTTGGATGTGAAAAAATTTCAATTGAAAAATTAAAACATTTTGTTTCCAAAGATGCCTTAAATATTGAAGGTTTAGGTAAAAAAGTTGTTGAAAAATTTTGGGATTTAAAATTTATAAAATTTCCTGATGACATTTTTAATTTAAATTTTAAAAAAATTTCTGAGTTAGATGGATGGGGACCCCAATCTGTTGAAAATCTTGAAAACTCTATAAATAAATCAAAAAAGCTAAAGCTAGACAAATTTATCTATTCACTTGGCATAAGGCATATAGGACAAGAAAATGCTAAATTGATATCTGAATTCTTAAAAGATTATTCAAATTTTATTAAGTTAAAAGATGAGCGTAAGATTGAAGAATTATCTAATATAGATGGTATTGGAGAAACACAAATTAATTCCTTGAAAATTTTTTTTGAGAACAAAACTAATCTAAATGTGACTATTTCTTTAGGTAGAATTTTAACTTTTGAAAAAAATGTTATTAAAAAAAATAAAGGAATATTTTCAAATAAAATATTAATGTTTACTGGCAAGCTTAGCAAGACAAGTAGAGCAGAAGCAAAATCAATTGTTGAAAATAATGGTGGAAAAATTGTAAGCAATGTATCAAAAAAACTTGATTTCCTGATAGCAGGTGAAAAACCTACCACAAGAAAAATAAAATTAGCTAATCAGTTAAAAATAAAGATATTAAACCAAACAGATTTTGAAAAAATTTTAAAATTGAGATAATAACCAAAATTTTTCTTTATAGTTTAAAAATTTTTCGACATTCGAGTAAATTTTTAAATTATAATTTAATAAATAATTTTTTTCATTTTTGTTAAGAAGGTTAAAATTAATTAATTCTTTATCTATAGGAACCATAGTTAAATTTTCAAAAAAAATTTTACCTTTGATTTGTTTGACATAAATCATATTTTCTATTCTAATACCGAATTTACCTGTCTCATAATAACCAGGTTCGTTACTTATTACATGACCCGGTCTAAGCATTATTTTATATCCTTTAGATATTGCTATGGGTCCCTCATGCACATTAAGAAAATATCCTACGCCATGCCCTGTGCCATGAGGATAATCTAATCCATTCTTTTTAAGGAATTTTCGAGCTAGATTATCTATCAAATGTGCGCTTTTTAATTTGTTTAAATTTGAATTAGCAACAGCGATATGACCTTTTAAAACATTTGTAAAAATATTTTTAATCTTATTTGTTTGGTTTCCCAAAACTATAGTTCTTGTAACATCTGTAGTTCCATATTTGTATTGACCACCCGAGTCGCATAAAAAAATATCATTCTTTTTTATAATTCTATTAGAAGCTTTATTTGCTTTATAATGGATAATCGCTCCATTTGGTCCAGATGCAGCAATCGTGTTAAAGCTTGGAAACAAATAATTTGTATTTTTCCGTCTAAAAAAATTTAGTTTTTTTTCAGCATCTAACTCGGATAGCTTTTTTCTATAATTTTTAATCCAAAACAAAAACTTGATTACTGCGACCCCATCAAAGATATGTGATTTTATAAAATTTTTTATTTCAATATTATTTTTTATTGATTTCATATTATATATAGGATCATTCGATTGTGATATTTTAATTTTATTTTTGAGCATATTTCTGAAAGCTAAAGAACAACTCAATCGATCTAAAATGATCTTTTTACACACAAAAGCTTTTAAAAAAATATTTATTTTATTTTCATCAATTACCTTTGCTTTTAAAATTTTTTTTTTTATTGATAAATTTTGTATTTTTGATTTGTTTGTAAATAAATATATTTCACCATTATCTCTCAAAATCATCCTACAGTTAGGAATTGGACTATATGGATTATCTTTACCCCTTAAATTTAATAACCAGGCGATGTTTTCTGGCGCCGTAATAAACATGCAGTCTGATTTGTCTTCACGAATAAATCTTAAAACTTTGTTAATCTTAGATTTAGAATTTTCCCCTGCAATGTGATCTTTTATAAAATAAAATTTATTATTAATTTCTCTTGATTTCTTTTTTCTTATTAAATCTTCGTAAATTGGCACAAGTGTAAAATAATTTTTAAAATATCTTGCCAAACCTAAACTTGTGAAACAATAAGGATTATAACCTATTTTGATACTATGTTTTAAAACTTTCCATGGTAGTTTTTTGTGAATTTCAACTACATCAAAGTTTTTACCAGACTGTGATTTAGCTTGTATTGTGTATCTCCCGTCTACAAATAGATAATTTTTTTTTCTCAAAATTATTGCTAGACCAGCAGATCCATTAAAATTCGATATAAACTTTAGTCTATCAGGTGAAGAATATTCATTAAAATAGCTGTCGTTTTTAGGGACAACGTAGCCATCGATGTTGTAAATATTAAATTTTCTTCTCAACTCTTTAATTTTATTAGAAATCATTTTAGTCGTTTTTGATATCTCAACCATCCAGGGCTTCTATAAACATCTCCATCATTTTCTAAGTCTTGATTAAAATCAAAAAATTCTTCTTCTTCTCTTTCGTAATTATTAATTTTATTAATATGTTTTTCTGGCAATTCATCAATAAATCTAGATGAAATACTGTCTATCCAATCTCCTTGATAAAATCTATTAAGTGAAAATGATATAAATACTTCGTGCTTGGCTCTTGTAATTCCAACATATGCAAGTCTTCTTTCCTCTTCAAGACCCTGTTGTCCCTTTTCGTCAATAGATTTTTGGTGTGGAAATAAACCTTCCTCCCAACCTGGAAGAAAAACTACGTCAAATTCAAGACCTTTAGAAGCATGCATAGTCATCAAATTAACTTTTTCTCCTTCCCAATCATTATCAATTGATGTCGCGAGAGATACATGTTCTAAAAAACTTTCTAAATTGTCAAATTCTTTCATTGCACTTAAAAGTTCTTTTATATTTTCTAATCGATTTTCATTTTCTAAATCTTTCTTATTTTTTAACATTAAGGAATATCCAGACTCATCTAATATTATCTGGAGTAATTTTATGTGATCGATATTTTTACTAAAATAATCTTTTCTCCATTTCTCTAATAAATTCAAAAAATTAAATAGACCTACTTTTGTTTTAGGTTTAATCTTATTTAGACTAATTAAGTTTTTTGAGGATTTTTCTAGACTTAAATTATTATTTTTTGCATATTCACTTATTGTTTTAAATGATGTGTCACCTATAGACCTTTTTGGTACATTAAGTATTCTTTCAAAAGCTAAATCATCCTTGTTTTGATAAACCACCCTAAGGTATGCAATGCAATCTTTAATTTCTGCACGTTCATAAAATTTAACACCTCCTACTATTCTATAAGGTAAACCGATTTTAAGAAATCTCTCCTCAAATTCTCTTGTTTGGTAAATAGCCCTAACTAATATAGCAGCATTATTTAATTTATATTTTTTAGAAATCTGATTTTCAAGGATTTTTGAAACACTAATCGCTTCATCTCTTCCGTTCTTAAAACAGTTGAGGTTAATTAATTCCCCTAAACTCTGATTTGATTTAAGTTCTTTTCCTAATCTGTTTTCATTATTTGAAATGAGCCCCGATGCAACATTAAGAATATTTTGTGTTGATCTATAATTTTCTTCAAGTCTAATAATTTTTGTATTTTTATAGATTTTATCAAATTCTAAAAAATTTTTTATTTCTGCTCCTCTCCAACTGTAAATTGACTGATCATCGTCACCCACACAACAAATATTATCATGGTTTTTTGTTAGAAGTTTTAACCATTTGCTTTGAATTAAATTCGTATCTTGGTACTCATCTACTAAAATATACTTAAAATTTTTAGAGTACATTTCATTTATATCTTGGTTTTTCTCCAAAATTGCAACGCAATGTAAAATTAAATCACCAAAATCGCAAACATTTAAATTAGTGAGTTTTGCTTGATAGATATTGTAAATTTTTAATAAATTTTTTTCAAGATTTTCACTTTTCTTTAAGACAACATCATCAGGATACCAACCAAAATTTTTCCATTTATTAATTAAAGCTATTATATAATTCGGGGAAATCTTTTTTATATCTATATTTTCTGATACGCATATTGATTTTATAAGTCTTAATTGGTCATCCTGATCAATAATTGTAAAGTTTTGATTTAGATTAACTGCCCTTGCATGTCTTCTTAAAATTTTAGCACATATTGAGTGAAAAGTACCCAGCCACGGTAACCCAACCTGTTTATCATCAAGAATTTTACTAACTCTGTTTTGCATTTCCCGAGCAGCTTTATTTGTAAAAGTTACGGATAATATTTGACTAGAAAACGCTTTATTACCTTTTAATATATGAGCTATTCTTGAGGTAAGTACTTTAGTTTTTCCAGATCCAGCTCCAGCAACAATTAAAAGTGGACCCTTAATATATAAAACAGCTTCTTTTTGAGACTTATTTAAATTATCTAAATATTTAAGGTTTGTCATTTTAATTAATAAATTAAACTAATATAAATCATTAACACATTATGAAAAATTTTAAATTGAAAATAAATTTTTTATCAAGTTTATTAAGGAAAATTAAATTGACCAAAAAAATTGGTAATATTTTCCAAAATTTAAAATATAGCCTCAAAATATATAAAAATAAAAAAAAACTTTTTGAATTATTTAACAAATTTAATTTTAAGAAATTTAAAATAAGATATCTAATTTTTTCTTCCAGTTTATTATTTTTTTACTATCTTATTTATCTATCTTTTCCAGGAATATTACATAATAAATCAGATCAAAACTATCTTACTAAATTACTTAACGAGCAATATAGTTTAGAATTTTCACTTAGTCCTAAAATTAATTATTCAATACTACCGAAACCACATTTTCAAATAAGCAATGTAATTATATTTAATAATAATAATAATTTTCAAAAGGAAATTGCTCAGGTAAAAAAAATGAAACTTTATTTAGTGCAAACCAATTTTTTAAAAAAAAGACAGTTAAAAATAAAATCTGTTGAACTTTTTGAGACAAATTTCTTTATCAATAAATCCGATGTAGCTTACGTGGAAAATTTTTTAAAAAATGGCTTTATAGAAAGACCTATGATTATTAAAAGAGCAAATTTATTTTTTCAAGATTTGGACAACGAAACAATATCGTTTTTAAACATTAAAAAAGTTCATATGCAATATAATGATAGAAATAATAATGATGTCTTATTATCGGAGGGAGAAATTTTTAATATCCCCTTTAATGTTACATGGAAACAGGATTTAAAGAAATCAGAACAGAGTACAAATATAAAGTTTAAAAAAATCAATCTTAATATTTTGAATTCTTCAAGATTTATCAATAAAAAAAGTATAAACAAATTACAGGTCTATTTAAACAGATCTAGATATATTATTAATTATAATTTAAGTTCAGATAAAATAAATTTTAATTCAGACAACTCCTTTATTGGTAATGATAAACTTATTTATTCCGGCAATATATTTTTTGATCCGTTTAATTTTGACATAAAATCCTCTTTAGATAGCTTAAAACTTAAAAAATTATTTTTGAACAGCTCTCTTTTAAAAGAAATTTTATCTAATGATTTTATCTTGAATGAAAATTTCAACGGTAAAATAAATTTAAATGTTAAAAAATTAGAAAATAATCCATTTTTTGATAACCTTAAAATGAATATAAATTTTAAGGGTCGAACACTGGAATTTAATAATTCTACTTTCTTAAATGATAAAATTGCAAATTTAATTGTGAAAAAAGCAATCTTATATGAGGAAAAAAATAATATAATTATTAAGAGTAATGTTGATTTTGTTATTAAAGATTTAAATAAGTTTTTTAATAAATTTGTAGTCCCAAAAAAAAATAGACATGATTTTAAGAAAATAAGTTTTGAGATATTAACTAATTTAACTACTAACGATCTCAAAATTTTAAATATTACAAATGAAAGTTTTAAAAATAAAGAATTTCCAGAAATCGATGAATTAATTTATGAATTTAATAGTGGCAGTGTTAAAGTTTCAAATTGGATAGAATTTAAGATATTTGCAAATAAAATAATATCTTATTATGCTGGATGAATCATTTTTTTTGGATCTACAATTTTGTGATATTCTTTTTCATTCATTAAACCACTTTTAATTACCTCAGCTTTTAGAGTGGTATTGTTCTTTAAAGCTTTTTTTGCGATATTTGCTGCCTTGTCGTAGCCTATAATTGGTGCCAGTGCAGTTACTAACATTAAAGAATTTTCTAAATCATTTTTGATTTTATTTTCGTTAGCTTTTATGCCTTTTACACAAAATTTTGCGAAATTTTTTGAGCTGTCAGCAATAAGGTCAATTGACTGTAAAATATTATGAGCAATTAAAGGCTTGAATACATTAAGCTCAAATTGTCCCTGAGACCCTGCTATTGTGATACCTGTATGATTACCGATTACCTTAACACATACCATAGTAACTGCTTCTGATTGAGTAGGATTAACTTTACCAGGCATTATAGAAGAGCCAGGCTCGTTTGTCGGTAAACTTAATTCACCATAACCAGCTCTTGGTCCTGATCCAAGAAATCTAATATCATTTGCGATCTTTAGTAAACAAACTGCTGTAGTATTTAAAGTCCCAGAAAAATTTACAATTGAGTCATGCGCAGCAAGAGCTGCAAATTTGTTATTAGAAGGCTTAAAATTTAAATTTGCCAATTTACTAATTTCTTTACAAATTTTCTTATCAAAGTTTTTCTTTGTGTTTATACCTGTACCTACAGCTGTCCCTCCTTGAGCTAGAAAATGTATTTCTTTGATTGCAATTTTTATTCTTGTAATACAATCCTGTAGCTGTGATTGATAACCAGAAAACTCTTGCCCAAGTGTCAAGGGAGTTGCATCTTGTAAATGCGTTCTACCCACCTTTATTATTTTTTTAAATTTTTTTACTTTTTTCATTAGCTCTTTATTTAAAAGATTTAAACTCGGTAGTAGTTTTCTTTTTGTCTCCAAAGCGATTGCTATATGCATGGCTGTTGGAAAAACATCATTTGTAGATTGGGATTTATTTACATGATCATTCGGATGAACAGGTTTTTTTGAACCTAATTTTCCACCCAAATATTTTATAGCTCTGTTTGCGATAACTTCATTTACATTCATATTAGTTTGAGTACCAGATCCAGTTTGCCAAACTTTTAAAGGAAAATTATTTTGAAGCTTACCTTTGATGACTTCATTAGATGCCTTTATGATTGCGTTTGCAATTTTTGAATTTATTTGTTTTTCTTTTTTGTGAACTATAGCAGCAGATTTTTTAATAATTGCAATAGATTTTATCAATACTTTTTGAACATAAATTTCTCCAATATCGAAAAACTTTTTAGATCTCTCTGTTGATGCTCCCCAATATTTATCATTTGGGACATTAATTTTTCCAATAGTGTCGTACTCTTTTCTAAATTTCATTTGGATAATAGTATTTATCTTATACATTAAAAATAAAAAGAATCATATAGGAGAGCTATGACAAATTTTGAAAAAGTTGGATTGTTTATGTCTACATTTGGGCAAGATATTAAAAAAAAAGCAAGCTTAAGTAGTGATAAAATTAATGATTTAAGAATTAACTTAATTGAAGAAGAGCTTAACGAATTCAAAGAAGCTGTTTCAAAAAAAGATTTAAAGGAAGTGGCCGATGCACTGACAGATATTTTATATGTTACTTATGGTGCGGGGCATGCATTTGGTATTAATTTAGATGACTGTTTTGAGGAAGTTCAAAAATCTAATATGAGTAAATTAGGTGATGATGGAAATCCAATTTATAATGAACAAGGAAAAGTTATGAAAGGACCAAAATATTTTAAACCAGATTTAAAAAAATTTTTACTTTAATTTAATTATTTAGAATAAAAATCAGTACATCGCTTATTAAGTACATGGATACAGTAAATCCAATAAAAAAGTTCCAATACATAAAGGAAACAGTTCTGTTTCTAATTCTTCTTTTTCTTACAAACTCTTTATCATCTAAGTCCGAGACATCTCTAACCCCTTTCACCTGGTAATCATATGACCATCTCCATACAGAATTTCCAAATCTTTCATCTGTCTTATTATAATATCTAATCCATGCAGTTATATATCGATGCAAAAGATAAATTATAAACAAAGCAAAAAATCCTGAAAACATAATATTAAACTATAAAATTATTATATAAAAAAAAAGGGGCGTTCTGTTGCCAGGTGCCCCGAACCCCGTAACTTAATTAAAAAAATTAATTAAGCTGCAAGAGCAAATTTATCATTTGCAATTATAAATAGCCCGTTACGGTGGAACTATTCCGAACGAAAGAAAGACTTTTAGACATCCGTCGATCCTAGTTCACCCCCATAAGTTGTAAATTTTTGGTGGAGGTGGTGGGTACTGCCCCCACGTCCGCAATGTTTATTACGAAATTCGTTTATCGTCGTAGTTGGAAAACCAACACATATAATATAAAAGTAATTATATTAGATTCAATAATTAATTCATGAAACTTACAAATGAACAAGAGCAGGAAATAAAGGATTTACAATCCCAGGAAAACAAAACTAAAAGAGTAGTTGCTCCAGAACTTGAGAAAATTCTCTATGATGCAATTTCCGTTTTAGATCATGGATTTGTTAGAGTTATAGATTATATGGGTGATGATACCTCAATAGTGCAAGCAGCAAGAGTATCATACGGTAAGGGGACTAAAAAAGTTTCAACAGATAGTGGTTTGATAAAATATTTAATGAGGCATTGGCACAGCACTCCTTTTGAAATGTGTGAAATTAAATACCATGTGAAGTTACCAATATTTATTGCCAGACAATGGATAAGACATAGAACAGCAAACGTAAATGAATATTCGGCAAGATATTCAATTTTAGATAAAGAATTCTATCTTCCAAAAAACGAAAATCTTGCTGCACAATCTAAAAGCAACAGACAGGGTAGAGGAGAAGTTCTTCAAGGAGAACAAGCAAAAAAAGTTTTAAATCTTTTAAAACATGATGCAGAAAGAACTTATGAAAATTATGAAACAATGTTGAATGAAAGATATGATGGTTCAATAGTTGATGAAAAGGAAACTGGACTTGCAAGAGAACTTGCAAGAATGAATTTGACTTTAAATACTTATACCCAATGGTATTGGAAAACAGATCTTTTAAATTTAATGAATTTTTTAAGACTAAGAGCCGACCATCACGCGCAATATGAAATAAGAGCTTATGCTGATGTGATGTTAGACACACTAAAAAGATGGGTTCCAATTACTTACGATGCATTTATGGATTATAGAGTAGGTGGAACAGAAGTTTCATCTAAGGGTAAAAAAATTATTCAAAAGCTAATCATTGGTGAAAAAGTAGAGGTTGATCAGTCAGGCCTATCAAAAAGAGAGTGGAATGAGCTTATGTCTGCACTAGAACTTAAAGATAAATTGATTTAGAATAAACACACTTTTTTATATCGGTGATTTAAAATGAGTCTCATTAAGACAGATTTATTAATAAAATATTTTAAAATAATATTTTTAATTATTTTAGTTTTTTCAAACACAACTACTTTTGGTGCTGTTTCCTCTCTTGTTGGACAACATAACTGGGACATTACTCAACAGAAGCAGCCAACTGGAGTTTTATTTAACCCTGATGGAACTAAAATGTACAGCACCGGTATAACCCAAAATAAAATTTATATGTATAGTTTGACATCGCCTTTTGTCGTTACTACAGCAACATATGCATCGAAAACATGTGATTTAGAAGGTGAAAATGATGCATTAATGTTCAGATTTAACTCTAATGGAACTGCAATGTTCGTACTTGATACAAAGTCCACTGAGACCATAGACAAGTATTCATTAACTACAGCCTACGACATTTCTACTTGTACATTTGTAACTGGAAGCTCACAAGATTTCGGTGAAGGATTGGAGATGAGGTCTTTTGCATTTAGTAATGATGGTCTTAAGATTTTCATTTTTGACCAAGATGGAAATAGCAATAAACATTCAATTAAACAGTATTCACTTTCAAGTTCATTCGACTTATCAAATCCGACTTTAACAACAGATTATATAGGTCACAATGGTGATTTGAATTCAATAGAAGATTTTGCGCAAGGGTTAGAATTCAGTTCTGATGGATCAAAAATGTTTATAACCGGAAATAATGAAGATACTATTCTGGAATTTAGTTTATCAAATCCATTCGATCTGACAGCAACTGTAACTTATGAAGGAGAGTATATTGTAAATGATGTTGTAGAACTAGCAGCTATAACATTTAGTACAGACGGTTCTAAAATGATAGTCGCAGATTGGAAAAATACTGACGCAACTCGAGGTGTCTATCAATATGATTTAACTTGTGGTTTTGGAGTGGTTAAATGCATTGATCCAACAGCAAATAAAGATGATGTAGCATCAATAGAATCTCAATCTGAAAGTGCAAAAAAACTAATACAACACACCACATACCCAGTGGTGAATCGTATGGGATGGTTAAGAAGAAATAACAATAGAGGAAATTTAACCAATCAAAATATTAAATTTCAATTTAAAAATGAAGTTTTAAATTCTTTATCTAAAACGTTGTTACCAGTTTATTTATCTAATTATGATTCATTAAACAAAGACAATCAAAATTCTAGTTGGTCTCTATGGAGCGAAGGGACTATTAGTGTAGGTAAAATAGGTGATACCTCTGTTTCATCTTCGAAAAATATCAATACCTCAGCAATTACTCTAGGTGCAGATAAAAGAGGCAAAGATAATATAATGAGAGGTATCGCGTTAAGATTTGGAAGTGATGATGTTGACGTGGGAAACCTTGGTAGTGCATTGAATATGAGTGCATTTAGTCTAACTTTTTATGAGACTAAACCAAAAAGAGAAGAAAGATTTATTGATCACTTGTTAGGCTTAAGTTTCATAAATTCTGATTTAATTAATAATAGTGGCTCTACTTCAACCAATGGCGAAAGGTCTGGGGAACAATTATATGGTTCTTTTAGTTTAAGAGATACTCTTTCACAAAATAATTTAAATTTTACACCTAAAATAAAAATAGATTACGGTCTAACGCACTTTGCAGAATATACCGAAACTGGCGCTGTAGGTTTAAATTTAAAATTTAAAGATCAATATATTGGAAATTTTATTACTTCAGTTGGTGCCAATATTGATAAAAACTTTGAACTAAAAAATAAATCTTTTTTGCCTTTTTTTGATTTTAATTACTCTGCTGATATGAGTCCATCAACAAAACAAAAATTTTCATACGCATCAAGCGGAGACAAATACACTTTAGATAACATTAATAATGACACTCATAGTATTCATGCTGGTATAGGTTTTGATTTAATTACAGATAGCGGTTTTAACTTAATGACGAAGTACACTAGAGATCAATCCAAAGGAGGCGGTTATAATGACAATTTTTTAATTGCGGGAGATTATAGATCCTCACATAATTCATCATATGTACTCTCTGTTCATGAAACTTCAACTGAAATCTCTTATAAAAACAATTATAACACTTTAAATATTGATGTTTCAGGTAACTTAGATTTGTTTGCTGAGGATCCAGAATATGGTATTTTTTTGAAAATTTATACGATTAAATAAGCTTAATTTTCAATGAACATAGATTTAATTTTTTTTGCAATATTTAAATAAATTCTAGAAATTTCATTATCTGGATTGCTTTCAACAATTGGCTTTCCTTGATCACCTGATTTACCAACTTCAGGATCAATAGGAATTTCACACAAAAATTCTTTTTTAAATTCCTCAGCTGTTCTTTTAACTCCACCTTCTCCAAAAATTGGATATTTTTTTCCATCTTCTCCCTTGAAAAAACTCATGTTATCCACTAGTCCAATAATTTTTATCCCTAATTTATCAAACATTCTTATTCCTCTTTTAACGTCTTGGAGCGCAAGTTCTTGTGGAGTTGAAACAATTACAGCTCCATCCATCTCAATCTCTTGAGCAAAAGTTAATTGTGTGTCTCCTGTTCCTGGAGGCATATCCACAATAATAAAATCTAAATTGTTCCAGCTTACCTTTTGAGCAAAAGTTTTTATGGTACTTGTAACCATTGGTCCCCTCCATATCATTGGAGTTTGTTCATCTGTTAAAAAACCAATAGACATACATTGAATATCATATTTCATTATAGGTTTTAAATTTGAACCATCACTTTCAGGCTTTTGATTAATTGAAAAAAGTTTTGGCAATGATGGACCATAAATATCTGCATCCAATAATCCAACTTTACAACCCAAATTTTTTAATGCTAAGGCTAAGTTTGTTGCGAAAGTTGATTTTCCAACACCTCCTTTTGCACTTGAAATTGCAATTGTAAACTTTGTGCCTGATATTGGGTTTTTAACAAAGGTTTTTTTATAAGGTTTTCCTATCATTGCTACATTAAGTCCAGTTTTTTTGGGTTTCTTGTAACATACTAAACTTGTTTTTCCCAACAAAGACACTATATAAAGTGCATGGTTGATGATTTTAGAAGTAGAGGCGGTAGTCCATGGGGATCTCCTCCAGGAGGTAGTGGAAATGGATCTGGCAGAAGAGGACCTACTCCACCAAACATAGATGAGATAATAAAAAATTTACAAGACAAGATTAATAAATTTTTACCAGGTGGTGCGTCTAAGGGCGGGAAACCACTTATTTTTGGAGCCTCAATATTATTAATAATTTGGGCATTAAGCGGATTATATCGTGTTTTACCAGATGAACAGGGTGTTGTTTTAAGATTCGGAAAATTTATATCAACTACTCAACCAGGTTTGAACTATCATATTCCTTTTCCAATCGAGAGTGTTATTACACCTAAAGTTACAAAAGTTAACAGGATAGATATTGGGTTTAGATCAGAAAGAGACTCAGGGTTTAGTTCAGGTGTTGTTGCAGACGTACCTGAAGAAAGTTTAATGTTAACCGGGGATGAAAATATTGTTAATATAGATTTTTCAGTTTTTTGGGTAATAAAAGATGCTGGGCAATTTTTGTTTAAAATTCAAGATCCAGAAGGAACTGTAAAAGCTGCAGCGGAAACTGCAATGAGAGAAGTTATAGCAAAAAGCAATATCCAACCAATTTTAACAGAAGGTAGATCGGTTATTGAACAAGAAACTGAAACAATTATTCAACAAATTTTAGATGAATATCAAAGTGGTATCCAAGTTACTCAAGTACAAACTCAAAAAGCTGACCCACCTGACCAAGTGATAGATGCGTTTAGAGATGTCCAAGCTGCAAGAGCTGATATGGAGAGATCCAAAAACGAGGCAGAAGCTTATTCAAATGATGTCATACCAAGAGCAAGAGGTGAGGCGGCAAAAATTTTACAGGCTGCAGAAGCATATAAAAAAGAAGTAGTTGCGAAAGCAGAAGGTGAAGCTAGTAGATTTTTATCAATTTTTAATGAATATAAAAATGCAAAACAAGTTACTCAAGAGAGAATGTATCTTGAGACTATGGAAAAAGTTCTAGCTGATATTGATAAAGTTATAATTGATAAAGATTCAGGATCGGGCGTTGTGCCTTATCTACCTTTACCAGAATTAAAGAAGAAAATTAATTAATATGAAAAAATTTGTATTACCAATTATACTTGTTATATCCTTTACAGCTTTCTTTTCTATTTTCATTGTCAAAGAGGTAAATCAAGCTATCGTACTTCAGTTTGGTGATCCAAAGAAGATTATTCTAAAGCCAGGTATTAATTTTAAATTACCTTTTATACAGAATGTAGTATATCTAGATAAAAGAATATTAAATCTAGACACACCACCAGAAGAAGTCATTGCATCAGACCAAAAACGATTAATTGTTGATGCTTTTGCGAGATTCCAAATTATAGACCCTCTAAAATTTTATATATCAGTTGGTAATGAAAGAGTAGCCAGATCAAGACTTTCAACAATTATAAACTCAAGAATTAGAAACGTTTTAGGTCAACAAGAGTTACAAACTCTTTTATCTCAAGATAGAACTAAACAAATGGCTTTAATCCAAGAAGGTGTGAATAATGAAGCTGAAAACTTTGGTATAAAAATAGTTGATGTAAGAATTAAAAGAGCTGACTTACCGCAAGCTAATAGTGATGCAATTTATAGAAGAATGCAGACTGAAAGAGAGAGAGAAGCAAAAGAATTTAGAGCAAAAGGTGCAGAAATGGCTGTAACAATAACATCAACAGCCGACAAAGAAGTCACAGTTATCTTAGCTGATGCTGAAAAAAAATCTCAAATTATGAAAGGTGAAGGAGACGGTAAAAGAAATAAAATTTTCGCTGACGCTTTTGGACAAGACCCTGATTTCTTTGCTTTTTACAGAGCAATGCAAGCTTACGAGAAAGCACTTATAGGTGGTGAAACATCTTTAATTCTCTCTCCAGATAGTGAATTTTTTAAATTTTTCGGAAATATAAAAGCAAAACAAACAAATCAATAAAAACATGAAGGAAATAATAGTCGCTTTTGGACTATTTTTATTTATTGAAGGTTCTTTGTATGCTTTATTTCCCTCAAAAATGAGGAATATGTTAGAAAACCTTAAACTTATAAAAAACGCTCAATTAAGAGTTGGAGGCTTTATATTTGCGTTGGTAGGATTTTTAATTATTTGGTACATGAAAGTTTTATGAGAATTATTTTTAAAAAATATGTCAGTTTAATATTAGTTATTTCTTTAGCGATAATATCTCCGACTAATTCACAAGACAGGCCAGCTTCATTTGCTGATTTAGCGGATAAATTAATCCCATCTGTGGTAAATATTTCAACTACCACAACTATTGTACAAAATACCAACCCTTTTCCTTTTGAATTTCCTCCAGGTTCACCATTTGGAGACATGTTTAAAGAATTTGGTTCGCCCCAAAAAAGAAAAGCAAGCGCTTTAGGCTCTGGTTTTGTGATTGATGTCAATGGAACTATAATAACGAATAATCATGTAATAAAAGGCGCAGAAGATATCGTTGTGAGATTTAGCAATGATAAAGAATATAAAGCTGAAATAATTGGCGCAGATCCATTATCTGACGTTGCAGTCTTAAAAATAAAATCTAATGAAAAATTTAAACCAGTTAAATTCGCAGACTCAGATAAAGCTAGAATAGGTGATTGGGTAATAGCAATTGGAAATCCTTTTGGTTTAGGAGGTACTGTAACCTCGGGTATAATCTCAGCAAGAAATAGAAATATTGGTTTATCAAGATATGAAGACTTTATTCAAACAGACGCATCAATTAATTCTGGTAATTCTGGGGGACCTTTATTTAATTTGGATGGAGATGTAATAGGTATTAATACCGCAATACTTGGACAACAAGGATCAATTGGTATTGGTTTTGCAATTCCATCTAATAGTGCAAAACAAGTAATTAATCAGTTAATTGAATTTGGTGAAACAAAAAGAGGGTGGCTAGGTGTTAGAATTCAAAATGTAACAAAAGAAATAGCAGAAATTGAAAAACTCGGAGATACAGGCGGTGCTTTAGTTGCGAGTGTTGCTCCAGGAAGTCCTTCAGACAAAGGAGGAATTAAAGATGGAGATATCATACTAGAATTTGACGGAAAAAAAATAAATGAAATGCAGGAGTTACCTTTAATAGTAGCTCAAACAAAAGTTGGTAAAGTTGTCAAACTTAAAGTTTGGAGAAATAAAAAAAAGATCACAAAAACGATTACATTAGGTAGACTTGAGACTTCAGAAGACTTTAAGGCAGAAACTCCTAAGGCCCCGCAAGTTGAAATTATTAATGCTTTAAAAATTGAAGTAAGGCCAACTACTAAAAATGATATTATGCAAAGACAGTTACCTCCAAATATATCAGGTCTAGTGATTACAAAAATAGAACCTAATAGCCCAGTAAATTATTTGAAAGTAAATGATATCATTGTTGAAGCAGGTAAGAGAAAAATTAAGTCACCTAATCAATTGAATAATTTAGTAAACACAGCATTAAAATCTTCTAATAAAACAATACTGATTGCTATATTTAATAACCAGAATCAAAAAAGATATATAGGTGTTAAGCTAGATTAACATGGACATTAAGTCCAAAATAATTTTAATTTCAGGTCCCACAGCTTCAGGTAAATCAAAATTTGCATGTGACCTTGCAAAAAGAATTAATGGAGAAATTATTAACGCTGATAGCATGCAAATATTTAAAGAGATAAAAATTTTAAATACAAGGCCAACTAGAAAAGACAAATCAAATATTAAACATCACTTATATGGATTTCATAGTGTCAAAAAAAATTTTTCAGTGGGGGAATGGTTAAAAAAATGTTTAATAAAAATTTCAGAGATTAGAAAAAGAAAATGTGTACCAATTATTGTAGGTGGCACTGGTCTATATTTTAAGTCTTTAGTTGATGGTTTAGCAAAAATACCAGATATAAATAAAAGCACTAGAGACAAAGTAAGAAAATTACAAAAAAAAATTGGTCAAACGAACTTTTATAAAAGACTAATAAAGTTAGACCCCTTGTGTAAAAAATATATAAATATCAATGATCAAAATAGATCAATTAGAGCATATGAAGTCTATGTTCAAACTAATAAATCTTTGTACAAATGGTTTAAGAATACAAAAATTTACTTCCATAAAAAAGAATTTGAGAAGATATTTATTGATATTCCAAGAGCAAATGTTGTTAAAAATATATCGTACAGGATAGATGAAATGATTAAAGCGGGGGCAATTCAAGAGGTAAAAAGGTTTAACAAACTCAAGGTAAAAAAAATTAATAGCTCATGCAAGATAATTGGAATAAAAGAAATAAATGAATTGAAACCTGATAAGACGAATTTAAGTCTTATTAAAGAAAAAATTACTATAAAAACAAGGCAATATGCGAAAAGGCAGATGACTTGGTCAAGAGGTCATATGAAAGAGTGGCATAAGATTGCTCCAGACAACCTAAATTCTTTTCTAAAAAAGATTAGTTAACCTTGACCAATCAGCACAACTTCAGCTAGATTGGTAAAATGTCAAAATTATATACTGGTGCAGAAATTGTCTTTAAATGTATGGAAGACCAAAAAGTCGAATTTATTTTCGGATATCCAGGCGGTGCTGTATTGCCAATTTATGATGAACTAAAAAATCATGAGAGCATTAAACACATATTAGCAAGACATGAACAAGGAGCGGGACATGCTGCAGAAGGCTATGCAAGATCATGTGGAAAAGCAGGCGTTGTCTTAGTTACATCTGGTCCAGGTGCAACAAATGTAGTAACTGCTTTAACAGATGCTTACATGGATTCGATACCATTAGTTTGCATTTCAGGTCAAGTTCCAACACATTTAATAGGTACAGACGCATTTCAAGAATGCGATACAACAGGAATAACAAGACCATGCACTAAACATAATTGGTTAGTAAAAGATGTTAAAGATTTAGCAAAAACAATTCATAAAGCTTTCGAGGTGGCTACAACTGGTAGACCAGGACCAGTTCTAGTTGATATTCCAAAAGATATTCAATTTCAAAAAACAAAATATACAAATATTAAAAAACAAAAAAAACTTAATGGGAAAACAAATAATAAATTTTCACAAAAAGATATAGAAAAACTCGTTGAAATGATGGGCAAAGCAAAACAACCTATTTTTTATACAGGTGGCGGTGTAATTAATTCTGGTCCTAAGGCAAGTGAGCACTTAAGAGAATTAGTTTCAATAACTGGTTTTCCGATAACCTCTACACTTCAAGGTCTAGGTTCCTTCCCAGGAGACGATATTCAGTTTTTAGGAATGTTGGGTATGCATGGAACTTATGAAGCAAATAATGCAATGCATGATTGTGATCTTATGATTAACATCGGTGCAAGATTTGACGATAGAATAACTGGAAAAATCGATGAGTTTTCTCCTAAATCTAAAAAAGTTCATATAGATATTGACCCATCTTCAATAAATAAAAATGTAAAAGTAGATTTACCAATTGTTGGCGATGTTTCGGATGTTATATCTTCATTAATTAAAACAATTAAGAAAAATAAACTAAATTTTATAAAATCTAATAAAGAAAATATCTCTAAATGGTGGGAGCAAATTGCAAAATGGAGATCTGTTAATTCTTTAAGCTTTATTAATAGTGACAAAACAATAAAGCCCCAATATGCAATACAAAGACTTTACGAATTGACAAAAAATAAAGATACATTTATTACAACTGAGGTTGGGCAGCATCAAATGTGGGCAGCTCAACACTATAAATTTAATAAACCAAATAGATGGATGACCTCGGGCGGTTTAGGGACAATGGGTTATGGATTACCAGCAGCGGTAGGAGTACAAATAGCACATCCTAATAAATTAGTAGTTGATATTGCCGGTGAAGCTTCAGTGCTTATGACTATGCAAGAGATGTCGACTGCTGTTCAGTATAATTTACCGATAAAAATTTTTATATTAAATAATGAATATATGGGAATGGTTCGACAATGGCAGGAACTACTTCATGAAAAGAATTATTCTGAAAGCTATACAGCAGCCCTTCCAGATTTTGTAAAACTTGCAGAGGCTTATGGATGTGTTGGAATTAGAGCTAAAACACCAGATGAATTAGATCAAAAAATTCAAGAAATGATTAATGTAAAAAAACCAGTAATATTTGATTGTTTGGTCGATAAAGAAGAGAATTGTTTTCCAATGATCCCATCGGGTAAACCTCATAATCAAATGTTGTTGGGACCTAATGATCAAAAAGAAAATAAAATTACTGGAAAAGGAAAAACTCTTGTTTAATGACTAAATCAAAATCAGCATATAGTGATCCTGGCAAAAAAGGTAAATTAGATACTCATATAATTGTGGTTTGGGTGGATAATGAAGCTGGTGTTTTGGCAAGAGTGGTAGGTCTCTTCTCTGGAAGAGGTTATAATATAGAGTCATTAGCAGTTGCAGAAGTGGATCTCAAGAAGGGAATATCAAGAATTACAATTGTAACTACTGGTACACCCCAAGTAATAGAGCAAATAAAATTACAATTGGGTAAATTAGTGCCAGTACATAAAGTTGCTAATTTCATGAGAGGAGATAAAAAAATTATTTTCAAAGAAATGGCATTGTTAAAGATAGTTGCTGACTCTTCAAAAAGAAATAAAGTAATAAAGATTTGCAAAAAATTTAATCCAGTAGTATTAGACAAAACTCAAAAATCAGTTGTTCTTCAAATAACTGCATTAAGACGAGAAATAGATATGATGATGGGAGATTTAAAAAAATTTGGATTAGTGAGTGTATCAAGAACCGGTGCAGTAGCTATGACAAGAGGTTCAGAGGTTTTCAAATAAAGGAGAGTTAAAATGAAAATGTTTTATGAAAAAGATACAAATGTTAACTTAATTAAAGAAAAGAAAATTGCAATTTTTGGATATGGAAGCCAAGGGCATGCGCACGCACTAAATTTGAAAGATAGTGGAGTAAAGGAAGTAGTTGTCGCTTTAAGAGATGGCTCTGCAAGCAAGGAAAAAGCAGAGTCAAAAGGTTTAAAAGTTATGAACTTGTCAGATGCTGCAGAGTGGGCTGATGTGATAATGGTTTTAACTCCAGATGAACTTCAGGCAACTATTTATAAAAACCATATCGAACAAAGAGTTAAAGAAGGAACTTCAATTGCTTTTGCGCATGGTTTAAATGTTCATTATGATTTAATTAAAGCTAGAAAAGATTTAGATGTTTTCATGGTTGCGCCTAAAGGACCAGGTCATTTAGTAAGAAGCGAGTATGAAAAAGGAGGAGGAGTCCCCTGCTTATTTGCTGTACATCAAAATGGATCAGGCAAGGCAAGAGATCTTGCAATGTCATATGCTTCAGCAATAGGGGGAGGAAGATCAGGAATTATCGAAACAACATTTAAAGACGAAGTAGAAACAGATTTATTCGGAGAACAAACTGTTTTATGCGGAGGATTAGTAGAGTTAATAAAAAATGGATACGAAACTTTAGTTGAGGCTGGTTACGAACCAGAAATGGCATATTTCGAAACAGTTCATGAGGTAAAACTTATTGTAGATTTAATTTATGAAGGAGGAATTGCTAATATGAATTACTCTATTTCTAACACTGCTGAATATGGAGAATACATGTCAGGACCTAGAATAGTAAATAAAGATGAAACAAAAAAAAGAATGAAGGAAGTTTTAACTGACATTCAATCTGGAAAATTTACTAAACAGTGGATGGATGAATGCAAAGGTGGTCAAAAAAATTTCCTTAAAATAAGAGAAAAATTAGCTGAGCATCCAGTTGAAAAAGTTGGTAAAAATCTAAGAGCAATGATGCCATGGATATCCAAAAAGAAATTGGTAGATAGCGATAAGAATTAAAAATAACAAGATATAAAACCCATAATTGACTATTTTGTTTTGCAATCTCTGCTAGAGATTGTATTATTCAAAAAAATAATTAACAAAATTATGAGTGATAAAGACAAAGTATTTATATTTGATACCACTATGCGTGATGGCGAGCAATCTCCTGGCGCATCAATGAGCGTCGAGGAGAAAATTCAAATTTCTAGAGTATTTGATGAAATGGGAATTGACATTATTGAGGCAGGATTTCCGATTTCATCTCCAGGTGATTTCGAAGCTGTATCAGAAATTAGCAAAGAAATTAAAAATTCAATCCCTTGTGGTTTAGCTAGAGCTTTAAGGAAAGATATTGACGCATGTAACGAGTCGCTAAGACATTCAAAAAGATTTAGAATTCATACTTTTATTTCAACTAGCCCTGTTCACATGAAGCACAAATTAGATATGACAAATGATCAAGTTTTAGATGCCATTAAAGATAGTGTAACTTATGCAAGAAATTTTACTAATGACGTAGAATGGTCATGTGAAGACGGGACTAGGACAGATTTAGATTTTATGTGTAAGACAATTGAACTTGCTATTAAATGTGGAGCGACTACCATAAACATACCTGACACAGTTGGTTACTCAGTACCAGAAGAATTTGCTAAAACTATAAGACACATAAAAAATAAAGTAACCAATATTGATAAAGCTATAATTTCAGCTCATTGTCATAATGACCTTGGTTTAGCTGTAGCAAATGCCTTAGCCGGACTTTCGGCAGGTGTAAGACAAATCGAATGCACAATTAATGGTATTGGCGAAAGAGCCGGAAATGCAGCATTAGAAGAAATAGTAATGGCAATAAAAACAAGAAACGACCTTATGCCATATGAAACAGGTATTAAGACTGAACTTATAAGTAAAGCTTCTAAAATTGTTTCAAATGCTACTGGGTTCCCAGTTCAGTTCAATAAAGCAATAGTTGGAAAAAATGCTTTTGCACACGAGTCAGGAATTCATCAAGATGGTATGTTAAAAAACAGAGAAACTTACGAGATCATGACCCCTGAAAGTGTTGGAGTAAAAAAAACTTCTTTAGTTATGGGTAAGCATTCTGGAAGACACGCATTTAAAGAAAAGTTGAGTGATCTTGGTTATACCGATTTAACTGATGATGTAATTCAAAATGCATTTGGTAAATTTAAAATTTTAGCAGATAAAAAAAAACATGTTTATGATGAAGATATACTTGCTTTAGTTGATGATAGCTTAATTCTAGATAACAAAATTAATGCGATAAACTTAAAGTCCTTAAAGGTTTTTGCAGGAACTGGTGAACCTCAAAGGGCAGAAATGACTCTGGATGTATTTGGTGAAATTAAAAGAACCTCACAAAATGGTGATGGACCGGTTGATGCAACATTTAAATGTATTAAGGTATTATATCCCCATGAAATGAAACTTTTGTTATACCAAGTTCATGCTGTAACAGAAGGTACTGACGCTCAAGCAACAGTTAGTGTTAAAATTGAGGAAAATGATAGAACTACAGTGGGCCAGTCAGCTGATACAGATACACTAGTTGCATCTGCAAATGCATATTTAAATGCTTTGAACAAAATGCTTATTAAAAGAGAGAAAAGATCAATGAATGAAAGTATAAAACATCAAAAAGTGAAAGGAATATAAAATGTCAGTATTTGGAAAAATATCAAGTATATGGAGCCAAGATATGGCAATTGACTTAGGGACAGCTAATACACTTGTAGTTCTAAAAGGCCAAGGTGTAGTCTTAAACGAACCTTCGGTCGTTGCAGTTGTCGATAATAAAGGAAAAAAATCAGTTTTAGCAGTTGGAGATGAAGCAAAAACAATGCTTGGCAGAACACCAGGTAACATTCAGGCTATCAGGCCATTAAGAGATGGAGTTATAGCTGACTTCGTAGTTACCGAAGAAATGATAAAACACTTTATTAAAAAAGTTCACAAAAGAAGTACATTTGCTAATCCTAGAATTTTAATTTGCGTACCAACTGGATCAACTCCTGTTGAGAGAAAAGCTATTCAGGATAGTGCACTCGCTGCTGGCGCAAGAAGAGTTCAATTAATTGAAGAACCGATAGCAGCTGCTATTGGTGCAGGATTACCAATATCTGAGGCGACAGGATCAATGGTTATTGATATTGGTGGTGGAACAACCGAGATAGCCGTGATGTCATTAGGTGGTGTTGTATATTCTAATTCTTTAAGAGTTGCGGGAGATGCAATGGATAACGCTTTAGCAAATTACATGAGAAAAGAATATAATTTGATGATAGGTGATAGTACAGCAGAGAAAATAAAAAAAGAAATAGGCACAGCAATTGCAACAAATAATAATACTTATGCAGTCAAAGGTAGGGACTTAAGATCTGGAACACCTAAAGAAGTAAATATAACTGAAGAAGATACGGTTGAAGCTTTGAATCCAATACTTAAAGAAATGATTAATGGTATCAAAGACGCTTTAGAAAACACCCCTCCAGAACTATCAGCTGATTTGGTTGATATGGGACTTACACTAACAGGTGGTGGTGCATTATTAAAAAATATCGACAAAAGATTATCAAAAGAGACTGGATTACCTGTTCATATTGCTGAAGATCCATTAGCTTGTGTAGCAATTGGAACTGGCAAAGCTTTGGAACAAGAGGAGATATTTTCAACGGTACTTTCTGAATATTAAGATAATAAAATGGAAACTAACAGAGATGATTTCATAATTGCAATCAGATCTGCCTTTTTAAAAAAAGGAACCAAACAGAGATTTTCACTTGTTGTTTTAATATTTTTTTCTTTAACAATTTTATTTTTAGGCAAGTATGATTTTAAAGGTATAAATATTTTAAAATCAGGATTAAATGAATTTGTTTACCGTTCTACATTTATAATTTCTATACCAGAAAATTTTGTTAAGAATACTTACAATTTAACTTTATCACATATAAATTTATATAATGATCACAAAAAGCTCAAAAAAGATTTTAATACTTTACAAGCTGAAAGCTTAAATAATGATTTTATAATTTCTGAAAATAAAATACTGAGGTCTAAAATTGAGGACATTGTTGATGTTTCCTCAGAAATTTTAGCGAAAGTATTAGTAGATAAACAAAGTCCTTTTTTGAAGTCTGTAATAGTTAATAGAGGAAGTAAACACAAAGTTAAATTGGGAATGGCAGTCTTAGATGGTGAATTTTTAATCGGTAAAGTTGTAGAAGTTAATTATCGAACTTCGAGAGTATTATTATTATCTGATCTAAATAGCAAAGTACCAGTTTCAATTGAACCTAATAGCATACAATCAATTTTAACAGGTACCGGTCAAAACGTGGGTAAACTTCAATATACACAATTAGATAACCTTGATTTAAAGAAGGGTGATCAAATTTACTCTTCTGGCTCCGGTGGAATATTTAAATCAGGAATACCAATCGGTAAAATAAATTTTATAGATGATAACAATGAGAGCTACGTTTTATTTCATTCAAATTTTTCACAGTTAAGGTTGGTAAAAATAGTTTTATATGAAAATCTAGATTAAATTTATGGCTTTATCAAAATTACCTATTTCAAGAAAAATTTTATCATTAGGCCCAATATTGTTGCTTTATATATCAGTTTTAAATGAGTTTGATTTTAATTATTTAAATTTCAAATATTTCTCATTTAATTTTCCATACATATTAATTTTTTATTGGAGTTTAAAAGGTGAGGGTAGATTAAGTTATGTGCTAGTATTTATTGCCGGACTTATTAACGATGTTGTAATTGGCCTGCCAATAGGTATCAGCAGTTTGACATATTTGTTGATATGTGGCTTTGCAGTATATCTAAGGAATATTACTTTAAGACCAAGTCTTGTAAAAGATTGGTTTTTTTTCTTTTTTACTATTTTGGTAACAAGTTCATTTTTTTATTCAATAATAGTAATTTTTTTCAATGTTAAGGTAAATTATTATAATTTACTATTTAATGTATTATATACTTTCTTATTCTATTATTTTTTTTCATATATATTTGGTTATTATCTAAATTTACTTAGAAGAACAAATGATTAACAGTGGATCAGATACTAGTTACAGAAAACAAAGTGTAGTCAACAGAAGAATGTTTATTTTGTCTGCTGCAAAATTATTTGTATTTGGAGGAATAGTTGCTAAATTATTTTCACTTCAAATAAATCAAAATAAAAAATATTTAACACTTTCAGATAAAAACCGCCTAAGAGAGTGGAAGCTTCCACCTATTAGAGGAGATTTTCAAGATTTTTTTGGTAATACAATCGCTGGTAATTTAAAAGTTTATCAGCTTCATATAATCCCAGAACAGGTAGAAAATTTTAATAACTTAATTATCAGAGTAAAGGATATAATAGAATTAGATCAAAAATCACTAAATAAGATTATCAAAAAAAAAAATTCCCAAAAACCATGGGAAACACTAATAGTTTCAGAGAATTTGACATGGGATCAATTTGTAAAAATAAATTTTTATTTGCACGAACTATCAGGAGTTAAACCAGTTTTATCTGTATCAAGAAATTATCCATACAATGAAAATTATACTCATTTATTGGGTTATGTTGCTCAAGCAAGTTCAAGTGATCTTCTTAAAAATGATGAAATAAAGAAAAAACATGTACCCGGTTTAAGAGTCGGAAAAATTGGTTTAGAGAAATCCTTAGAAAATGATTTAATCGGCATGAATGGTGTTCAACGATATGAAGTGAACGCTTACGGTAAAAGAATTAACCAAATTGACCATATTGAGGGTAAAAAAGGTCAATCTATAAAACTTACAGTCGATACCAAAATTCAACAGAAATGTAACGAACTTTTAAAAGACAAGGCGGGCTCAATAAGTGTAATGGATATATTTACTGGTGAAATTCTTGCAATGCATTCTTCCCCATCTTTTGATCCAAACTTATTTTTATATGGAATAAGTTATGAAAATTGGGAAAATATTTTGAATGATCCACAAAAACCACTTATAAACAGATCAATTACGGGATTATATCCTCCGGGTTCTACAATAAAACCAATAGTTGCTCTCTCTGCGTTAGAGAACAATATTATTTCTCCAAAATTTAAAGTTAATTGTACTGGAAAAATCGAAATGTATGGACAAACATATAATTGTTGGAAAAAAAAAGGCCATGGAGTTGTTAATCTTAGAGATGCTTTAAAAGTTTCATGTGATACTTTTTTTTATGAAATGTCCAGAAGACTTGGTGTTGATCGCCTGAATGAAACTGCAAAAAAATTTGGGTTAGGAAATAAGGTTTTTAAAAATATTTTTAATGAGGAAAAAATTGGTTTAATTCCTTCAACAGAGTGGAAAAAAAATGCTTTAGGAAAAAGTTGGGTTTTGGGTGAAACACTAATAACAGGAATTGGTCAAGGCTATATTCAAACTACACCTTTGCAACTATGTTTAATGACCGCTCAACTAGCTAATGGTGGTTTTAAAATAGATCCAAAAATAATTGTTAACAATAATGATCCAACTGTCAGTCAAATAAAATCGATAATGGCTGAAAATTTGGAACAAAAAATACAAGGTCCTGATTTTGATGACGCCTTATTAGATTCAAAAATTTCAACTTCTAAAAGTGGAAATTTACATAAGCCTCTGTTTAGAAACCAAGAGAATGTGAAATTTGTTTTAGATGCTATGTTTGCTTCTACAAATGAGATAAGAGGTACTTCATACTCTTCGAGAATTATAGAGGAAAAATATCAGTTTGCAGGAAAAACTGGAACATCTCAGGTGAAAAGAATAACTGAAGCTCAGAGAGAACTAGATTTAGATATTTCACAAATACCATACAAGGATAGAGATCATGCACTTTATATTGCTTTTGGACCATATAAAAATCCGAGATATGCAATGAGCATTTTGATAGAGCACGGTGGTTCAGGTGGATCAGCTGCAGCACCTTTAGCTAAAAAACTGTTTAAACTTGTAATAGACAGACATGATCAAAGAGAGAAAATTAAACAAAATAACAAAAATTTAAAAATATAATGTTTCAAGAAACAGCACTAAGTGGGCAAATTACTTTTTTTCAAAAATTGAGATCATTAGATTATATTTTGTTATTATGCATATTAATTCTTGGACTTGTTAGTTCTTTATCTATGTATTCAACAGAGGGTGGTGAAATTCTTTATCATACAAAAAGTCATGTTTTAAGGTTTTTAGTATTCTTTTCTATGATGCTTATATTTTCTTTTGTAGATTTAAAATTTTGGCATTCAACAGGTTACTTATTTTATTTTACAGTTTTATGTTTATTAATTTGGGCATCCTTGTATGGCGTGAAAGCCTCTGGCTCCCAGCGATGGGTAGATCTATATTTTATTAATCTTCAACCGTCAGAATTAATGAAAGTTGCAATAATAATGTGTTTTGCAAAATATTATCATAGGACACAAATCCATTTAGTAAATAATTTTAAAAACTTAATAATTCCAATTGTTGTATTAATTTTACCTATTCTATTAGTTATTAGTCAACCAGATTTAGGAACCTCGATTTTAATTGGTTTAAGTGGTTTAGTTGTTTTGTGGTTGTCAGGTGTAAATGTAAAATACTTTATATATTCCTCACTAATTTTATTAATATCTTTACCATTTGTAATATCATTTTTGAAACCATATCAAAAATTAAGAATATTAACTTTTTTTAACCCAGACAGAGATCCTCTAGGCGCGGGATACCAAATAATACAATCAAAAATTGCTGTCGGTTCAGGGGGATTATCAGGAAAGGGTTTTCTAAAAGGAACACAAAGTTATTTAGATTTTTTACCAGAAAAACATACAGATTTTATATTTACTCTTTTTTCAGAGGAGCATGGATTTATCGGTTCTGTTCTTTTACTTTTGTTATATGCAATTATAATTTATAGAACAGCAAGGATTGGAGCATCAGCAAGAAGCTTTTTTGGAAAATTATTTTGTTATGGATTTGCATCATCTATATTTATTTTTGTCACTGTAAATATGAGTATGGTATTAGGACTACTTCCAATTGTGGGGTCTCCTCTACCCATCATGTCATATGGTGGATCGTCTATGTTAGCTACCATGATTGGTTTTAGTGTTGTAATGAGTACAAAAATTTATCAAAAAAAGATCATTGCTTAATTTGTCGCGATAATTTTTTTTTTTCATGATGTAAGTTGCTTAAATGGCTAAAAGTGAAATAGCAATTATAGGAGCTGGTATTCAAGGTATTTGTAATGCTTTATTTCTACAAAAAAAAGGAATTGAAGTAACCTTGTTTGATAAAGATGAACCAGGATGTTCAGCATCTTATGGAAATGCAGGTCATTTCTCCCCCTATGCCTCACTTCAATTAAATAGATCTGACGTTTTGTCAGATGTTCCTGCTATGCTATTAAGCAGTAGAGGACCATTAGCTTTAAGATGGAATTATTTTGTTAAAATGATCCCATGGTTTTCAAAATATGTGATGAGTTGTTCTGAAAAAAAAATGATGCATACAGCTAAATATATGCATCAAATTTTAGATATATCTCTAAATGCTTACGATGAATTATTTGCTGATATCAATTTAGATGGTCTTGTTGAAAATGAAGGTATTATGTACGTATGGGAAAAAAAAGGAATAAAAAGCAGACAAATTGAAATTAATATTCGAGAAAAATTAGGTGTTAAACAAAAAATTTTAAATCCTAAAGATGTTCATGATTTAGAACCAAATTTAAAACCATTTTATGATGGAGGAGTTTTTTATGAATATGCAAGACATGCAAGAAATCCAAAAAAAATCATTGATAAACTATTTGCAGACTTTATAAAAAAAGGTGGAAAGTTTAAAAAAATTAATATCAATAACATCGATTTTAAAGATCAAAAACCAATTTTAATTACTGAAAATGATAGATTGTTATTTGATAAAGTTGTTATTGCTTGTGGAGCATTCTCAAAAAAACTTACAGATAAATTAAATGAAAAAATTCCATTGGATACTGAAAGAGGATATCATGTTCATTTTAAAAATTACTCTAATTTGTTATCAAGGCCAGTTGTTTGGGCGGATAGAGGTTTTGGTATTACTCCAATGGAACAAGGATTGAGAGTTGTAGGAACAGTGGAATTTGGAGGTTTAGAAAATCCTTTGTCTAAATCAAGAATTAAAAATTTGATTTTAAATGCAAAAGATATGTTAAATGGTTTGCCAGAAAATGAAGACCATGAAGATGAATGGCTGGGTTTCAGGCCAACTTTACCTGATTTTCTTCCTGTAATTGGTAAATCAAAAAATTATAACAATGTTTATTATTCATTTGGTCATCATCATTTAGGATGGACATTAGGTGCGATTTCAGGGAAGATAGTCTCAAAAATGATTCTTGGTGAAAAAACTAATTTAGATTTATCTCCATATAGTTCATCAAGATTTAATTAAGGATCAATTTGTCAAAAAATTACTTAGCTTATACTTTGCTTGTATTTGCTACATTTTGTTGGTCGGGAAATTTTATTGTAGGTAAATTTGCTTATTTAAATGAAGTACCCCCTTTAACTCTAAATTTTTTTAGATGGATTTCAGTCTGGATAATATTAATTCCATTTACATATAAAGAAATTTATTACAATTGGAATTATATTAAAAAAAATTTGCTTGTAATAAGTTTTATGGGATTAATGACAATAAGTACATTTAACTCTGTGGTATATTTTGCATTAAACTATACTCAAGTAATTAATGTAGCTTTAGTTCTAGCGGCTATTCCAGCAGTAACAATAATTTTTTCATCATTCATGAAGGTAGATAAAACCAATATTTTTCAATTAATTGGATTATTTTTATCAGTTATAGGAATTAGCGCAATTATTTCTAACGCAGATATAAATAAAATTCTATCTTTAAATTTTAACAAAGGTGATCTTTGGATGTTGGTTTGTGTTATGTGTTGGTCGCTTTATTCGACATTACTCAAAAAGTATAGTTTTAAATTTTCACAATTTACATTAATACAATTAATGGTTTCGGTTGGAATTATATTTTTAATACCACAATTTTTTTATGAAAAGTCAATTGGTCTAGAAACAAATTTTAACACATCATTTTTTATTATTCTTTTTTATGTAGTAATGTTCCCAGCGCTAGCTGCCTATTATTGTTGGCAGAAGGGGATCGAAATAGTAGGACCAAACCGAGCTACAATGTTCATACAATTAATGCCATTATTAAGTGCAGTGTTAGCAATTTTAATATTTCAAGAAAAATTTGAACCATATCACTTTATAGGAGCTTCATTTATTCTCTCAGGTATTTATTTATCAAACAAAAAAATTGTAAGATGAAATTACCAATTGTTAACCATGAGGATTATGTCGCAAAGATAAATGATGATAATAAGTTCCCAATAAGAAAGTTTGGTGAACTTGCAAACTATTTAATGAAGCAAAAAGTAGTTGATAAATTTTACAAACCTGATTTCTGTTCTGAAGAGACTTTAAGTAGAGCACATTCTTTAGATTATATAAAAAGTATCAAAAAAAAAACTTTAGACACTAAATCTCAAAAAAAGATTGGCTTCCCAATAAATGATAGCGTTGTGAATAGATCTTTTAGAGCTACAGGCGGAACTGTATTAGCAAGTAAGCTAGCGGTTGATCATCGAATTGCATGCAATACCGCAGGTGGTAGTCATCATGCAAGTTATAATGAAGGTGCTGGATATTGTGTGTTTAATGATGTGGCTGTAGCTGCTAAATATTTACAATCAAAAGGTTATGCTAAAAATATACTAGTAGTAGATCTTGACGTTCACCAAGGAAACGGAACATCAGAAATTTTTAAAAAAGATAGATCTGTTTTTACATTTAGTATGCATTGCAAGTCTAATTATCCTGCAAAAAAAACAAATGGTGATTTAGATGTGGGCTTAGATGACAACGCTGAAGATGAAGAATATCTTAATAAACTTAAGGAAAATATTTTACAATTAAATAAAGAAAATTATGACTTTGTATTTTATGTAGCAGGAGTTGACATACATTTAAACGATAGATTAGGTAAATTAAAAGTTTCTGAAGACGGAATTAAAAAAAGAGATGAAATGATAATAAATAATTTTTTTGAAAAAAATATTCCTATTTGTGGAGTTTTAGGTGGCGGCTATAATAAAGATTTTGAAACATTGGTAAGACTTCATGCTATATTACACAAAACTTGTGCTTCTATAATATGAAAAAAAATCCTAATTTAACATCAGAGCAAAAATTAATTTTATTTGAGGAAGGAACTGAAAGACCAGGATCTAGTGAATTAAATTTTGAAAAAAGAGAAGGAAGTTATCATTGCGCTAATTGTGATAAAAAACTTTTTGATTCGAAAAAGAAATATGAGAGTGGTTCTGGATGGCCATCTTTTTTTGAGTCTTTACCAGATGCATTTGATACCAAAACAGACCATCATATTGGTTATGCAAGAACCGAATATCATTGTAAAAGTTGTGGTGGTCATCATGGTCACATATTTGAGGACGGGCCCAAACCTACTGGCAAAAGATACTGCAATAATGGTCTTTGCTTAGTATTTAAACTAAAAATTTAATTGTATAATTCTTAAAATTTAATTATTAAATAACAGTGAAAAAAATTCTTACAATTTTTATAACCTTGTTTTTCGCTACTGAGGTATACGCAGATAGCTTAAATAATGTAATAAATAAAGTTTATGACAAAGGCTCAGAAAAAGCAGAGACATATTTACAAAATGTATTAAATGGACCTGGAGAGACCGAAGTATCTATATCGACAAAAAATGAAAATAAGCCAACTGGCACAATAATGATTGTTCGACCATATTCAATAAACGAAAAAGATTTAACATTTTACCAAGCTCAGTTTAATAGTCATCACGTTTTAGGTGACACAAGACAATCACTTAATTATGGAGTGGGCAAGAGATTTTTATCTGGTGATGAAAGTTATTTTTGGGGGATAAATAGTTTTATAGATTTAGATAAAGAATTTAATAGCAGGATAAGTTTAGGCTCGGAATTGAAAGCTTCAAATTTTAATGTTTCTGGAAACTATTATTTAGATGCAATGGGTGGCTCACAAGATGTCGGATCTGATACAGAGAGAGTTTTAGATGGATACGATATTGAAATTGAAGGTCAACTTCCATACGCACCTTGGGCCAATGTTTCTTATAACTCTTATTCATGGGAAGCCATAAAAGCCTCTAGTGACTCTGAGGGAGATATTTATTCAACAACAATTAATCTTTCAAATGATTTAACACTTAAAGCTGGCTATGACGATAATAACATAAGCGATAGTATGGATTTTATAAAGCTAACTTACAAATTTAGTGGAAAAGATAGACCGATTATTTCTGATGGTTTTTCAACCACTGCATTTGAGAATTCTGATGTAAGAGAAGAAATGTTAACCAAAGTAAAGCGAAGCAATATAATTACTCTTGAAGTTGAAAGCACCGGAGTTGTAATCACAAATGGCAATTAATATTATGAAAAAATTTTTTTTTATTTTTGTATTTTCATTATTTTTTTTTGAAAAAAGTTCAGCAGCAACTGGTGAGGGCCAACCTACACAGTATCAAGTTACCATGAAAAAAGTTGAGTTATGTACTGATCTAGCATGCACCTCCCCTTACGTATTAGGAGAAAAAGATATGGAGGCAGATATTGTACCAACAGAGGGAGGCACTAATGTTGGAAATTATGCCCCAACTACTGGAATACCTCCAGGAAAAGTTTTTACTCATTTAAGAGTTACAATCAGCAGAACATTTACAGTTACTGCAAATATTTCTACCAGCGGAGCAAGTTGTAAAACGGATGGTGGAAATAACGCAACAGCGACGCAAATGACACTCGGTTTAAAAAATGGACTTGCAGACGCTGTCCCAGAAACAATGTTTTTAAATGATGAAGGAGAATATAATCCAGCTAATGGAACAAAAGCTGGTGGAGGAGCATTGGATGTTGATTATTCTGATCCGAGCTCAGCAAAAGCAATGACAGTTTCAGGAGATACTGCAGTTATGACTTACGAGCTTGTTTCACCGTATCAAAAAACATTAAGAGCTCCAATTATTAAAGTAAAGTTTAATACAGCAACAGCTATTGGTGTCGATGACACTGCTTGCGCAATGTTTATAAATGAACCCACTGTAACGATAGCACTAGACTAACTTATTTTTCATTAATGATCCTAAAGTTTGCTAGCTTTCTAATAGGAATAATCTGGTCTTATTCAATAATAAAAACTCAATCTGTATTTAGTAAAAAAGCAGGATTTATATTTAAAATATTTATAACAAAAGTATCCTGGTTCACCTTAATAGCAGCAATTTATTTTGGTTATAAAAACTTCTCAATTAAGACTACACTAATTGGACTAGTTATTGGTGTTTTAATAGTAAATTTAATTTTTTTTTTATTTAAAAAAATCTTAGTTACAAAATTTAGCGAAAAGCAATTAACAATTTTTAAAAGTTTTTTTGAGTATACACTTATATTCTGGGTGATTTATTATATTTTCTTTTAAACAAATATAATTATCTATAAATACTCATTGGATCATAAATACAATCTTCTTTGTCTTGTGTCTGAAAAAAAATTGAGTGAAGTTCAGAACTATGTAGCTCTTGACAAATTCTTTTATTATTTGCTTCATTAGATTGATTTTGTTTAATTGTTTTGAATAAATAAGATCTTCCATATGAGTTAGTTGCTTGTAGAACACTTCCTGTTTCAACCAATGTGTAACTTGGTCCAACCATTGCAGAATATTGACCACAGTTTGTTAAAGATAGTAAACTTAGCAAGGTTAATCCAACTTTTGAAAGTTTGAATTTTTTAAATATAATAAGTAATTCATTCGATTTTATTTTAAACATTCTAATAGTTTTTTTTCTTTTTCTAATTCCCTTAATTCAGTATATCCACCTATGTGCTCATCGTCAAAAAAAATTTGTGGTATAGTTCTTTTGCCATTTGATTTGCTTATCATCTGATCTAAAATTTCTGGTCCAGTTGAAATATCAACCTCACTAAATTCTAAATTATTTCTTTTAAGTAGTCTTTTAGCAGCGTCACAATAATTACATACAGGGCCTGTATATATGAAAATTTTTTTCATATTTTATATATAGTCATTTTTATTAATTTTTCTTCTAATTTCTTTTCTGGTTTCCTCAAATTTTTTTCTATGTTTTATACTTTGTCCTTTTGCTCTTTTTCTCCAGAGTTTAAAAGAAGAAAGTTTCAACGATTTTCTCATTATTTCTATAACTTCTCCCTCAGATAACCCTGTTCTAGATTTGATGTCCTCAAAGGTTATACGGTCTGCCCAAGCAGCCCAAATAACCCAGTCCTTTGTGCCCGCTTTGGGCTCTGGATTTTTAACTTTAGTGATAGGTCTGCGACTTTTTTTCATAAATTTTGAATAAATATTAAAAAAATCAATAATGCAATTTATACTAGCTGTGCTATATTACATCAGATAGTCCTATCTAGCCATCTTTAGCTCCCGGTTTCTTAGGACTATCCTCTCAATGCTTCCAACAAATTATTTTCTTTTTTTACAGATTATACTTTTTTTATTTATTACTCCCGGCACGCCAAGAATAGTAATTATTTCTCATTCAATTAATCATGGCATTAGAAATTGCTTATGGGTTGCTTTTGGTGATATCACTGCAAATTTAATACAAGCTACATTAGTTATTTTTTTTATTGGATCCTTTATTGTTAATAACGGAGACTTCCTAAATATTTTAAAATGGTTTGGTATCGCATACTTGTTCTATTTATCTTATGACATTTACAACACTAGACCAAAAAACTTTAGCAGAGGTTTAAAAAAATCTAAAACTTTGTTATCTTTTTTTAAAGATGGGTTTATTGTTGCAGGCACTAGCCCTAAAGCCTGGATATTCTTTCCGTTAATTTTTCCACAGTTTA
Organism: uncultured Pelagibacteraceae bacterium; assembly: GCA_902606115.1. Lineage (GTDB taxonomy): Bacteria > Pseudomonadota > Alphaproteobacteria > Pelagibacterales > Pelagibacteraceae > Pelagibacter. The sequence continues at coordinate 38,148 of CACLFM010000006.1, forward strand.
TAAATTTTAATGAAAATTATATTTCTCAATTTATAATTTTAATTATTACTTATATGATACTGGATTTTCTTTCATTGATTGGCTACGCAATACTTGCCAAAAAAATTTTAAGTTGGATTAATGCAAATCCAAGAGTAATAAACACAATTTCAGCGTGTGTGTTAATATTGATTGCAATTTTTATTGGATTTACACAAAATTATTAGCAACTATATTAACTTATTATGAAATTAGGATTTATAGGAGCTGGTCAAATTACCAAAGCAGTTATAATCGGAATTCTTAATTCAAAATTAAGAGTGTCAAAAATATTTATTTCGGAAAGAAATAAAAAAATTTCCAAATTTTTAAAATTAAAAAATAAAAAAATTAAAGTGAAAAAAGATAACCAGGAAATTATCAATAGATCAGATTGGATTTTTCTAGCGGTAACACCTGACGTAGGAAATATTATTTTAAAGAAACTTAAATTTTCAAAAAAAAAGTTAATTATAAGTTTTATTTCAACAATAAATATGACTAAACTAAAAAAAATAACTGGTTTAAAAAAAAATATTGTAAGAGCAATACCGTTGCCACCAATTGCCTTATGTAAAGGACCTGTTCCAATATATCCATCAAATAAAAAAGTTAAGAATTTTTTTAATAAATTAGGATCTACTGTTGAAATTAATAACGAGAAGCTATCATTAAATTTTTGGACAACCTCAGCAATGATGGCACCCTTTTATGAATTATTACTTTCCCTCTCTAACTGGTTAGTAAAAAAAGGGATAAAAAAAAATAGTGCTCAAAAATATATTTCTTCTTTATTTCTTGCTCTATCAGAAGATGCATTTAATCATAAAACAAATCTGAAAAAACTTGTAAAAAACTCCCAGACACCAGGTGGTTTAAATGAACAGGCCGTCAAAGACTTAAGAAAAGCAGGTTTTTATAATTTACTGGAAAAAACTTCAAATAAAATCATGAAAAGGTTAAATAAGTCACAATCAAACTAATAAAATATAGATTATAAATTCATTAATTTTATGAACAAAACACCTTTAAAACGAAAAATAAAAGTTACATTTAAAAGAAAAAGTAAGATTATTAAAAGAACCATTACCAAAAAAAAGGAGCTTATATCTAAAAAATTTAATAGCTCTATTAAAGTTAAAAAAGTTGATCTAGGGAAATCTGTAAAAAGTTTCTTTGATTGGATTAAAGGAGCAGAGATAGTTGAGTTATCAGAATGTAATACAATTGAAGATCCAGTAAGACCAGAATTAGATAACGAATTTAGAACAAGCTATGGAAGAAAAATTTATGGTGTAAAATATAAAAATGACATTTATGCGGTAATGTGTTTTGCCTTCACTGACAGTGTCCCCAAATCTGTTGAAGAACTTGATATGATGAGCAGAGATGCATATTTGCAAAGTATAAATAGAGATTTTAAAGTTGGCAAAATTGCAATTGCTTATACCGTTTGGTCAAAAAAAAAAGGTGGTGGAAGGCTAATAGTCAAAGAAGTATTTAAAAAAATTAAAAAAACAAATCATCTAAATAGATTGGTTACACTTTCACCTCTCACTGACATGGCAAGAAAATTTCATTTAAGCAATGGAGCAATTGAAATCAGCGTAAATGAAACTTCACAAAATTTTGAGTATAAAATGTGATTATTGGTATTTGTTATTTAAATAGTAATCAAAGAAATTTGATAAAAGATTATCTATTTTATAAAAATTTGTTACTAGAAATGGTCTTCTAGCATGTACTCTATCATTTACCCAGTACTTTGACCATTCAGTAGTTGTTTCTACACACTGTTTTGGAAATTCATTAATTTTATATCTCTCCTTAATCTGAAAACAACCACCTATAAATAAATCAACATAGGATTGAACAATTGGATGACTATTACTTGGTTTCTTTATTTTTTCAGGATTAGCTGCATAAACCCAAAAGTTTTTATTTTTAGTTTTAATATTTTTTCCATAGAAACTTAAGTCTTTACCTTCAACTTTTACTCTACAATAGCCACTCTCTCTTCTATCAGTCTTATTCAAGTCCTTCATCGAAACGGGGTAATAAACTGCATTAACAGTTGAGTTTTCTTTTTTAATGATTGTTAAGAAAGTAATTTTGTACATTCCTCCATGAAGGCCCCAAGTTCTTTCAAAACCTTTAATTAAAATAGGCTTTACTACAAAAGCTGATTTATTTGTTCTAATTCTCGACTCTTTATCCATTAAGGATCCATAACCGATAATATAATTTTTACTCCCTCGCTCTGGATTTAAATTACATTCTTGACTTTGTACTAATTGTGTTAAAAAAATTGATACTGTAATTATTAACAACTTTTTCATATTTAATTAATTATGATTATAGGATGTTTAAGAGGCCATTTAAATACTTAAAAATATTTTTTAAATTCCTCAGCTACTTTCAAAATTTCTAAGTCTACCAACCCACCAATAACAAGTTGAATTGCAACAATTAGAATAAATCCCAACCCAACATAAGCAATCCATAAGTGTTTTTGAATATAGTTTGCAAGATATGTTGCTAAAGCACCAGTTAGAATTACTGATAAAATTAAACCAAAAATCATAAAACCAAAATATCCCTTTGAAGCACCTACGACACCAATCACATTATCAAAACTGATTGTTATATCTGCAAACAATACTTTATAAACACTTTGTATATAAGATGGTTCTTTTGAAACTTTTGTTGGTGATTTTACTTTCTTAATTTCAAACAAATCTTTTCGTAAATCATATACTATCCAAATTAGGAGTAGCCCACCTAAAATTTTGATAAAATAAAATTTGAATAAATACGTCGCAAAAATTGCAAAAATAACTTTGAATACAAGTGCCCCTGCAACTCCCCAAAGTATAATTTGCCTCCTATGTTTTGGAACAAAATTAGCAGCAATTAATCCAATTATTATTGCATTATCTGCAGCCAAAATAATATCGATAAATATTATTTGTAGAAGTATTAAAGATTGTTCAATAAATAGCGATTGTTCCATTTAAATTTTAAGATAATAATTTAATATTTAGATTTTTCAATTAATTGATTAAAAGTATTAACTAATATTTTGACTGTTTAGTACCCTCAATTACTTGTTTAAGCTCGTTATACTCTTTACAATTACAATCTTCTAAAACAGCCAACCTTTTTTTTGCTTCATCCATTCTATTAGTCGCAACAAAAAGTTCTCCCATATATTCATTGATACCAACATGTTTTGGATCTATTTCTAATCCCATGGCATAATATATTTCAGCATTATCATAGTCACCAATTTTTCTATGTGAAAATCCTAAAAGATTTAAAGTATCAGGATCGCCTGGATTTTTTGAGTTTGCTTCAAGAAGACTTTTTATAGCTTTTTCATAAGCACTTTTGGCTTTTATTTGTTTATTTTTTTTTTCAAATTTTTTTGCTTTAGAGACCCATTTTTTTCCTGCTTTAAATTTTGTAGATGGCTTAACTCCTGTACTTACTGTAGTTTTCTCTTTGTCAGTAGGAGCAGGTCCTGCAGCAAATACTTGTGAACTATAAAAAATAATAAAAATTATTAAAAATATTTTTTTCATTTTATTTATTAAACTTTTTTAAATTATTTAGTGGTTTAAGACATATATTATTATCTTCAAGTACTTTTTTGACCTCTCTAGCAGTTTCTAAAGATCCTGTATTATCACCATGTATGCACACAGAATCAATTTCGCATTTAATTTTCTTTCCAGAAATACAATTCAAAGATTGGTTTTCAACCATATTTAGAACATGTTTTTTACATTTTTCAGGATCAGTTATAATAGCATTTGTCTTACTTCTTGAAACCAGATTCCCATTATCTTCATAATTTCTGTCTGCAAATATTTCACATGCTATTTTCAAATCAAATTTTCTAGCAGCTTCTTCCATCTTCGAGCCTGTTGGTACTAAATAAATTAAATTCTTATCGATATCAAAAATTGTTTTTGCTAATATTTTAGATAAATTTAGGTCCTCACATGCCATATTATTTAAAGCTCCGTGAGGTTTAATATGTGTAACTTTTGTACCAAGTTTATCTGCAATATCCTCTAATATTTCATATTGGTCGACTATAAGTTTTTTTATTTCATCTTCAGGTAAATTATGCCTTTTTCTTCCAAAGTTTTCGCGATCATTAAATGAGGGATGCGCACCTATACTAACATTATTTTTTTTTGAAATTTTAATTGTATTTTTCATTGTTTCTTTATCACCTGCATGAAAACCGCAAGCAATACTAGCTGAATTAATAATCTTAAGTAAATCTGGATCATGCTTATTAGAGTGAAGTTCAGATTTTTCACCTAGATCACAATTAATATTAATTTCCATAAAATATTTGATGAAGTATAACATTCTATGATTAAAAATATAGCCAATCTTGGTGACGCAGCAATTTATTGTGATTTTGGAAGCGAAGTTAACAAGGAAATAAATTCAAAAGTCATAAAATATTTTGTGGCTTTAAGAAATAAAAATTTGAAAGGAATAACAAACTTATCTCCTTCGTATAATAAACTAGTTATTACTTTTGACATTAACGAAACTTCTTATGAAAATTTAAAACAAGAAATATTACATTTAGATATTGATAATAAAATAGATAATGATTTTAAAAAAGTAAGGATACCAACGTGCTTTGATGACGATTTTTCATTAGATATTAATAGGCTAGAAAATAAATTAAAAAAATCTAAAAGGGAAATAATTAATTTATTTTTAAAAAGAAAATATTTTTGTTATATGACAGGTTTTATTGCAGGTATGCCATTTCTAGGAGATACTGATAGTAAAATTCAATTAGAAAGATTAGAAACTCCAAGAGTAAAAGTTCCAAAGGGGTCAGTGGGTTTAACAGAGCAATTTTGTAATATATACACATTTGAAAGTCCAGGTGGTTGGAACATAATCGGAAATACTCCAATAACTATTTTTAATACAACTACTCAGAGTACACCAAACCTAATCAGCCCTGGTAATGAAGTTATTTTTTACGAAATTACAAAAAAAGAATATATAAAAATTTATGAAAAATGATTATTTTCAAGTAGTAAGAGGAGGTTTGAATTCAACTTTTCAAGATCTAGGAAGAAAAAACTTATATCACATAGGTTTACCTTTTAGCGGAGCTATGGACAAAAGAAATTATTTAATCGCAAATAAACTTATTGATAATAATAAAAATGATCCAGTTCTGGAATTTGCTTTTCAAGGTCCTTCATTAAAATATTTTGGCAGAAAAAGAAATATTGTCGTTACGGGCGATGTTAACTTTAAAATTATAAAAAATGATAATTCTCAAAATGAAGGTGAATGTTACAGAACTATTGGTCTAGATGAGGGTGACACAATAGATATTATGTCAACAAACAAGTCTGTATACGGTTATTTTTCTATAAGCGGAGGTTTTAAGTTAAACAAAGTTTGGGGTAGTTTTTCTACTACTATTAGAGCACAGATTGGATCAAACAACGGCAGTAAATTAATAGATGGTCAAGATATAAAACTCAACGAGCCAAATCAATTATCAAATAAAAAATTATCTTTTGTAAATTCTAAGATAGAATTTATAAGAGTCATTAAAGGAACGAATTTTGATTATTTTTCAGAACAGTCAATTAAGGATTTTTTTTCTAAAGACTTTGAGGTTACAAAACTTACTGATAGAATGGGCATGAGATTAGAAGGCATTAAATTAAACAATATTAAAAAAACAAATATTAAATCTGAGGGCCTAGTTAAAGGAACTATTCAAATACCCGCTGATGGTAAACCAATTATCTTGTTATCTGATCATGGTACATTGGGAGGTTATCCTAAGTTTGGCGTAGTTATAAGTGCTGATTATGATAAACTTGTTCAAATACCCCCAGGTTCAAAATTAAAATTTAAAGAAATTCAGTTAAAGGATGCTGAAAATTTATATAAATTATATAATATGGAAACTAATAATATTCTTAGTAAAATTTTATGAACTCTAAAATTAAAAAAATTTTATCGAAAAAAAATAAAACAAAAATTATTTGCTTAACATCTTACACAAAAAACTTTTCTGAAATATTAGATAAATATACGGATATAATTTTAGTGGGCGATTCCCTGGGTTCAGTTTTATATTCTTTTAACTCAACAAAAAAAGTAAATATCAACATGATGATAGAGCACTCAAAAAGTGTAAGACAAGGTGTTAAAAAAAGTTTGATGGTAGTAGATATGCCATACAATACTTATAAAAATAAAATAGAAGCTTTAAAAAATGCAAAAAAGATAATTAAATATACAAAAGCAGATGCAGTCAAACTAGAGGGCGGAAAAAAGATAATAAACATTATTGATCATTTAAGGAAAAATAAAATAAATGTTATGGGTCATTTAGGAATTTTGCCACAAAGTCAGAAAGGAAAATTTAGATATAAGGGAAAAACAAGTTTTGAAAGAAAAAATTTGTTAACTGACGCTCAATTACTTCAAAAAAGTGGAGTTTTTTCAATTGTGCTAGAGTGTATTGAGACAAAATTAGCAAAAAAAATTACTCAAGAATTAAAAATCCCAACCATTGGAATCGGCTCCTCTGTTAATTGTGATGGACAGGTTTTAGTAACTGATGATTTAATTGGTTTAAATCTAACTAAAATAAAATTTGTAAAAAGTTTCAAAAATATAAGAAAACATATCGAATTAGCTATTAAAAAATTTAGTAGTGATGTAAAAAAAAAAAAATACCCTTCAAGAAAATATAGTTATTAAATTTATCTAAGTTTTTTACCTTTTAACTTTCCTTTTTTTAAATCAACCTCTAAAAATAATCCAAGAGTGTCACCAAACTTATCAAATTCCACACTTGTAACTCCTTCATAATTAATTGATTTACCTTCGCGTAGTATCTCTATTGCTTTATTGATCTCACCTGGATAAATCTTCACACCTGGTTTGTTTGCTACAGAGTAAATATTTCTGTTTATAGAGTTATTACCTGAAAAAATTTTTGCAAAATTTGATAGTATTATAACAGCTGCAGCATCGTAAGACTCACCTGTGTACGGACCTAATGGATCAATTCCTGATTTTTGGGCAAGATTTACAAATTTTTCTGAGCCTAAATTCGTTAGTCCTTGAACATAACCAAAAGATTTTTTTTAAATCCTTTCTTTTAATATTACCAATTATACTTTGATCTATCATATTTTCATTTAAGATAAATATCTCGAACATACCGGTGTCCAAAATAGATTTAATAATTAGATCTCCTCCTAAATTTAAATCACTTATTATTGCTAAAGCATCGCCTCCAGCAGCACTTAAAGTAGAAATATGTTTTGAATAATCATTAGTATTCTTATTATGGGATAACATAATTGAGGTCTTTATATTATTTTTATCTAACGCATTTCTATAAAACTCAGCAAATTTTTTGTGATCCTTATCGCTGCTATAAGAAATAGCTACTTTTCTAATTCCCCTGTCTTTTGTAATATCTGCTAATATTTGACTTCCTCTAATTTTTGATGGTGTTGTTCTAAAAACAAGACCGTTATCTTTTAATTCAATTAACTCATTTGACGTATCAGCTGGAGAAATCATTAATATTTCTTCTGGAATTGATAACTCTTTTGCAATATCGATTGTCATATTAGGACAAGCTGCACCTATTATTGCATTAGCTCCATCATTAATAATTTTTTTAGCAGCATTTTTTGCTAATTTTATATTATCACAAGTTGTATCTGCTCTTATTATTTTAAAAGTAATTTCATTGAGCTTATCTTTATTATTGATAACTTCGTTAAAAGCTAATTCCGCTGAGTCAGCCATAGAAGGAGTTAAACTTTCAACCGCTCCGGTAAAACCCAGTAAGATACCTACTTTAATTTCTATATTTTTTTCGGCAAATGAATTTGGTATCAAAATTGAAATATAGATTACCAGAAATAATAAAGTTTTGTAAAGTGCAGCATTAGTTTTATCTATCAACATAACTATAAACTTGGTATCTATATATCTATAATATAACTAATTAATATGGATTCAAAAAAAATTAAACCCCAATTTATATATAAAAATAATCCCAGAGTAGGCCTCATTGTACTAGCAACTGACGTAATGATAGAAAAAGATTTTTTAAAAGTTTTTAATGAGGTGCCAGCTGATCTTTTTGTAAATAGAATAACCAATTATAACCCTGTTACATCTGACAATTTAAAAAAAATGACAGAGAATATTACATCCGTTACAGAAAATATTCTTCCTGGAGAAGAGGTTGATTGCGTTGTTTATGGTTGTACATCAGGCACAATTGTTTCAGGCTATGATAATATCAAAAAAAAGATTAATTTAGCAAAACCAAATGCCTCAGTAACTGCTCCTAGCACGGCAGCCCTGAATGCATTAAAAAAAAAAAATATTAAAAAGATATCTATAGTAACTCCTTATATTAAAAGCTTGAATGATGATGTTGTGAATTTTTTTAAAAATAATAATTTTGAGGTTACTTCAAATACATATTTTGATATTGAATCCGATATTGATATCGGACGAGTAGATCAAGATAAACTATTTGAAATTCTTTCTAAAATTGATCATAAAGGTGCTGAAGCTTTATTTGTATCGTGCACGTCACTACCAGTATTAAATATAATAGAAAGGTTAGAAAACAAATTGAAAATAATTGTTTTATCTAGCAATCAAGCTTTAATTTGGGAAACTTTAGAGAGAATAGAAAAAAATAACTCTATTAAAGGTTATGGAAGTCTATTTAATTAATATAAAAATATGAGTTTTTCTAGAAATGAATTTAAAGATCGACTTAAAAAAGTTCAACTGTCGATGCAAAAAAAAGGTATAGATCTTCTAATATCTCAAGACACAGCCAACATAAATTATTTAACAGGTTATGATGCCTGGTCATTTTATTATGCCCAATGTGTAATTGTCCATATAAATGCAGAAGAACCTATTTGTTTTATTAGAGCACAAGATGCTGGTGGTGCCTTTATTAAAACTTATCTTAAAAAAGAAAATATTATAATTTATGATGAAAAATATATTCATACTTGGCCTTCACATCCTTATGATGCTTTAGTTGACTTATTAAAAAAGAATAAATGGGATAAAATTAATATTGGTGTTGAAATGGATGCACATTATTTTACTGCATACTGTTATGAAAAACTAAAACAAGGGTTACCAAATGCTATAATTAGAGATTCAGAACGGTTAGTGAATTGGGTAAGAGTAGTCAAATCTAATACGGAAATAGATTTCATGAAAAAGGCTGCAATTATTTCAGAAAATGCAATGAAGACAGCAATGGAAATAATTAACCCTGGTATAAGACAATGTGATGCTGTTGCAGAGATCCAAAAAACTTTATTTAAAGGAACAACTGATTATGGTGGAGAATACGCAAGTATAGCAACTTTATTGCCTACCGGCAAAGGTACATCTGCATCTCATCTTACAGCAAGTGATGATAAGTTTGTAAGCGGTGAGGCAACTGTTGTTGAATTATCTGGAACATATAAAAGATATCACGCACCAATGGCAAGAACTGTAAATCTTGGTAAACCGGAACAAAAAAAAATTGATGCAATGAATGCAACTAATGAAGCATTGGAGGCTGGTATTAGTGCTAGCAAACCAGGAAATACTGCAAATGATGTTGCGGAAAAATTTTGGAGAATACTTGATAAATATAAAATTAAAAAAGAATCTAGAACTGGTTATTCTATTGGTATAGGCTATCCACCTGATTGGGGAGAACATACAATTAATATATCTAAAGGTGACATGACTATATTAAAACCTAATGTGTGTTACCATATGATAGCGGTAATGCAATTCGGTGATTGGGGAGTTGAAGCATCTGAATCTATAAGAATAACAGAACAAGGTAATGAATTATTATGCAATTTTTCAAGAGATTTACATATAAAATAAAAAACTTGATAAAATAGTCTACAAATGTTTTAAACCTTTAGTAATGTCCAAGAACCAAGAATTTGTAAAATTTGATAAAGTAGATAAAAGTTACGATGGTAAAGTACTTGTTGTTAAAGATTTAAATTTGGACATTGCTGAGGGTGAATTTGTAACAATGCTTGGTCCATCAGGCTCGGGTAAGACTACATGCTTGATGATGTTGGCTGGCTTTGAAACTCCCACTAATGGAGAAATTTTTCTAGATAAAAACCCCATCTCAAATATACCGCCACATAAAAGAGGTATAGGAATGGTGTTTCAAAATTACGCCCTGTTTCCGCATATGACGGTATATGAAAATTTAGCTTTTCCACTTAGAGTTAGAAAAACAAATAAAGACGATATAGAAAAAAAAGTTGATAAAGCATTATCAATGGTTTCTCTTTCAGGCTTTGAAAATAGGATGCCAGGCCAGTTATCAGGCGGTCAACAACAGCGTGTTGCTGTTGCTAGAGCTTTGGTTTTCGATCCTCAAGTTGTTTTAATGGATGAACCTTTGGGAGCTTTAGATAAAAATCTTAGAGAAAGCATGCAATATGAAATCAAACATATTCATGAGAGTATCGGTGTTACAGTTGTCTATGTAACTCATGATCAAAGCGAAGCTTTGACAATGTCTAACCGAATTGCTGTTTTTAACGACGGTAAAGTTCAGCAACTTTCTTCTCCAGATAAATTATATGAAGAACCTGTAAATTCTTTTGTTGCAGAATTTATTGGTGAAAATAATACTTTTGCAGGAGAAGTAACCAATTTTCAAAAAGATCAATGTAAAGTAAAATTATTAAATGGATCTGAAATAATTGCTAATCCAATTTCGGTGAAATCAAATGGTGATAAGACGACAGTTTCATTAAGACCAGAGAGAGCTCTTATAAACACGGGAAATAAAATGGATAACAATTTCAAAGGAAAAATTGAAGAAGTGATTTATCATGGCGATCATACTCGAGTGAGAATTGATTTGTTAGGCAATAAAGAATTTATTTTAAAAGTTCCGAATAGTTCTGCTAATATGGATATCAAGATGGGAAATCAAATAAATGTCAGCTGGAACAGCCATGATGCAAGGGCATTGGATCCAAAATAAATCTTAAGTTTAAATAAAATAATCTTCATAAATTCAGCATATTTTAATGAAATGCGTTATTGACTCCTTAGTCATATATTGTTGTAATTAGCTTTTAAAAAACGTTTAAACGGAGGAATAATGAAAAAACTAAGTAAATTGTTGCTAGTTCTATCTTTTGCACTTTCTATAAGCACATCATCATTTGCAGTTACTGTTGCATCTTGGGGTGGAGCATATACAGAGTCTCAGAAGCTAGGATATGGTGACCCTACTGCTAAGAAGCTTGGAGTGCCGATCAATTGGGTCGATTACTCAGGTGGATTATCAGAGATTAAAGCACAAAAAGAGGCAGGCAAAATTACGTGGGATATTATTGACGTCTTTGCTATGGACACTATCACTGGATGTGACGAAGGTTTATTTGTAGAATTTGATTTCGACAAAGACTTTCCAGCAGCTCCAGACGGTACTTCAGCGAGTAAAGATTTCTTTGCTCCAATGCCAAGTAAATGTGCTGTAGGAAACATTTTATATTCTTGGAATTATGCTTACAACACGAACAATGTTAAAGGCACTCCAAAATCTATAAAAGATTTCTTTAACACAAAAAAATTCCCTGGAAAAAGAGCTATCTATAAAAGCGCTTTAACAAATTTAGAGATCGCTTTAGCAGCAGATGGTATTAAACCAGGAAAAGGTGGAGCAAAAATCTACAAAGCTCTTGAAACTGAAAAAGGTGTTAACAGAGCAATGAACAAGATCAAAGAGCTATGCACAGACCCTAACGGCGGATGTGTATTTTGGTCAGCAGGTGCTCAACCACCAGAGTTATTAGTATCTGGTGAAGTTGTTATGGCAACTGGTTGGAATGGTAGATTCTTTAACGCAGAGATCGGTGAAGGCGCTCCAATTAAACAAGTTTGGGATGGTCAAGGTCTTGACTACGAATATTTCGTACTAGTTAAGGGTGGACCAAACGAAGCTGATGCTAAAAAAGCTTTAGCGGAGATGACAAGTACAGAAGGTTTAGCTGGAAGTGCAAAATACATTGCATATGCACCTTGGAGAAAATCATCACTTAAAGTTATGGCAAAAGGCGAGCCGTGGTACAAAGATGGTAAGACTAACATGGTACCACAAATGCCGACTGCGCCAGCAAATACAAAAAATTACTTCTTAGTAGATCCATTATTCTGGGCTGATAACGGTACAGAGCTTGGTGAAAAATGGGAAGCAATGAAAGCTGGTCTATAATTTTAAGTTTTAAAGACTAAGATTATATATTATATTAAGGGCGGTTATTTATAGCCGCCCTTTTTTATTTTATGAGTAGAGAAACTAAACAAATTTTAACAACAGACGGTGTACCTCTTGAGGTAAGCCTTAAAAAAGCTGAAAGAAAAAATAAGATCAAAGCATTTCTTTTAGTTGCACCATTATTATTATTTTTACTTATAACTTATATTTTTCCAATTGGAGATATGTTGATGAGAAGTGTGGATGACAAAATGGTAACTGAAATGTTGCCAAAAACATTTAAATCAATGGAGAAATGGGATGGAAATGAAATGCCGCCTGAAGAAGTATTCGAATCTTTTTACTTAGACTTTCAAATGTTAGTAGAGGAGAAACGTGATGGTAGATTATCCACTCAATTAAATTATACTAAAAATGGTTTTAAAAGTATTTTGAAAAAATTGAGAAGAAAAGCCAAAAACTTTGAAGAAGGAAACTATAAAGAACAAATAATGGCTGTTCATAAAAGGTGGGCTGATGTTGAATATTGGCGAGCTATCAAAAGAAGAGCACCAGCATATACCAGCTCAAAATATTTAAAAGGTATGGATATGTATAAAAACGAGGAGGGCAAAATTGTTAATGTCGAAGAAGATAGGAGAATACATAGAATTCTTTGGCTTAGAACTTTGGAGATAGCTTTTTTTGTTACTTTGTTATGTTTTTTAATGGCCTATCCAATTGCTCATCTTCTTGCAACATTACCAATGAAGTATAGTAACCTTTTAATGATATGTGTGCTCCTTCCATTTTGGACATCCCTACTAGTAAGAACTGCTAGTTGGATGATACTTCTTCAACAACAAGGTGTTGTTAATGACTTTTTTGTCATGATTGGATTGGTGGCCGACGATAACAGGCCTGAAATGATGTACAATAAAACTGGAACCTACGTTGCTATGACGCAGATTTTATTACCCTTTATGGTTTTACCTTTATACAGTGTGATGAAAACCATATCACCAAGCTTAATGAGAGCTGGAAAATCCCTAGGCGGAACACCGTTTGTTACATTTTGGAAAGTCTATTTCCCTCTAACAATCCCTGGAATTGGAGCTGGCTGTTTATTGGTTTTTATACTTGCTATTGGATATTATATTACACCTGCACTGGTAGGAGGAGCATCTGGAACTTTGATAAGTAACCAGATTGCTTTTCATATGAAAAGTACTCTAGATTGGAGCTTTGCATCAGCAATGGGACTAATGTTACTTGCTGGGGTATTAGCAATATACTGGATTTACAATAAATTAGTTGGAATTGATAATATCAAATTAGGATAATTATGGCACTACCTAAATATACCGAACCACATTATAGAATTTGGCATTATGTTTATATTTTTATTTGTGCTTGTGTATTTTTCTTTTTGATCGCCCCTTTATTTGTAATTTTCCCTTTATCATTTAATGCTGAAGAATTTTTAAGTTTTTCTGAGGGTATGAAAAATCTTGATCCAGACGCATTTTCTTTAAGATGGTACAAGGATATGATTTATGGAACAAAAAATCCTTGGGGTCTAGCCGCTAAAAATAGTTTTATAATCGCCATCTTTGCAACACTAGGATCAGTTCTTTTGGGAACTGTTGCAGCATTAGGTTTAAGTAGTAGACACATGCCTTACAAAGGATTGGTCATGGCAACACTAATTTCTCCAATGATCGTTCCTTTAATTATCTCTGGTGTAGCTATTTTCTTCTTTATGGCAAAAGCTGGTTTAGCGGCTACACATACTGGTATAGTTCTAGCACATATAATTTTGGGTACACCGTTTGTCGTAATAACAGTGACAGCCACTTTATCCGGATTTGACCACAGTGTAACTAGAGCTGCATCAAGTCTTGGAAGTGACCCAGTAAATACTTTTATGAAAATTACGTTACCTTTAATATTACCTGGGGTAATTTCAGGTGGCTTATTTGCTTTTGTGACCTCTTTTGATGAAGTTGTAGTAGTATTATTTTTAGCTGGTTTAGAGAATACAACTATTCCAATTCAAATGTGGACGGGTTTAAGGGAACAACTAAGTCCTACAATTCTTGCAGTTGCGACATGTTTGATTATTTTATCTACACTTATTCTTGTTACAGCTGAGTTGTTAAGAAGAAGATCTGAAAGACTCAGAGGAATTAATAGATAAAAAATAAATGCAAATTAAAAGTGTTGTCATCATTGGATCTGGAACTATGGGTAGCGGAATAGCTGCCCATCTATGTAATGCTAATGTTCCAGTCACTCTTTTAGATCTATCAACCGATATTAGTACAAAGGCTAGAGAAAGAATTTATAAATCTAGACCACCGCTTTTAATCGATAAAAAGAAAATTGATAATATTAAAGTTGGTAACATCAATGATGATTTTGATGTTGTTAAAAAAGCTGATTGGATTGTAGAAGCTGTTGTTGAGAGAATAGATATAAAACATAAAATATACGATAAAATTTTTAAAAATAGAAAGTCAGGAGCAATTGTATCTTCTAATACATCTTCAATTCCTATAAAAATTTTATCAGAACATTTAACAGATGATGAAAAAAAAGACTTTTGTATAACTCACTTTTTTAATCCTGTTAGATATATGGGACTTTTAGAGATCGTCAAAAATGAAAATAACGATTTAAAAAAGATAGATTCTTTAAAAAAATTTTGTGAAAATGAATTAGGCAAAGGTGCAATTGTCTGTAATGATACACCAGGTTTTCTTGGAAATAGAATAGGTGTTTACGCAATGCAAGTAGCCATGACTGAAGCATTCAAAATGAAGTTATCAATTGAAGAGGCTGATGCTATATTTGGAAGACCAATGGGAATTCCTAAAACAGGTGTTTTTGGTTTATATGATCTAATCGGAATAGACCTTATGGCTGATGTACTAAAAAGCTTTATAAAAGAGCTTCCTGAGCAAGATTCATTTCAAGAAGTTGCTAAAGAAATACCCTTAGTTAAAAAATTAATTGAGACTGGTTATACAGGAAGGAAAGGTAAGGGTGGTTTCTATCGAATGAATAAGACAAACGATCAAAAAATATTAGAGGCTATAAATTTAGTGTCCGGTGATTATTCTCCCTCTAAAAAAATTGACATGGGAATTGATACTGTAAATCTAAAAGAATTAATAAATAGAAAAGATAAATATGGTGAATATTCATGGTTAGTCATATCAAAAATAATTAAATATGCCTCATCATTAGTTCCAGGTATTACAGATAAATTCAATGACATTGATGAAGCAATGAGACTAGGATTTAATTGGGCTATGGGACCTTTTGAGATGCTTAAATCTATTGGGGTTAACGAATTTTTTAATCGTATAGATAATTTCAAAAATAACGCTTTCTTAGAAAGTTTATCAAAAACAAAAGATGAGAATTTTTATGGTTCTAGGCAATTATACACCGATATTGAAACTTTAGGAAAAGTAAAACCTAAAGCAACAAAAACAGATAAAAATAAGTCAGCTGAAATATATAGATTTAAAGACTTTAATATTGTTGAATTTACCACAAAGGCTTGCGCACTAGATTACGACTCTATGGATGCTCTTAAAAAAGCAACTGATAAACCGTTGATAGTGATAAATGAAAGTATGCAATTTTCTGCAGGTGTTAATCTTAGTTATACTATGAACTTTGCTGAAAAAAATGATTATAAATCAATAGAAAAATTTATTAAATATTTTCAAGATACTTGTAAAGAATTAAAATATTCAAAATATCCAGTAGTTTCAGCTCCATCCGGTCTTACTTTAGGAGGAGGATTTGAAGTTTTAGTACAAAGTAATTTCGTTGCATCTCATACAAATATAGTAGTTGGATTAGTTGAAAGTATAGTTGGATTGGTCCCAGCAGGCGGTGGATGTAAAGAAATGTTATGGAGATGGTCACAAACCTCTGAGGCAAAATGCGATCCTGACTTTGCCCCATTAAAAGTTTTTGAAATCATTGGTTATGCAAAAACTGCCACTTCTCCAATTGAAGCTGAGCCTTTGAAATACTTAAGGCCGGAAGATAAAAAAATAATGAATAGAAATAGTCTTTTTTCAGAATCAAAAAAAATAATAGATCAAAATCAAAATTTTAAATCTCCAAATGAATGTACATTTAAATTATCAGGAAAACCATTAAAAGAAAAAATGATCAAGGTGCTGGAAAAACTTTATAATGAAAAAGTAATATTAGATCATGGTATGAAAGTAGGAACAGAACTTGCAAATGTATTAAGTGGTGGAGACACTACATCAGATAGATTGCTAACAGAGGACAACTTATATGAGCTAGAGCTTACTTCATTCATGAACTTAATTGAAACAGATCGGACTAAAGATAGAATAAGACATACCCTATCTACTGGAAAGCCACTTGTTAATTAATATCAGAAAACATTTTTAATGAGTTAATAAAATCTGGCCTTAAGACATATTCAGATTGTTCATTAAATTTAATTTTTTCCAAAGCAGAAATTCCACTAATAACTCTTCCTAAAGGAGTGTATTCACCCTCAAACATAAAAGCGTCAGCCAAAAGGATTAAAAACTCACTATCCTCAAAGTCACCATTTTTACTTTTTGCAAAAGCTAGCGTACCTCTTTTAAATTCAAATGGTTTATCTGTCTCTGGCTTAATCAAATCATATTTCGATCTTCCACTACCTATATAAGTATAATTTATATTATCTTTCCTACCAAATTCGAGATCTCCTGCTTGTACTAAAAAATTTTCAACAACTCTATGAAATGCAACATTGTCATATTCTTTATTTTTAATTAGCTTTGTAAATCTTTCGACTGAATTTGGTGAAATATTTGGAAAAAGTTCAATTATGACATTACCACATGTAACATTTAAGATGACGATATTTTCAGGATTATTAAAATTTAATTTTGTAAGATTTACTTTCTCAACGAACAAACATTTATTTTTAATTAAAGTAAAAGAAATTAAGGAAAAAATTCCAAGTAAAATTAAAAAAATTAGTAATAATTTTTCAGATTTTGTTTGTTTGATTTTCTTTAACATTTTTAAAATTGATGTTTAACATCTAATTTTTTAACTATATTTTTAATTGTTCTTACTTTTTTATTAAGTATTTCGTCTTTACTAATCATATCTAGAATTAAATTATTGTCTGACATCATAAAAGAAAAAGTTTCTGCCATATCTTCAGATATTGTTGATTTTGCATATTCAGATACAAATCCATTGCTATTGTAAATTTTTTCTAAACTATAATTATCAGAACATGTTGAACATGCTGAATATTCAAATTCTTTCGAATTCAAATTACTCCAAGAAATAGTTGAAAAATATTTATTAAAATTATGTTCAATTATATGAAAAACCTCATGATGTAATACTCTTTCAAAATTCGAATTGTTGGAATTTATATTTAAGATAAGTGTCTTCATTTCAGGGTTAGTAAATCCAAGCGCAGGTATTCCTGCTATTTCTAATTCACTACATAAAACAATATATTTTAACTTAATTTTTCTAAAAAAGTCATCATTATATCTATCGAAACTTCTTTGAGTCTCTAAATATTTTTTATTAAAATTTTGAGATTGATTTTTTTTACAACTAACATTCTTAAAGCTTGAACCAACAAAAAAATCTTTTGTGGGCCTCAAGTAAGCTAAGGATTTTTTATTTTCCAACTTATGCAAAGTTAAATTAGGTATCTTTATTAATTCAAAAATTTGATCTGCTTTAGCAACAAATGATAACAATAATAGCAATATTATATAAAAGTTTAATTTCATTGGAAAATTATGATTATACTTTAATCGAATATTATATGTTAGATTAAATAAATGAAGAAAAAAAACAAAAGCACAATTCAACCGGTAAGTGGAACAGTTGTTCCTAGATTTGCAGGACCAAGTACATTTGCAAGATTGCCAGAACTTAGAGATGTAGAAAGTTGCGATGTAGCAATTGTAGGAATTCCTTTTGATGCAGGAACAAGTTATCGACCTGGTGCAAGATTTGGACCACAAAGTATTAGACAAGCATCAAGACATTTAAGAACTAATTACCATCCAGATTACGACGTTGAACCATTCAAGGTTCAACAAGTTGCAGATGCTGGAGATATAACTTGTAATCCATTTAATATAAAAGAAGCGATACATCAAATAGAAAACGGAGCACTCGATCTTTTAAAACAAACAGGTGGCATCATTAGCATGGGAGGCGATCACACAATTGCATTTCCGCTCCTTAGAGCAATAAACAAAATTAATGAGGGACCTGTAGCTTTAGTACATTTTGATGCTCATCTCGATACTTGGGATACTTATATGGGCGCACCATTTACACACGGAACTCCTTTTAGAAGGGCAAGAGAGGAAGGTTTATTTCTTGATGATGCTTCAATGCATGTCGGCATTAGAGGTCCCTTATATAGCAGAGATGATCTAAAAAATGACGAAAGTTTTGGGTTTAAAATTATTCATTGTGATGAGTTTCAAACTGAAGGAATTGATAAAATAGTGAGTAGAATAAGAAAAAGAGTAGGGAACAATCCATTGTATCTCTCAATAGACATAGATGTTTTAGATCCTGCTTTTGCTCCAGGAACTGGAACTCCTGAGATAGCTGGAATGTCAACAAGAGAAATGGTTAATGTTATTAGAGGATTATCTGGATTAAAATTAATATCAGCAGATGTAGTTGAGGTATCTCCTGCGTATGACCACGCGGAAGTTACATCTTTAGCAGCTGCAACGATAATTTATGAACTGACAAATTTATTTGCAAAAGTTAAAGGATAAGTTAATTTCTTTTCATGCTAGATAAAAAAAAATTTTACATTAATGGAGAGTGGGTCAGCCCAAAAAGCAAAGAAACAATCGATATAATTAATCCTGCAACAGAAGATGCTTGTGCAAAGATATCATTAGGAAATAAAGAAGATATTAATGAAGCAGTACAATCTGCAAAAATAGCTTTTAAAACTTGGGCGTTCTCAACAAAGGAAGAAAGACTGGCCCCATTAGAGAAATTATATGAGCTTTATAAAAAAAGATGGGCGGATATCGCAGAAGCGATTACATTGGAAATGGGTGCTCCAAAAGATTTTGCAACTAAACTTCAAGCTGGTACAGGAGCTGCACACATTAAAACCTTTATAAAATATTTGAAAGAATTTAATTTTGAAAAGTCTTTAGGTGAACATGCAAAAAATCAAAGAATAATCTATGAGCCTAAAGGAGTGTGTGCTTTAATTACCCCTTGGAATTGGCCCATGAATCAAACATGCTTAAAAGTTATGCCAGCTATTGCATCTGGTTGTACTATGGTTCTTAAGCCATCTGAGGTGGCACCCTTATCAGCAATGATACTTGCAGAATTAATCCATGAGGCTAAATTTCCAAAAGGAGTATTTAATTTAGTTAATGGAGACGGAGCAAGCACAGGTGATGCGCTCACAAGCCATTCAGATATAGATATGATTTCTTTTACTGGATCAACACGTGCAGGTGCTTTGATTTCACAAAATGCTGCAAAAGATTTTAAAAGGGTAAGCCTCGAACTTGGTGGCAAAGGTGCTAACATAATATTTAAAGACGCAGATCCAAAAGCAATAGAAAGAGGAGCCCTTAGATGTTTTAGAAATTCTGGTCAATCATGTAATGCCCCAACAAGAATGTTAGTAGAAAAAAGTATGTATGCACAAGCAGTTGAGAGAGTAAAACAATTTGCAATGGAAATGAAAGTTGGTGATCCTAATAAGGAAGGAGATCATATCGGACCAGTTGTTTCTGAAATACAATATAAAAAAATACAGTCTTTAATTCAAAAGGGGATAGATGAGGGGGCTAAACTTGTAGCAGGAGGAACTGGCAAACCAAATGGTATTGAAAAAGGATATTTTGTAAAACCTACAGCTTTTGCTGATGTTAATAATAATATGGAAATAGCTAGAACAGAGATTTTTGGACCTGTTTTGTCAATTATACCTTTCGAAAATGAGGAGGAAGCTATTGAGATAGCCAATGATACTGATTATGGACTAACAAATTATATTCAAACTCAAGATAAGGAAAAGGCAAATCGTGTAGCGAGGAAATTAAGATCTGGAATGGTTGATGTTAATGGCGCAGGTATAGCAGTGGATGCACCTTTTGGTGGTTTCAAACATTCAGGAATTGGTAGAGAAGCAGGTAAGGAAGGTTTGCTAGAATTTTTAGAAGTTAAATCGGTTGGTGGTTGGAATTAATTCGCTTTAGATTTAATACCTTCTAAGAATTTTAAACATTTTTTTAATTCATTTAATTCAATAAATTCATCGATTTTATGTGCTTGCTCGATTGAACCAGGGCCACATACGACAGTACTAATTCCTATTTCTTGAAACAAACCTGCTTCTGTTCCAAACGATACTACATTTCTTGAATTATCACCCGTGATACTTGAAACAAGCTCACAGGCATCAGATTTTTCGTCCCGATCGAAACCAAGTATTTCTCCAATGATTTCTTTTTCAATTTTAGAATGTGGATAAGTTTTTTTCATTTCAGGTAACAATTTCTCATTAACAAATTTGTAGATTTCATTATTTACAAATTCACCATCTTTTTTAATTACAGGCCTCAATTCCCAATCAACTTTACATTTATCAGCAATAACATTCCTTGCTATACCACCGGATATACCGCCAATTTGAAGTGTTGTATAAGGTGGATCAAAGATAGAATTTTTTGGTGGGTTATTTTTTAAATAATCTCTAATCTCTAAAAGTTTTTGTATAAATTTAGAAGCGTACTCAACAGCATTTACTCCTTTATCAGGTTGTGAACCATGGCCTGCTAAACCATAAAAATGAGTTGTGTATTCATAACAGCCTTTGTGAGCATCTATAATTTTCATGTTTGTAGGTTCGCCGACAACACAGATTGCATTTTTGATATCTCTTTTTTTCAATTCCTCAATTAATAATGGAGCACCTTGACAAGCTGTCTCTTCATCAAATGTGAATGAAAAATGAAGATCTCTATCCATGTTAGAGCTTGAAAAAATAGGTGCATAAGCGAGAAGACATGCAAGAAATCCTTTCATATCACACGAGCCCCGTCCATATAATTTTTCATCTTTTATAGTTGCTATAAAAGGATCTGATGACCAACCTTTTGAAACTGGAACAACATCAGTATGTCCAGATAAAATAATTGGTTTTTTACCATTTTTAATTTTTGATTTAATCGAAGCGAAAAGATTTACTCTTTTTTTATCGGAGTCGTAAATTTTAAACGACTCAGCACCCAAGTCATTAAAAATTTTTTCACAATAATTTATTATAGAATTATTGTCCTCTCCTGAAATTGATTTAAAAGCTATAAGTTCAGAGAGTATTTTTACAGAACTATTAAATGTTTTATCTAAATTATTTTCTGTACTCATATATAAAATTTACTATATATTAATTTTATGAAAGAACAAATAACGTATGATTTATTTGATAAAGTAGACATCAGAATTGGCACAGTAATTTCAGTTAAAAAAAAATGAAAAAGCAAGAAAACCCTCACTTGTTATAGAGGTAGATTTTGGAAAAGATATAGGAATAAAACAATCTTCTGCCCAAATTACTCATTATTATAATGAAGAAAATTTAATTAATAAGCAAGTAATAGGTGTTTGTAATTTTGCTGAAAAGAATATTGCTGGTGTATTGTCACAAGTTTTAATACTTGGAGCAATCGACTCAGATGGTAAAGTAGTTTTATTACATCCGTCACAAAAAACTGAAAATGGATTACCTATCGCTTAATTATTAAGTAACTTTGCGACAAATGATAGTTTTATTAAATTGATTAATTGTGCTAAATCGAAATCGATTTAAGACTTTAAATATATGAAACCAGGTAACAAAAATTCTTTTAAATCTTTAACAACAGTTAGCATAAATAGTAATGATTATTTTTACTATTCATTAAGTTTAGCAGAGAAAAATGGTTTAGAGGGAATATCTAAACTACCTAAATCCTTAAAAGTACTTTTAGAAAATTTGCTAAGATATGAAGATAATAAATCAGTATTAAAATCGCAAATTTTGGCTTTGAAATCATGGTTAAAAAATAAAAAGTCAGATACCGAGATAGCCTATAGACCTGCCAGAGTTTTGTTGCAGGATTATACTGGTATACCAGCTGTAGCCGACTTAGCAGCTATGAGAGAAGCAGTAAAAGAAAAAAACAAAGATCCAAATAAAATAAATCCATTATCATCTGTAGATCTGGTAATAGATCATTCAGTTCAAGTTGATAAATATTCTACCTTAAATTCTTTAAAAGAAAATGTTGAAATTGAATTTCAGAGAAATGCAGAAAGATACTCCTTTTTAAAATGGGGTCAAAAAGCATTTAATAATTTTAGAATTGTTCCACCTGGAACTGGTATATGTCATCAAGTAAATTTAGAATATTTGTCAAAAGTTGTTTGGATGGAAGAATTTGATAACAAAAAATATTTATTTCCAGACACTCTTGTTGGAACTGACAGCCATACCACAATGGTAAATGGTTTATCAGTTTTAGGATGGGGAGTAGGAGGTATCGAGGCAGAGGCGGGCATGCTTGGACAACCTATATCAATGTTAATACCAGAAGTTGTTGGATTTGAAATTAAAAATAAACTACCAGAAGGTACAACAGCTACAGATTTAGTTCTTACAGTTGTTAAAATGTTAAGAGACAAGGGTGTTGTTGGAAAATTTGTGGAATTTTATGGAGAAGGTTTAAAGAATTTAACTTTAGCAGACAGAGCAACTATTGCAAATATGGCTCCAGAGTACGGAGCAACATGTGGATTTTTTCCAATTGATGAAGAGACTTTAAAATATTTAGAATTTTCAGGAAGAAATAAAAGTCAGGTAGATATAGTTAAAAAATATGCAATTGAACAAGGTTTATGGATAAGTGATGACATAATATTCAGCGATACATTATCTTTAGATATGTCAACTGTAGTTCCTACTATATCTGGACCAAAAAGACCTCAAGATAAAGTTTTACTCACAGATGCATCCCAGAATTTCAAAGATAATTTTAAGAAATTTGCAAACAGAAATGATTTTTTAAATATTGATGTCAAAGATTCAGATTTCAGTATTCAGGACGGTTCAATTTTAATTGCAGCCATTACATCTTGTACAAACACATCTAATCCTAATGTTTTAATAGGTGCTGGACTTTTAGCAAAAAAAGCTTGTGAGTTTGGTTTAAGTTCTAAGCCTTGGGTAAAAACATCTTTAGCTCCAGGTTCCCAAGTAGTAACAGATTATTTAGAAAAAGCAGGCCTCAATATATATTTAGACAAACTAGGCTTTAACTTAGTTGGATATGGATGCACTACATGTATCGGAAATTCTGGACCCTTAGCAGATAATATTTCAGAAGCTGTAAGTAAAAGTAATTTATATGCAGTTTCTGTCCTTTCAGGTAATAGAAACTTTGAGGGAAGAATATCGCCTTTAGTAAAAGCAAATTATTTAGCATCACCTCCATTAGTAGTAGCTTATGCAATCGCAGGAAATATGCATATAGATCTATATAAAGAACCTTTGGGTAAATCAAATGATGGAAAAGATATATACTTAAAAGATATTTGGCCGTCTAATCAAGAAATAGAAGAGGTATTAAAAGTATCACTAAATGCATCTATGTTTATAAAAAGATATTCAGATGTTTCAAAGGGCCCAGATCAATGGCAGAAAATACAAACAAAAGAGTCAAGCATTTATGAATGGGATGAAAATTCAACTTACGTAAAAAAACCACCTTTTTTTGAAAACTTGAAAGAAGAACCTGAAAAATTTGAAGATATAGAAAACGCTAGACCATTGTTAATTTTGGGCGATATGGTTACAACGGACCATATTTCTCCAGCTGGATCAATTCAAAAAGATAGCCCGACAGGTGAGTATTTTATGAAAAATCAAGTTCTTCAAAAAGACTTTAATTCATATGGCTCTAGGAGAGGAAATCACGAGGTTATGACACGAGGAACATTTGCAAACATAAGAATAAGAAACGAGATGGCTCCTGGAACAGAGGGTGGTTTTACAAAACTTCATCCAGAAGGGAAGGTTATACCAGTTTATGATGCTGTTGTTGAATATAAAAAAAGAGGGACTGAACTAGTGGTAATTGGAGGTAAAGAATATGGAACTGGATCCTCGAGAGATTGGGCTGCAAAAGGTACAAAATTATTGGGTATCAAGTCTGTGTTAGCAGAAAGTTTTGAAAGAATTCATAGATCTAATCTTATTGGAATGGGGATATTACCACTTCAATTTATTAATGATCAAAATAGAAAAAAATTGAACTTGGATGGTTCAGAATTAATTTCTATTAAAGGTATCAAAGAGGGCTTAAAACCTGGTGACAATGTTATGGTTGAATTTAAATATAAAAATGGTGACACAAAAAGAATTAAAATGCTTTGTAGAATAGATACCAACAATGAACTTGAATATTTTAAACACGGTGGAATTTTACAATATGTTCTAAGAAACATGATTTAAAATGGATGAAGATATTGCAATTATAAATCAAAACACAAAAATTTCTTTAATAAAAAACTTTTTTAAAAAGAATATAAATAAAATTATTATTTTAATTCTTAACATTAATTGTATTACTATCTTATTTTATTTTTGATGAATTCAAAAAAAGAAAATTAGAAAAATCAGCCCAAGTTTATAATAGTATTATTTTTAATACAGATAATTATTCTAATAAAGCAATTGAAGACAATTTGACAAGGATAATAAATGAAAAAGTAGATACATATTCAGCCTTAGCTCTGTACTATTTAATAGATAACAAAATAATTAATGATAATGACAAGATAGGTAATCTTTTTGACAAAGTTATTTTAATTAATAAAGACATAGAGCTGAGAAACTTAATTATTTTTAAAAAAGCATTATACTTTTCGGATAAATATTCGGAAAACGAAATGTTAAAAATACTAAACCCAGTAATTAATTCAGAAAGTATTTGGAAACAGCATAGCCTTTTGCTTATGGGGGACTATTATTTTAATAAAAAAGAATTTGTTAAATCTAAAGAATTTTTTAATATGATTACCAAATTAAGCAATGTAAATCCAAAGATAAAAATTGACGTAGAAAAAAGATTAAATAGATTTTAGTGAATAATATTTTTTATATTTTTTTTATTTTTATAATAGCTTGTTCTTTAAACTCTAATTCAAAATTCTGGTCTAAATCTAAAAAAATTGAAACAGACAATGAAATTATAAAAATATTGTTTCAAGACATTAGACCTAACGAAAATGAGTTCAATCCAACTTTAAAAGTTAGTTTACCAACAAAAAATATCAAAAATATAAGTCATAATTTGAATAATGATGGATTTACCAATCAAAGAATTAGTGACAATAATTTCTCTAAATACAAATTTTCTAAAATAGATAATTTTTCGGGATTTGAGCCAGAAATTTTAATGGACGAAGAAAATTTATTTTTTTTTGACAACAAAGGATCAATAATTAAATTTAGCAAAGGCTCAAAGACGATTTGGAAAAAAAATTACTACTCAAAATCAGATAAAAAAAATAATCCTATTTTATTCTTAGCCTCAGAAGATAATAACTTATTTATTGCTGATACTAATGCTAATTACTATTTGCTTAATAAAGAGAATGGTAATTTAAAGTGGAAAAAAAAACACACTTCATCTTTTAACTCACAGGTTAAAATTAAGGATGGTAAAATATTTGTAGTTGATATGGAAAATACTCTTAGGTGTTTTTCTATTAAAAATGGGGAGAATTTATGGTCTGTTTCAACTGAGTTGACCATTGTTAGTTCACAAAAAAAACAATCAATAATTCTTACAAAAAATCTAGTTATATTTTCGAATTCAATTGGAGATTTAACAGCAGTTGACTATAAAAGTGGTGAAATAATTTGGCAAACTCCAACCCAAGTTCTTGGATTTGCAAAAAACATAACATTAAGAAATTCAGATATAGTCTCAGACGGTAATTTAGTTTTTATTTCAAGTAATAAAAACCAATTTGCAGCCCTTGACATAGAAACCGGAATTATTAAATGGAAACAAAATATAAATTCAGAAATAAGACCAGTAGTAATT
>CACLFM010000007.1 GCA_902606115.1 uncultured Pelagibacteraceae bacterium
ACAGATAGTTATCCAGTATCTAAACTACATTCCCTAGTCGTACCTAAGCGGTGTATAAAAAATTTTTTTGAATTAAATGATCAAGAAATTATAGCCTGCAATGATTTAATTAAAAAACTTCAAAAAAAAATTCTTTCAGAAGACAATACTGTTAAAGGTTTTAATATAGGAACAAACTCAGGAAAAGCTGCAGGTCAATCTATTTTTCACTGCCATATCCATGTGATTCCTAGAAGAGAAGGGGATGTGAAAAATCCTCAAGGGGGCGTAAGAAGCGTTATACCTTCTAAACAGCATTATATAAGAAAAAAATAAAGTATTTACTTACTTTAATCTTCATAATGGGTCTTTATCGCAGTTGAAGTATTTTTTTAAGTGTACTACTAATATAACATCTTTATAAAAATTATGTTTACAACAAATCCTTTTTCAATCCTTTCTCAAAGCATACCATTAATAGCTATACAATCATTTGTATTAATTATGGTTGGCTTGGTTATCTTGGGCACGGTATTAGATATGATACATAAAAAAAATGTAAAATATTTTTTTAACAACGCCAAGAAAGCAAAAAAAAATGCGAAAAGAGAAATAGGTGGTGGCGAAAGAATAGCTGTTATAGCTAAAACAATCGTTCATGATATAGGAACAACCGCAGAATTAGGACTCGGTAAAAGAAGACTAGCACACGTCCTTGGAATGTATGGAACAATATTATTTTGGATTGGCTCAGGAGCGATGATTTTTTTTTATACAGGATCTGAAACACCTTCAATCTGGCCGATACTATGGCATGTTGGAGCAATAATGACTTGTTTAGGTGGTTACTGGTTTTGGTTATTTTTAAGAGTAGATGTTGCTGCAGAGGCTAATTCAGTATTTAGAATCATTACAGCGGATCTTTTTGTATTAGCTTTACTAGCTTCCTCAACAACTGGATTGATATGGTCTTATTTACAATTTAACGATGTTTCTATATGGGACAATTTATTTCTAGTCCTATTCGCGGTATCAAATATAGTTTTGTTTGGAGGAGTATATTGGTCTAAATTTGCTCATATGTTTTATAAACCTGGTGCTGCTATTCAAAAAAATTTAGCAGAAGCTGATGGTTCGAGGGATAACTTACCTCCACCAGCAGACGCTCCAGAACAATTTGGACTTGGTATAAAAAGAGAAGAGCCAAAACACTATTAATATGATAAGAATTAAAAAGGAGATAAAATAATGTCGACATTTGTATATATGACAAGGTGCGATGGATGCGGACACTGCGTAGATATATGTCCTTCTGATATCATGCACATAGATAAAAATATTAGAAGAGCTAAAAATATTGAACCAAATTTTTGTTGGGAGTGTTACTCTTGCGTTAAAGCATGTCCTAACCACGCAATAGATGTTAGAGGATATGCTGACTTTGCTCCCATGGGACATAGTGTAAGAGTTAGAAGAGAAGAAGAGAAGGGAACGATCTCTTGGAAAATAAAATTTAGAAATGGAACTGAAAAAGATTTTGTTTCACCTATAACAACAAAACCATGGGGAAAACATATTCCCAAACTTGCAGAAGGCGACAAACCCAACCAAGGAGAAATTAATTCTCAAATTTTATATAATGAACCTCACGGTTTAAACACTGATAAAGACTTACCTACTCTTGATAAAAATTCTTTTAAAAAAGGAGTTTATTATTAATGCCAAAAAATAAAACTATCTTTGAAGATTGTGATGTATTAGTTGTCGGGGGAGGGATGGCTGGAACTGGAGCTACCTTTGAAGCTAGACATTGGGGAAGAAATCTTAAAATAATATGTGTAGAAAAAGCAAACATAGATAGAAGTGGAGCTGTTGCACAGGGTCTATATGCAATTAATTGTTATATGGGAATGCAATGGGGTGAAAATCAACCCGAAGATCACGTTCGATATGCTAGAAATGATTTAATGGGACTTGTTAGAGAGGACCTAGGGTATGATATGGCAAGACATGTAGACTCAACAGTGCACATGTTTGATGAGTGGGGATTGCCAATGATGAAAAATAAAGAAACAGGCAGATATCAAAGAGAAGGAAAATGGCAAATAATGATTCATGGCGAAAGTTACAAACCAATTGTAGCAGAAGCTGCCAAGAAATCAGCTGACAAAATTTATAACAGAATAATGATTACCCATCTTTTAAAAGATGAGGAGGATGAAAATAGAGTAGCGGGTGCAGTAGGATTTAATATGAGAACTGGTGATTATCATGTTTTCAAAGCCAAGGCAGTAATTATTGCAGCTGGTGGTGCGTCGCATATTTTTAAACCAAGGGCAGTTGGAGAAGGAATGGGAAGAACGTGGTATGCTCCTTGGAGTAATGGGTCTGCGTATGCTTTACCAATTGCTGCTGGAGCAAAAATGACTCAAATGGAAAATAGAATTGTCTTATGCAGATTTAAAGATGGGTATGGTCCAGTTGGTGCTTATTTTTTACATTTGAAAACATATACTCAAAATGCAAACGGTGAGAATTACGAAAAAAAATGGTACGATTCTACAAAAAAACTAGTTGGTGAATATATTGATCATCATCCAACCCCAACTTGTTTAAGAAATCATGCATTTATCCAGGAAGTAGCAGCAGGCGGTGGTCCAATCCATATGGTTACTAAGGAAGCTTTTCAAGATCCACACTTAGAAACAGTTGGATGGGAAAATTTTTTAGGTATGACGGTTGGTCAAGCTGTAGTTTGGGCGTCACAAAATATTGACCCCAAGTACACCAACCCAGAATTAACAACATCTGAGCCTTATGTTATGGGATCCCATGCAACTTGTTCTGGAGCATGGGTGAGTGGTCCAGAAGACATTGCACCAGATGATTATTTTTGGGGCTATAACAGAATGATGTCTGTAGAGGGTTTATTTGGAGCTGGGGATACTGTAGGTGGAAGTGCTCATAAATTTTCATCAGGGTCTTTTACAGAGGGAAGATTAGCTGCAAAAGCTGCTGTCAAATATATTGAGGATAAAAAAGCAAACAATATCAAACTTAGTGAAAAACAATATAACGATTTAAAAGAGGTTATATACAAACCTCTTGAAAACTATACAATTGGAAGAAATGAAATAACTGGAGGAACCGTTTCTCCAAGTTATATATCACCCATTCAAGGTTTACAGAGACTTCAAAAAATTATGGACGAATACTGCGGAGGCATAACAAATAATTACATGACAAATGACAACCTTCTTAAAAAGGCATTAGAGTTACTTGATTGGCTTCAGGAAGATTTGGAAAATGTGGGAGCAGAAGATTACCATCAATTAATGAGAGCCTGGGAATTAAAACACCGAACCCTAACCTCTCAATGTGTAACAGAACATACTCTATATAGAGAAGAAACTCGTTGGCCTGGTTATTATTATAGAGGTGATCATATGAAGCTCGATGATGAGAATTGGCATTGTTTGACTGTTTCAAGACGTGATCCTGAAACTGGCAAGTTTACCATGGAAAAGAAACCTGTTTACCATATTGTTGACGATAAAGAGAAGAAAAAAGCCTCTTAATTTTTTGGTATATCGATAATGAGTTTCACATCAAAAACAGATGAAGAAATAATAAAAATTGCTGATCCAATTTGGCAGAATTTAATAAAATCCTCAAATATGAAGGATTATGGAGGATTTACAAAAGATTTTTCATCTCAAATGCTTTACGGAGCTAATGAAGTTGAACTAGGCAAGCAATGGGCAAGTAACAAATTAATATGCAGCTTATCTGAGGATTATAAGGCATTTGGATGCCTTAGAAGAGGTTTACATGTTACAGTTCTTTTTAAACAAAAAAGTACTGCCGAAGACGGCGACTTCCTGGGAAGGTTGGTACTTGGAGAGGAAGGAGAAACGATTAAAGTCTTTGGTGCAACGATTTTCTAAATAAGACTTGAAAAATATTAACTCTAGGTGTACTTGGTAAGTATGCTTGAAAATTTTAATAAAAACCTAAATGTTTTCAAGTTAATAAAAATTCCTAAAATATTCTATAATATTAGTGTTAAATTTATACTTTACATAGGCTTAGCTGCGTATTGGGTTGTAATTCTTTCGAGTACATTTTTTGGAATTTAAAAATCAAATAGTTGACTTCAAATATTTTCAAGAATAATAAATAATTATGGAATTTTTCCTTCCTATAGCAGAAGTATACGTAAGTCTTCCATTTATATTTATTCTAAGCTTAGCAGTCGGTATTTTATCAGGACTTTTTGGTGTTGGTGGAGGGTTTTTAATGACGCCTTTTTTGATTTTTTTAGGCATTCCACCAGCTTATGCAGTTCCTAATGAAGCAAATAATATTTTAGGTACTTCAATTTCTGGATCAACGACACATTATTTAAAAGGAACATTAGATTATAAAATGGGCTTAATGATTGTAATTGGAGGAGTAGTTGGGACTGCCTTAGGAATTTATACTTTTAGCTATTTTCAAAATATTGGAAAAATTAATATCGTTATATCACTTGCATATATGTATATTCTCGCAATTATCGGAACAATGATGCTTGTTCAGGGTGTTACGGAGATAGACAGGGCAAGAAAAAAAATAGTAATTAAAAAAAAATTGCATGACCATTATTGGTTTCATGGTTTACCACTGAGAATGAGATTTAAAAAATCAAAACTTTATGAAAGTGTATTTACTCCAATCGTTATTGGTTTTTTAGTAGGTTTTATAGCAGCTATCTTAGGGGTTGGTGGAGCGTTTATTCTTGTACCTGCTATGATCTATATAATTGGAATGCCTACAAAATTAATTCCAGGCACATCTTTATTCGTAACTATATTTGTCAGCGCTATAGTCACAGTTTTACACGCATTTAATTATGGAACTATTGATCTTATATTAGTAACAGTTTTAATCTTAGGCTCTATATTAGGAGTTCAAGTTGGACAAAAACTTGGAGAGAAAGTTGATAGCTCACAATTTAAAACTATTTTAGCAGTCTTGTTACTTTTGGTTGGTGTAGCAATCGCTTATGATACTTTTTTCGCACCAGAAAATACATCAGCTATCTCCCAATATTCTAAACCATCACTTGGTCCAGTTTCAGAATTTGTAAGAGATTTATCTAAAAATGTACCTTTCCTTTACGGCATGGCATCAATTGTTCTAGCTTTAGGATTGGGTGTTGGAGCGGCAGTTTTAAGAAAAGTATTGTCTAAATTAAAAGATAAGTATATTCCAAAACCAACTATATCAACTAAGTAGATTTAAGCACTTCTATATAATTTGGTCATTACAAACTCTTTATGACCAAGTGACTCTGCGCAAGTTAACCTACCATTAGCAACTTTAAGAGTTGCTTTAATTAATTCATCTCCTGCTTGATCCAAATTCATTTCTCTTGACAAAATTTTTGATACATCAAGATCAATGTGTTCACTCATAGTTTTGGCAGTCAATGGATTTGCAGTTAATTTTATAACTGGCTCTATTGGATTTCCAATTATATTTCCCTGTCCAGTTGGAAATAAATGAATATTAAATCCACCTGCAGCTTGAAGAGTTACACACTCAGCAGCTGCTGAAGATGTATCCATAAAATATAACCCTTTTCCTTTACTTGGCTCCTCTGCAGGCTCGAGAACATCAATAAATTCTCTAGATCCAATTTTCTGAAAATTACCAAACGCTTTTTCTTCAATCGTTGTTAATCCGCCCGCAATGTTACCTGCGGTTGGTTGGCTTTCTGACAAATCATTTGTCGCCTCTTTTAAAATAAAATCGTTGTATGAGTTCCAGGTTTTCATAAATTTTTCTTGAGCTTCTCTAGTTTTACCTCTTTTAGCGCAAACATTTTCAGCACCTGTTAACTCAGATGTTTCCCCAAAACAAAGATGAACCCCCAAAGGTTCGAGTTTATCCATTAAATTTCCTACTGTAGGATTTGATGCTAACCCTGATGTTGTATCAGACTCTCCACACTTAACAGAAATCCATAAGTCACTTATAGGACACTCTTCTCTTTGTTTTTCAGAGGCCCACATTGAGAATTCTTGAGCTTTTTTAGAAACTTTTGCAATTGTGTCAATATCTCCGACACCCTCGATACTAAATCCTTCTACAGGTTTTCCAGTTTTTGCAATTGCTTCCACAATTCTTTTAGTCCATTTAGGCTCTATACCTATAACAATGACAGCTGCAACGTTAGGATTTTTACCTGTTCCAATCATTGTTCTAAAATGTAATTCAAGGTCAGCACCAAATTGTAATCTTCCGTAAGAATGAGGTAAAGCAATAGTCCCTTTAATATTATTGGATACAGCTTCAGCACATGCATTTGAAATATCATCAACAGGAAGAATAATTACGTGATTTCTTGTACCCGCTCTTCCATTTTCTCTTTTGTAACCTAAAAAACTTTTTGGAATATCCATATTTACCATTTCTTTGTTTTTACATTATGCACATGTACATGATCACCCTTTTTTATTGACTTCACTACCTTACCAATATCGTGTCCGTATTTTATAATTGTGTCACCCTCTTTAAAATCTTGTAAAGCAATTTTGTGTCCAAGGGGAATTTCTGCCTCGGATTTAATGTTATTTGAGGTGTCATTTTCCATGATCCAACAATCGCAATCTTGGCCTTTTATTACTTTTTCAACAACTATTACCCCAACATTGTCTTTTTTATCGTGAATTATTATGTCTGTTTTAGCCATTGTGACGATTTCTTAGTAGAAACTTCGAAAGAATTTATATATTAATCGATCGATTGCAAACAAAATTTATTGAGTTTTTTTATGACTAAAATGACAACAGAAGAAGCGTTTATAAAAGTTCTTCAGATGCATGGCATTGAGCATGCTTTTGGAATTATTGGATCAGCTTTTATGCCGATATCAGATTTGTTTCCTAAGGCAGGTATTACATTTTGGGATGTAGCTCATGAGACAAACGGCGGCTTAATTGCTGATGGTTACACTAGAGCGACTGGAAAAATGTCGATGGTGATAGCACAGAATGGTCCTGGTATAACTGGATTAGTGACTCCAATAAAAACTGCGTATTGGAATCATACTCCTTTACTAGTGGTGACCCCACAAGCAGCAAATAAAACGATGGGTCAAGGAGGCTTCCAAGAAGTAGAACAAATGAATTTATTTAAAGATATGGTTTGTTATCAAGAGGAGGTAAGAGATCCATCAAGGATGGCAGAAGTTCTCAATAGAGTTATAGAAAAAGCATTTAGAGGTTCCGCACCTGCACAGATTAATATTCCAAGAGACTATTGGACACAAGTTGTAGATATTGAATTACCTCCAATAGTTAGATTTGAAAGACAAGGTGGTGGTAAAGAAGCAATTGAAAACGCAGCTAAAATTTTATCTAAAGCAAAATTTCCGGTAATTTTGTCTGGTGCAGGAGTAGTTTTAGGTGGAGCAATTGAAGAATGTAAAAAATTAGCCGAAAAATTAGATGCACCTGTATGCAATGGTTATCAACATAACGATAGCTTTCCAGGGAGCCATCCTCTAGCTGTCGGACCACTGGGGTATAACGGTTCTAAAGCCGCAATGGAATTGATATCTAAAGCTGATGTAGTTTTAGCTCTTGGCACTAGACTGAATCCTTTTTCAACACTCCCAGGTTATGGAATTGATTATTGGCCAAAAAACGCAGCAATCATCCAAGTAGATATGAATCCTGATAGAATTGGTCTTACAAAAAAAGTTTCTGTAGGTATTTGTGGGGACTCTAAACAGGTGGCTCAACAAATATTAGACAAATTATCAGCAGATGCCGGCAATATCGCTAGAGAAGAAAGAAAAAATTTAATTCATAAATCTAAATCTGCATGGTTGCAAACTCTATCCGGTTTAGATCATGAAGAAGATGATCCAGGCACAGTTTGGAATAAAGAAGCCAGAGAAAGAGACAAAGATAGGATGTCCCCTAGACAAGCATGGAGAGCTATTCAAGATGCTTTACCACAAGAGGCGATTATTTCCAGCGATATAGGAAACAATTGTGCAATAGGAAATGCCTATCCAACTTTTGAAAAACCAAGAAAATATTTAGCACCAGGTTTATTCGGTCCATGCGGATACGGTTTTCCAGCAATACTTGGAGCGAAAATTGGTTGCCCTGAAACGCCAGTTGTTGGATTTGCTGGCGATGGAGCATTTGGAATTAGTATGAATGAGATGAGTTCGTGTGCTCGAGATGAATGGCCGGCAATTACGATGGTAATTTTTAGAAATTATCAATGGGGCGCAGAAAAAAGAAACTCAATACTTTGGTTTGATGATAATTTTGTTGGCACAGAGCTCGACCCTGAATTAAGTTATGCGAAAGTCGCTAATGCATGTGGATTAAAAGGGATAACCTGCAAAACAATGGAAGAGACAACTAATGCAATAAAACAGTCTTGTGAAGATCAAGAAAAAGGCATTACAACTTTTATTGAAATAATTTTGAACCAAGAGCTTGGTGAACCTTTTAGAAGAGACGCAATGAAAAAACCCGTTAAAGTTGCAGGAATAAAAAGAGAAGATATGAAGAAACAATCTTCATTAAATTCTTAAACACTTTCAAAAAATCATTAATTATCATAATCTTTAAGCATGCAAAGGATAATTTTATACTCAGTGCCCTTTATATTTTCTTCAACACTAATAATTTTATCAAATGATATTGAGCTATGGATGAAATTTTGGAGTTTTTTAAGAATCCCAGCACAAACAATTCCTTTTGGAGATTTAGATTTTATCGCAAAGGCTACAGATTTAAAGGAGGCTGGATTTAATCCTTATTTAGAAAATCCATTAAACATCAGATACGTATATCCATCAATATGGTTAGGTTTTTTTCAACTTTTTAATTTAAATGATTTAACAAATTTCAGGATATTTAATTTTATAATTATTTATATTTATATTTTTATTTATTTAGATTTAATTTTTAAATTTAAAAATAAATATTTTACACTAATTCTTATTCTTTTATTTTTTTCATCAGCAAATTTGTTAGCAATAGAAAGGTTTAATACTGATATAATTATTTTTATTTTGATTTATTTAATTGTATTATTAAATAACAATTATTTTAGAATTCCTATTTTTATATTAGCAATTTATTTTAAGATTTATCCTCTATTTGCAATATTTATTTTTTCGCGTAATAAAAAAATTTTATTTACTATGATAGTTGTTTCTTCACTTATTTTATTCCACATGAAAAACGAAATTATGTATTTAATGAAATATGGAAATGAGGTTGCGCTAAATATTGCATATGGCTTACCAACACTGATTAAAGGAATGTGGTATTATTCTACTAAATTAGGTTATTTAATTAATGATGATAATTATAGATATTTTAAGTATTCATTCATCTTTTTAGCATCTTTATATGCCTCTATATTAGTTTTGATAAATTTTAAATTTGGAGAAAAGATAATATTAAAAAATTTTAATTTATATGAAAAGCTTTTTATATGTGGCGCAGGAATTTTTATAGCTAGATTTATTTTTTTTTCCAACTTTGACTATTCATTAATATTTATTGTATTCACAGTTCCTTATCTTTTCCAAATAAAATCTAAAAAATTAAAATTTGTAATACTATCAAGTTTAATTTTAATTTTTTATAGTCTTATATTTGAGGGGGGAAATCGATATACCTTTGAATATTTTTCAAAAGGTATTTTCATTCATTCAATTAAGATTTTCGTGTTTACAATTATGTGTTATTATTTTGGTAAAGTTTTAAATAATAATTTAAAATTTAAGTTTGTTAAATGAATTAACAATCTTAATTAACTCTTTTTTCTTTAAATTTTCGTGACTAGGCAAACAAACAAGTTGCTGTAAGCATTTTTTTGCATTATCAAGATTAGTTTTTACAACAGGTTTCAACAATTTATTAGCTGGAAGCATTTTGGTATAAAACATTTTACACTCAATACCTTTTCTTTTCATACTATTCAAAAATTTTGATCTATAATTTTTTTTTATTAATAATGGATAGATATAATTGTTACTTTTAACATTTTTATGAAAACTTATAGGTTTACTTATAAATTTACTTTTAGATAATAACTTTTTATAAAAATTAAATATTTTCTGTTTTATTAAAATTGTTTTTTTTAACTGACTTATTTCTTTTAGAAGCACAAATGCTTGCAAACTATCAAGTCTTGAATTCATACCAATTTTAAGACAAGATGATTTGTCCTTTAAATCATGACCATTATTTTTTAATAAAAGAGCTTTTTTGTAATTTCCTTTAAAAAAAACGGCTCCACCATCTCCGTAACAAGAAAGTATTTTTGTTGGATAAAAACTAGTAGTAGCATAATCATAATATGAAATTGAAGATTTATTTTTAAACTTTGTGCCTAAACTTTGAGCACAATCACCAATTAATGTAAGATTATATTTTTTTGATATTTTTTTTAATTTATCCAAATCACAAGTTTGACCAAATAACTCAACATTTATAATTCCATTAATTTTATTTTTAATTATTCTAGGACAAGTTTTTAGAAATTCTTCTAGTTTATCAAGACACATAAGAAAATTATTTTTTTTAACATCTATGTAAATTAATTGAAGATTTAAAAATCTTGGAATACTTGCACTAGCAATATAAGAAATTGGTGTAGTTAAATATATATTCTTTCCAGGTTTATTATTTAACATCATAGAAATTAAAAGAGCGTCTGACCCACTATTACAAGAAATGACATTATGACTTATATTAAGAAATTCTCTTAATTTTTTTTCAAATTTAAAAGTAACATCTCCATTTACCCAAATATCTTTTTCAAAATAATTATTAATATCTTGTAATATTTTTACATCTTTTTTTTGTTGAAAAAATTTTATCATATTAATTTTTTTAATATTTTTATTACCTCATTAGATGTATTTTTTTTATGCGAAAAACTTTTTATTTTATTTGTTAAAGTACTTCTTTTAAATTTTTCTACATCTGACATGTAATTTTGTTTTTCTAATTGAATTAGATGGTTAGCAAATTTATGTAAATAAAAGTTATGCGGTGTTTTATTAGATGGTATTATACACCTCTTTTTGAGTATTACAGACTCTTCCTGAAGTCCACCTGAGTCAGTAAAACAAAATATAGATTTAGATAATAAATAGATAGTCTCAGAGTAGCTTATTGGGTTTTTTATAATAATATTTGAGCTTAAATTTGATTTTAGAGACTTAATTTTCTTTCTCGTTCTTGGATGTACTGGAAAAAATACTAAATTATTTTCTGCTAATTTATTAATTATATTTAAAATTTTTTTTAATCTTATCTTATTGTCTGCATTTTCTGCCCTATGAATTGTAGCTAATATAAATTTTTTTTGATTATTTAAACTGTTAAATTTTTTGTCTATTTTTTTTTTATCAGAAATTTTTAAAATTTGTTGCACCGACTCATAAATTGAATTGCCAACAACATAAACGTTTTTTTTAATATTTTCCTTGTAAAGATTTTTTTTTTCTTCATTTCTTGTAACAAAAATTGCATCTGATAATTGGTCACTCGT
This sequence comes from uncultured Pelagibacteraceae bacterium, assembly GCA_902606115.1. Lineage (GTDB taxonomy): Bacteria > Pseudomonadota > Alphaproteobacteria > Pelagibacterales > Pelagibacteraceae > Pelagibacter. The sequence continues at coordinate 11,566 of CACLFM010000007.1, forward strand.
TGTTCTTGCTCTTTCTTCTATTTGACTTTTGTCTCCCGATCTATAACCACCTTCAATATGTATTTTAAAAATATTTGGATAAAAAAAATTAGTTATTAAGCTAGTTGCTAATGTTGTAAATGTATCACCATGATAGATAATTGCTCTTGGTTTAAATTTATCTATGACTTTAGTTAATTTTTCTTGTATTTGAATGAAATTATTTTTTCTCTTATTTATTTTAATTTTAATATCCGGAGATCTTAATTTTACATCAATAAAATTTTGTTTAACTAAATCATAATCATAATGTTGACCAGACCAAATTAATTTATGATCATAAATTTTGTCTAATTTTTTAATTAGAGGAAACATTTTAATTAATTCTGGTCTAGTGCCTAAGATTGTGAGAATTCTTTTTTTCATTTACAACTAAATTTATATTATATAAGCTTAATTCCAATCAAATGAAAAATAATTTTACTGTTTTAAAAAGCAATATAAGAGATATCAAGTCTGGTAAAAATTGTACAATCATTGAACCATCTAACCTTTATGAGTGTGAATTAGGTGATAATGTTTTTGTGGGGCCTTTTGTTGAAATCACAAAAGGAGCAAAGATAGGTGATAATACCAGAGTATCAAGCCATAGTTTTATATGCAGTTTAGTAACAATAGGAAAAAATTGTTTTATAGGTCACGGTGTAATGTTTACAAACGATTTGTTCAAAAACGGTGAGATAATTAACGACATAAATAATTTCTTCCCAACTATAATTGAAAATGATGTAATTATTGGATCAAATAGTACAATTTTGCCAGTTAATATTTGTTCCGGAGCTGTTATTGGAGCAGGTAGTGTTGTAACTAAAGATATTAAAATAAAAGGAACTTACGCAGGGAATCCAGCAAAACTTTTGAGAAAGCTTTAATTAATTTTAATCAAAATAATTGTCTTAAGAGTGTTAAAGATATTTTTTAAAATTTTCATTTTACTATAGCCAAATTTTCGACCTAAATTTTCTCCTGCTATTTCAGAAATTCTTAGATTTTTTTTCATAGATTTAATTAATAATTCTGCACAACAATTAAAGTCATTTGATTTTAACTCAATTTCTTTAATTTTTGATAAATTATATATTCTAAAACTGCACGTCATTACTGAAATATTATATTTTCTAATTTCTGGAAAAATAAATCTGTAAATTAAAGAACTTCCCCACGAAAGAAATTTCCTAAAATAAGAAGCTTCCATTATATTTTGTGATAATTTGTATGATACATTAACTATATCATTATTATAATTTTCCACATTATTAATTAAGCTAACTATAAGATTGTAATCATATGTACAATCAGAGTCATATGTGATCAAATAATCGGTATTGGATAATAAGATACTGTTTTTTAATGTTTTTCCATAACCCATATTTTCAGAATGACTGAAAATTTTAATATCATAATTTGGATTTTGATCTTTAAATTCGATTAACTTTATTTTTGTATTATCTTTACTTCCATCATCAATAAATAAAAACTTTAAAATTATTCTTTTGTTAATTAAATTACTGATTTTTTTTACGGTTTCAAAATAATTGTCTAAACCTTCCTCTTCATTATAAAAAGGTGTAGCAATTGTTAGAGTATTCAAATTATTTTCCCCAGCAATCAACAATTTTTATAATCTGCTTATTAATATTCACTACTTTTTCAGTTTTTCCAATTAAAGTCTCCACAGGTCTATCTCCAAATCGAAGTTTCATTCCTGTTATTTTTCTCTTAGGATATATTCTTTTTGCAACTTCTTTCATATGAATTTTTTTTAAATTTCTAAAAGAATATCTTCCTGTTGACATAGTTGCAGTAAACAAAAGTAAGTCAACAGCTTCATCTAAAGTTATGAAATATCTTTTACAAGGTGTAACTGGAATCTTTTTCTTTTTATTTATTCTACCCCAAATCTTAGTTACTGAAGAACTAGTATCGAATACGTTAACAAACCTTGCGACGTTACCACCATTGTTTAAAATAACTCTTTCACAAATTAATTTGGAGGCCCCATATGAAGTTATTGGATTTGCTGCTTTACATGTGGATCCTAAAATAATTTTTTTTATATTTAATTTGGTAATATTAGAGGTGCTTAATATGTTTAACATTGAAACTGAGTCCGGATTTACTTCAGCAAAATCTGCTCTTTTATCTGCAGCCAAGTGAAACGCAAAGTCAAATTTTTTTTTTTTGAATTTTGAAATACTGGACTTTTTTGTCATATCTACATTTCCAGCAAAACCAGAGCCACTTATGTCTGCACCCGTTATATTTTTAGTGTATTTTTTTAGTTTTTTTATTATTTTGGTTCCTATTGAACCAGAAGATCCAGTTACCAAAATACTCTTATTGGAAAATAATTTGAAATTAATATGAGGCTTTATAAAATCTCTTTTAAATATATGTTTAAAATTATGTTTATTCATTTTTTTAACTTGTTTATCAATAAATTATTTTATTCCAACAATTTTATTCTACTTTATTAGATATGATATGAAAAATTTTTGAGAATTAGACTTTATGATATAATTACTTTGACAGATCCTAACTTTTCAACTTTACCAATATAAAGCCCTTTTCCCATAATGGGTACCACCCCAACCGATGAGCCGGTAAAAACCCAAAAATCTTTATTTAAATTTATTCTGTCTTTTTTAACCTTATTTAAAACAAATCTTAATGAGTTCATTGGATTTATATAAACGGTGTTTGTATTACCACTTACGCTCTGATTAATTTTTTTGTTAGAAATATTAGTTTTCAAATTTCCAATATTTATTTTTTTATATTTCTTTTTTGCACCTATTAAAAATTTTACATTAGCCCCAAAATCACTGCAGAGGTCACCAAATGAACTAATTCCTTTTTTTCTTTGTCTGTAACCAACTATTTCAATACAGGGAGCCATATGCGAAATGTATTTAGATATATTTTTCATGGAAATTACACCTTTGGATGAAAAAAAAGATTTTTTAACTTTATAACAAACCTCAAGTTCAATTCCTAATGTCGCTTTATTTATTTTAACTATTTTACCACTATTTAAAAAATTTCTTTTATAAACTGTGGCATAAAAAGGTTCTTTTTCTTTTAATTTTTTTATTAAAGGAATACCTGTGCCAGCTGCTTTAAAACCAATTACCGGTAATTTAATTTTATTTTCACAAAGTTTTCTTAATTTTTGGGCATCTTTTAATTTTTTTGTATATTTAACTGGTATTGATGCGATTAGCTTATTTTTTAAAAAAGCATTTACTAGTTTATCTGAAACTTTTTCTAAATTTGTCTTTTTCATAATTTTATATTTAAAACTGTTGAAGGATCTAATTTTATGCCGAACCAATTTAACCTTATATCTAAATGTGGACCAGTTGACCTGCCGCTAGAACCTACAGTTCCAATTATATCACCTTGTTTTATAATATCACCCTCTTCTACAAATATTTTATCCATATGCATATATAGCGTAGAAATTCCATGTCCGTGATCAAAAATAAGTGTTGCTCCTGTATAATATAAATCGATTTCTGCAAGCGTAACTATTCCACTAGCCATTGCCTTTATTGGTGTCCCAAGTTTTCCCGCAAAATCAATTCCATAATGAGGTGATCTTGGTTTACCATTTAGAATTCTTTGACTACCGTATATTCCAGTGATTATCGCATCATCTAAAGGATTAATAAATTTATTTTTAAAAAAATTTAAATTTGAATTTATCTCTCTGGCTTTAATTATTAATTTATTCTCTTTTTTTATTCTATCGTATACTTCTTTAGGAGGTGTAACTTTCTTAGGCTCAAGACCATCTATTCTCTGAATTTTATATTTTCTTTTAAGTACTTTTTTTACTATCTTTTTTTTATTTCCTTTATAAATTTTGGTAATTACTATATCGTTTTTTCGATCTCTATCTAACCCAAAAACAAAGTCACCATCCTTTGTGACCTTTATTTTTTTATTATCAATTTCAATTTCAGATCCAGGATCTGTCTTCCCCAAAATAAAATGACCCTGGATGAATTTACCATTAAACTCTACAGATTTTGATTCGAATGAAAAAATGAAAACAAATAAAATAATATATTTAATTATTTTGCTGTCCATCCACCGTCTACCAACAAAGAAGTTCCCGTAATCATTGACGCTTGATCTGAAGCTAAAAAAACCACAGCACTTGCTATATCCGATAATTCAGCAAACTTCCCTAAAGGAATATTACCAACTACTTCTCTCATGAATTTTTTATCTTTTAAAAATTTTTTTGTCATTGGAGTTACTACAAAAGTTGGGCAAACTGTATTAACTCTTATGTTATATTTTGCTAAATCTATAGACATACCTTTAGTTAAACCCTCTAAACCAAATTTATTCATATTATATACACTTCTAATTGGTCCACCCACGTGACCCATTTGCGAAGACATATTGATTATAGCTCCTCCAGTCTTTTTTCTATTTTTTAATTCAATCATCTTTAAAGCACTCAGTTGAGCTATATTAAATGAAGCTATGGTATTAACTTTTACTAAATACTCCATGTTACTTTTTTTAACTTTTGTAAAGTGTTCTGGAATATTAGTTCCAGCATTATTAACCACAACGTCTATTTTCTTTTGAGAATTAATAACTTTTTTAATTTGCTCATAATTTGTAACATCACACACAAAATATTTACATTTTACTTTAAATTTTTTAATGATTTTAGAGACCTCTTTTAAGTCTCTTTCAGTCCTACTGAGTATTATCAAGTTTGTGCCAGCTTCAGCCAAAGCAATTGCACAGGCTCTTCCCAAACCTTTACCAGCTCCTGTAACAAGAGCAGTTTTATTTTTTAAGTTATATTTTTTTAAGTACATCAAATAATCAAAATTTTTAAATCAGTATAAATCAAATCTATTGCTACTACCAGTATTGCCAATAAACCAACCCATCCAATCCATTTGTATTTTTTTATCCATCCAGATATTAGAGTAGCAGCAGTTGCCATCAAAATAATTGATAAAATTAAACCAAAAACTAAAAGGCCGTAATGATCCTTTGCCGCCCCAGCTACGCCAAGCACATTGTCCAAACTCATTGTGAAATCTGCAATTAATACAGTTGATATCGCTTTTATAAAACTAGACTTATCTATTTTGATATTACTATTTGTCTCCTCATTTGGTTTTTTTAGAATATCTTTATAAAGTTTGTAACAAATATATAATAATGCGAGACCACCGATTAATCTTAGACCAGTTATTTGTAATAAATATGCAGTTAAAAGAGTAAGTACAATTCTTAATAAAACAGCTCCACTAATTCCCCAAAAAATTATTTTTTTTCTTTCTGCAGCTGGAAATTTAGATGCAACCATGCCTATAATTATAGCGTTATCGCCCGCTAAAACTAAATCGATAAAAACTATTTGTGCAAAAATTATGATCTCTTCGTTCATTAAAGGTTGTCTTCTAATATCATGTCAGATGCTTTCTCTGCAATCATTATAGTTGGAGCGTTTGTATTTCCTGACGTAATATTTGGCATCACTGATGCATCAACTACTCTCAAGTTTTCTATACCATTAACTTTAAGTCGTTCATTTACGACCGAGTTTTCATCCTGACCCATTTTACAAGTTCCTACTGGATGAAATATTGTTTGTGTATAGTCACTTCCAGCTTTGACTAACCCTTCATCATCTTTAATGTGAATACCGGGACGATATTCTTCTGGTTGATATTTTTTAAACGTATCAGTATCAAGCATAATCTTCCTAATAAGCTTAAGACCTTTAGCAGCCACATATCTATCATCTTCAGTTGATAAATAGTTCATTTTAATTTTTGGTTTATCTTTTATATTACTACTAACAATATTTATTTCTCCTCTACTTGTTGGTCTTATATTGGCTACTGTTGGCGTAATCCCTTCAAAATCATGAAGTTTAGTTGCCCCCAAAACATCCGTACTAATCGGCTGAACATGAAATTGTAGATTTGGTGTTTCTCTAGAATTATCACTCTTAGCAAAACCACAGACCTGACTTGCCCCCATGGTCATTGGTCCACTTTGATTAAAAACATACTCTAATCCAATTAAAAATCTTCCAAAAAGACTGTTTATTTTTTTATTCAGTGACTTTAAATTTTTAACTTTATAAACTGGTCGAAACATTAAGTGATCTTGTAAATTTTTACCAACCCCTTTCAAATTTTTGATTGATTTTATGCCTATTTTATTTAACTTATCAGCATCTCCTATTCCAGAAACTTGCAAAACCTGGGGAGACCCAATTGAACCTGCAGATAAAATAATTTCTTTGTTAGCAGAAATTTTATTTAAATTTCCTCCTGACATATATTCAACACCAGAGGCTTTTTTTCCCTCAAAATTTATTCTTTGAACCTGAACATTAGTCAATATTTTTAAATTAGATCTATTTTTTACTGGATTTAAATATCCTTTCGCAGCGCTATATCTTAATTTTAATCCAAATTTCCCATGAGTAGTTGTAAATTGAAAAAAACCAACACCAAAATTATTACCTGTATTAAAGTCATTTACTTTAGGAATGCCTGTTTCTTCTGCCGCATTAATGAATTCGTCTAACATTTTTAATTTAATTTTTTTATTTGCAACCATTATAGGACCTTCGTTGCTGTGAAATTTATCTTTACCTAACTCGTTATTTTCAGACCTAATAAAATACGGCAACACATCATCCCACCCCCAACCTTTGTTACCTTGTTGTCTCCAGTTATCATAATCATTACTTTGACCTCTGATCCACAAAAGTCCATTTATTGATGAACTACCCCCTAAAGTTTTACCTCTAGGGTACCTAATAGATCGATTATTCATTGTTTCATCTTTTTCAGTGTGGAAGCACCAGTCCACTTTTGGATTATGCATTGTTTTATAATAGCCTACTGGAATATGTATCCATGGATAGTTATCTTTTCCTCCCGCCTCTAAAAGAAGAACTTTATTCTTTGAATTTTTTGACAATCTGTTAGCTAATACACATCCAGCAGAGCCTGCACCGATAATAATGTAATCAAATTTTTCCATAATCGATTTGAGTTTATTTTTATACTGAATTTCTCAATTTTACTAGGTTTATTGCGGTATTTGGCTCTTGTAACAGTGAGGGATATTTGTCAGAATTAGTTTTTTAAAAAATAACTTAAGAGAGGGAAAATATGAAAAAAATTATTTCAATCTTGTTTACCGCTTTTTTAGTTTTTGGTTTTGTATCAAATGCTAGCGCTAAAACATTGAAATGTCAGACCGTTCTTAACACTAAGGCAGATGAAGTAAAAATGCTTAAAGACTTCACTGATACTGTAACAACTTTAACTGATGGATCTTTAAAATTTGAAATTTTACCAGCAGGTGCGGTTGTTGGAGTTAAAGAAACTTTGGATGCGGTTGACAAAGGTTTAATTGACTGTGGATTTGCCTGGACGCACTATTGGTCAGGTGATCACCCAGCAGCTATGTTATTTGGTTCACCTGTAGCAGGAGGTGGAGTAGGTATAGATAATTTAGCATTTCTATCATGGTTCCAATACGGTGGTGGTAAAGAACTTTATGACCAATTATGGAAAGAAATGGGAAGAGACATAAAAGGATTTATGCTTCAACCAGTTGGACCAGAAGCTTTAGGTTGGTTTCCAAAACCGATTAAAGATATGGCTGATTTTAGAAAATATAAATTCAGAACTCCTCCAGGAATTCCAGGACAAACATATAAAGACATAGGTATAGCATCTGTTGCTATGGGTGGTGGTGATATTTTGCCAGCACTTGAAGCAGGTACTATTGATGCAGCAGAGTGGTGTTGTCCAAAACCAGATTTAACATTTGGTTTCCAAAAAGTTTTAAAACATTACTATTTACAAGGATTACACCAAGTAGTAGTTAATGCTGACTTTTACATAACTGGAAAAACTTATGAGGCAATGACAGCTCACGAGAAAAAGTCTCTTGAGGTAGCTGCTAATGCGTCACTAGCAAAATCTTTAAGCTACAGGATTTACGAAAATGGTAAAGCTTTACAGGAGCTAACTACTAAACACGGTGTAAAACTTGAAGATACACCATCTGATTATTTCGTAGAATATATGGCTGCAGCAAAAGCTACTTTAAATAAAAATGCTGAGAAAAATGCATTTTTTAAAGAAGTATATGACTCTATGAAAGAGTTTGCTGATGTTGCTGTTCCTTTCTGGAGCGGTGCTCAAATGTCAAATGCTAAGCTAGGAATGGCTCACGCAGCGACTTTGAAGTAAAAGTAAAAATAGTAAATTTGTTAAGAGCGGACTTTACAGTCCGCTCTTTTTGTTTAATTTTCAATTTATGATAGACCGACCACCAAAAAATAATTTTTCAGATGAAATGATCGCTGAAAGGCGCGGTGGGTTAGGCAAGATGCCTAGTGACATGCCGTTATGGATGGCTGTCACTATAATAAAAATTGATAAATTTAGCAAAATTATAGGAAATATTGTTTGCTGGATATTAATACCTTTGATTTTTGCTATGACTTATGAAGTTCTTGCAAGAAAATTATTCTTAGCCCCTACTATTTGGGCTTACGATATAAGTAGATTTTTATATGGAGCATTATTTATGCTTGGAGCAGGCTATGCACTTTCGAAAGGAGTTCATATAAGAGCTGATTTTTTATATCGAAATTTTAAAATTAAAACACAAGGCACAATTGATTTTTGGTTATATTTATTATTTTATTTTCCAGGTTTGATTGTCTTTCTTTATATGACTATTGGGTTTGTAGGTGAGTCTATTCAAAGAGGTGAGAGGGGCATGGATACTACATGGATGCCTTATATGTGGCCTATAAAAACTTGCTTATTAATTGGAATTATATTTTTACTAGTCCAAGGTATTTCAGAATTATTCAAAAGCTATTGGGCGGCAAGAAAAGGTGAATGGCCAGGAGAGACTAAGTGATAGCTGAATTTATAGATCCTGCAGTATTAGGGTTTATTTTAGTTGGAGTAATGTTGTTTGCCATATTCGTTGGTTTCCCAATCTCTTTCACTTTAATTTTTTTAGGTTTCGTATTTGGTTATTTAGGTTTTGGTAAGTTAGTCTTTTATTTAATGACTCTCCAATTTTCCATGGTTATGACCGAACAAACACTTGCTGCTGTTCCGCTCTTTGTCTTTATGGGAATTATGATGGAACAAGCTGGTTTAATGGAAAGATTATTTTCGGCTTTTCAATTAATGTTAGCAAAAGTTAAAGGTTCTTTATATTACGCTGTATTATTTGTATCTGTAATATTTGCAGCTGCAACGGGGATTGTTGGTGCATCTGTAACCATTCTGGGAATTATGGCTGCTAAATCTATGAATAGATCTGGATATGATGTTAAACTTGCAGCTGGAACAATTACTGCAGGAGGTACTTTAGGTATTTTAATTCCTCCAAGCATTATGCTTGTTGTGATGGGTCCGATAATGGAAATTCCGGTAATTGATTTATTTGCGGCAGCAATTTTACCAGGAATATTACTTGCCTCTTTGTATGCAGCATATACTACAATTAGATGTATGATTAATCCTAAGTTAGGACCAGTATTACCCCAAGACATGAGAGCTGCCAGTATGAAAGAAGTGTGGATTGAATTCTTTCTTGGACTTGTTCCACCTGCGGCATTAGTCTTTGCTGCACTTGGAAGTATTTTATTTGGCTTTGCTACTCCTACCGAAGCCGCAGGCTGTGGTGCAATGGGCGCACTTCTTCTTTCTCTTGCATACAAAAAATTAACCTTACCAAAATTACAAGAAGCACTTGTAAAAACTTTAGAAATAACTGCTTTAATAATGGTTTTAGTTGCTGCTTCAAACTTCTTCGGAGCAGTCTTTGCAAGATTAGGTACCCCAACTTTACTTACAGAGTTTTTATTAGGCTTAGAGATGAATAAGTACTTAATATTAGGAATGATAATGGTAATGATTTTTTTATTAGGTTGGCCTCTAGAATGGGTACCAATAGTCATGATTATAATTCCTATCATTTTACCTTTAGTTGAGGCATTAGGATTTAATTTGACTTGGTTTGCAATTTTAGTTGCTGTAAATTTACAAACCGCCTGGCTTTCTCCACCAGTAGCGTTATCAGCCTATTTTTTAAAAGGTGTTGTCCCAGAGTGGGATTTAAAAGATATTTATCTTGGTATGATGCAATTTATGGTGCTACAGATAATTGGTCTTATTATCATCATAATATTTCCAGAAATTGTGCTATGGTTACCATCTGTCTTGTATGGACAGTAATCTATATATGATTATTATGGAATAGTGAATCCTAATAAAGAAAATATTCATTTAACAAACTGGGAAATAGTTTCGGTAAATCCGACAAATAAAAATTGGACCTGGAAAGATTTATTTTGTTTTTGGACCGTCGGTACTCAAAGTATTATATCCTTTGCTTTATTAGGTTCGTTGTATTTACTTTACGATCTTAATTTTTATGAGGTATTTTTAGGGTCAATATTAGCATCAATCTTGGTTTATTTTTTTTCAAATTTGGCTGGCACACCTTCATTAAAACACGGAATACCTTTTCCAGTTTTTTTAAGAATATCAACTGGTTATTTAGGAGCAAAATATATAAGTCTTCTTAGAGGGTTTGTTGGCTTATTTTTTTTCGGAATACAAACTTTTTTTATTTCTAAGTCAATAAGTTATTTAATAAGAATTACATTATTCAATATAGACAGCAATATTTTAGATAATGAAATTTTTTTAATTTTTTTTATGTCAATGAATTTGATTGACTGGCTGTCTTTTGTTTTAACTTTAATAATACAGTTTTTAATATTTAGTAATGGACAAAAAGCAATAAAAAATTTTGTTAATTTTTCAGCTATGTTTGTTTATTTTGGATTAATTTTTTTTTTCTTAATTTTAATTTCAGATAACAATTTGTATGTTCTAGATACATTAATAGATAAACTAAATATATCTGAAGGATTTAGTCAATTTAAAATAAATAATCTAATTGGTATCTCGGGTACATTATTTGCCTACTATTCAATTTTGATATTAAACTTTGGCGATTATTCGAGGTACGTTAAAAATACCAAAGAATTAAATAAAGGAAATATATCTTTAACTTTTTCTTTAATATTATTTTCTTTTTTAGTTTTGACTATCATTATTGGTTCAGATATTTATTTTAGAAGTAATAATATAAGCATTTCATCAATACTTACAAACCCCACTGATATTATAGGAAAATTGGACAATACTATTTTAACTGTATTTGTTTTAATTTTTGTATTATTTGCATCGTCTTCAACAAATTTAATTGCAAATTATATACCAGCTCAAAATGTAATTATTAACTTTTTACCAAAAAGCATGACTTTAAAAAAATCTGGATTAACTATATTGATCATTGGTTTTTTCATTGGAATACTTTGGACACCTCTTTTAAGTCAAAACGGATCATTATCAATTTTAGATACTATAGCTGGTTTTTTTGGCCCTATTTTTGGAACAATGGTTGTTGATTACTACTTGATAAAAAAAAGAATTCTAATTAACAAAGACATTTTTTTTGCAAATGAAAAAAGTGTGTATATGTATTCTAAAGGGTGGCATCTTAAAGCATTATATTCTATTTTAATTGGTACAATTTTTGCATTTGCATCTATTTGGAATCCTAACTTTTATATTTTTCAATCTTTTTCTTGGATTATTGGTTTTGTTGTTTCCGGTACTATTTATTATCTACTAGCTAGCGAACAATGAATAAATTTGATTTAAAAAAAAAAGTTGCGGTAGTAACAGGTGGTGCCCAAGGTTTTGGCTTAGATATTGCAAAAAATTTTCTTAAATCTGGAGCAAAAGTAATTATTTGGGACAATGATGAAAGAGAGCTTGAAAAGGTTATCAAAAAAATAAAAAATAAAAATTTGTCAAAACAAATCGTTGATATTACCGATCCTGAAAGCATAAAAATGACAGTTAAGAAGATAACTAAAAATATGAAAATAGATATATTGATTAATAATGCAGGTGTAACTGGTTCAACCACAGAACTATGGAAATATGACTATGCTGAATGGAAAAGAATTATTGATATAAATTTACACGGAACTTTTAATTGTTGTAAGGCTATTGTTCCACATATGATTAAAAACAATTATGGAAGAATTGTTAATATTGCCTCAGTTTCTGGAAAAGATGGTAATGCAAAAGCCAGCGCATACAGCTCTTCAAAAGCTGGTGTTATTGCACTTACAAAATCACTTGGTAAAGAATTAGCCAATAAGAATATAGCTGTTAACGCAGTTACCCCGGCTGGTGCTAAAACAAGAATACTAAATCAAATGTCTAAAGAGCATGTAAAAAGAATGCTTTCAAAAGTACCCAGAGCAAGATTTCTCAAATTAAATGAACTCTCTTCAATGGTATGTTGGCTTTCATCTCATGAAAATTCATTTTCTACCGCCGCAGTATTTGATATTAGCGGCGGCAGGTCTACTTATTAGTTTATTTTTGGCTTTTCTAAAGGCAACAAAGTGTTTTCAAGTTTATAAAGACTATCTTCATTTGCGATAACAGGTGCCAAAATGATTATTGACCAATAAATTAAAAGTATAAATATAGATACTAACCTCAAAGATTTTCTCCGTTAGCAACACAATTTTTCTTGTTAATTTTTTGATCGAAGTTTTCTAAATTTTCATTGTTGATAATCCATACAAAAGATTTTTCGTAAGTATTATCTCCAGCTATTTTAGTACATTTTTTGCCAAGTTTTACTGAATGGCTTGAGCAACCAGTAAGCACAATTAGCAACACAAGGGGGATAAAAAGTTTCATAAGTAACAAATAACTTTAAATAATGATTTTCGAATGTCTGAAAAATGTCAAAAGTAAGATTTTTTAAAATATTTGAAATTTTTTATTTTTAGTTTATATCTTCCTCACATGAAATATTTTCTAATATTTTTTATATCAACTTTATTTTTTACTAGTTTATATGCAGATAATTTAGAGATATTTCAGTTTGATGATAAGGAATTGGAAAATTTAAAAGTGAGAAAAATAAGAGGAGCCAAAAGTCTCACTACTTATAGTTTAGGAAAAAATGACAAAGGTAATTATTTAAAAGCTGAAGTTGAAAATGGAGGGTCAGGTTTAGGAAAAGAGTTTTTAGTGGATCTTAATAAAACACCAATTCTTAATATTACATGGAAAGTTGAAAAAGACCTGAGTGGACTTGATGAAAAATCAAAAAAAGGACATGATTTCGCTGCGAGATTTTTCGTGGTAAAGAAAACAGGGTTAACACCTTTGTCAAATAAAGCAATAAATTATGTTTTTTCAAGTAATGAAGAAACCGGAGTTTCTTGGGCAAGCCCGTACACTAAAAGCTCAGTAGATTATGTATTATCTTCTACAAAAGCTAATTTAAATGAATGGGTAACAGTGAAAACAGATGTTAAAAAAGACTATAAAAAATTACACAATTTAGATGTAGATATCTTAGATGGGGTCGCAATTATGGCCGACACTGACCAATCAAAAAAAAAGTCAATTTCTTATTTTCAGAATATATATTTTTCAGCTAATTAAAAATTTTTGAGATGGAAGAATTTAAATATAAAATAAAAGTTTTTTATGAAGATACCGATGCAGGCGGTGTAGTGTATTACGCAAATTACTTAAAATTTTTTGAAAGAGCCAGAACAGAGGCAATTACAGAAATTGGCTTAAGTAATAGAAAATTGCTAGATAAGTTTGGGGTTTTAATAATAGTTAAATCTTGCAATATAGATTACAAAAAACCAGCTAAACTCGAGGATCAACTTGAGATAAAGTCAATCATCAGCTCTATTTCTAACTCATCATTTAAGATGAAGCAAAATGTATTTAGAGATGATGAGCTACTTACCTCAAGTGAAATTCATCTGGTTGTAGTTGATAAAAACGGTAAACCCACAAGAATCCCAGATGAATTAAAACAGAAAATAATAATTAATTAAAATTTTTAATCTTATTAAATAATTTTAACATTTTTTTTTCATCAATTCTTCCAGTATTAACATTTCTAGGGCTAGGGTGATAACAACCAACTAACTTTATACCGTTATTTAAATTATAAATCCTTCCATGTCCAAACTGAAAATTCTCAGTAAGGCTAAATTTTTTTTTATAAAAATATTTACAAGCATCAAATGCTATTTTTCCAAGGCAAACAATAACTTTTAAATTTTCTAGTAATTCAATCTCTTTATTAAAAAATCTCGAACATTTCTCTAGTTCGATTTTTAATGGTTTGTCTTCTGGCGGAACACATTTTAGAGCTGTAGTTATGTAGGCATTTTTTAATTTTAAACCATCTTTAATATGATCCGAATTTCTTTGATTAGAAATATTTGCCTTAAATAAACATTTGTATAAAAAATCTGATGATTTATCTCCTGTAAACACTCTTCCAGTTCTAGTGCCTCCATGAGCTGCAGGTGCCAAACCAACAAATAATATTTTACCATTAATATCACCAAATCCAGTAATGGGCTTACCCCAATATTTTTCTTTTATATATTGTTTTCTTTTATTTTTAATTATCTTTTTTCTAAAATTGATTAAACGGATGCAAGATCTACATTTTATTATTTTATTATTTAATTGTGATATATTATTTATCATCAGATGAAATACATTAATTTAATTATATTTGTTTTTCTATCAATTTTTTATATCGATCAAGCATATGCTAGTGAAAAAATTATAAATAAAATTAAAGAGGGAAATAAAATTATTTTTATAAGACATGCTCTTGCACCAGGAACGGGAGACCCAGACAACATAAACTTAAATGATTGTAAAACACAAAGAAATTTAAATTTTGCAGGAATTAACCAATCCAAAAGAATTGGAATTTTTTTTAAAGAAAACAGTATTGAAGTTGGAAACGTTCTTTCAAGTGATTGGTGCAGATGTAAAGACACCGCGTTTCATGCATTTTCCAATTACAAGACATTTAATGGGCTTAATTCTTTCTACAGTCAAAAATTTAATACAAATAAAAACAAACAAATAAAGAAATTAAAAAAATTTATCAAGAATTGGGA
Organism: uncultured Pelagibacteraceae bacterium; assembly: GCA_902606115.1. Taxonomy (GTDB): domain Bacteria; phylum Pseudomonadota; class Alphaproteobacteria; order Pelagibacterales; family Pelagibacteraceae; genus Pelagibacter. Next base: position 26,705 of record CACLFM010000007.1, read on the forward strand.
TAAAGATACAAATTTAGTCCTGGTAACTCATTATGTTGTAATATTGGAATTATTAGGAGTTGGAGCTACCTCGGGAGAAATTATAATATCAAATAAAAATTACGAAATAATAGACAGGATTGTAATAAATTAATTATTTAAAATATAAATAGAAAAAGCTCTTAATTATTTCATAAGATATTAATAACCCATCTTTTATTACGTTAACTTTTTTTTTACCATCATATCTTTTTCTTTCAAACATCTCAAAATCTACATAAGGAAAATTATTTTTTTTTACTTTTACTGGTAACTCGATACATAATTTAAAATCATTATTTTTTAAATTTAAACTATTAAATCTCTCTACATTGCAAAGCACATATGTAAACAATATGTCAGATAACTTAATTCTAAGTATACAATTTGTTATAAAAGTAAAAATTTTATTTCCAATAAAAGTTATTGCATCATCATCGTCACTCCCACCAAGTCCTTTGTATCTACTGCCAAAAACAAAATCATTATTTTTTGATAATTTTATTAAATCTTCAAAATATTTTGGATCAAACGAGTAGTCTGCATTAAAAATACAGCCAAAATTATTTTTAGCTATGCTAAAACCTTCTACTATTGCTGACCCGTAACCTTTTTTGGATTGTATAATTAATTTGCAGTTAAATTTTTTAATAACTGGTATCGAATTATCTTCCTCATTATCAACAACTACAATTATTTCATCAATAAATTTATTGTCTTTAACTTCATTGAGAACAGCGCCTAGAGACTCAACCTCATTTTTGCAAGGTATTATTAAGGATATTTTTTCTGACATTAAATTAAATTGATAATATTTATTAATTTTCTTCTTTATTTTTTTCAACAAAAATTAGGGAAATTAAAAATAACGCCGTCCAGATCATTGCAATTAAGCCTTTTTTTATATTGGTTTCAGCTCCCCATAAATCTAAAAAAAAAGCTCCAAATAATATTCCTATAATATACAAAATTACGACGTGCTTTATTTTAATCATTTAAATCAATTTTCCTTTTTTTTTCTAGAGAAATTCCATTTTCACATTTATAAATGTAAGATTTCTTAAAACTTTCTAGTTGCCAACCCCTCATTCTAGATTTTATCACTAACAAATTTTGTGATTTCCATTCATTCGTTGTATTTTTATCTTTCCAATTAAGTTTTTCCTTAGAATTTCTAGCACAACCATAACAAAATCCAGTCACCGGATCAGATTTGCAAATACTTATACAAGGAGAAACTATCATAAATTTATTGAATTATTTATTGCACAAATATTCTAATTGGACAATTTTAATCTATCATATATAAGTCTTTTTAAAATAATTGGGCGAGTGGCGGAATTGGTAGACGCGTTGGTCTTAGGAACCAATATGGCAACATGTGAAGGTTCGAGTCCTTTCTCGCCTACCATATATTATGAAAGTAACAGTAGAAAATAAAAAAAATTTAGAAAAGAATTTAAAAGTTTTAATTGATAAAACGACTATTAATAAAGAGCTTGAGCAAAGATATGAACAAATCAAAAAAGATGTAGTTCTTAAAGGCTTTAGACCTGGAAAAGTACCCACAGATATTATTAAAAAACAATTTGGTAAAGCTGTATATGGGGAGGTTATTGACAAAATATTAAAGGAGAGCTCGGCAAAAGCTCTTGATGAAAAAAAAATTAAACCAGCATTACAACCAAAAATTGATCTTAAAAGTTTTGGAGAGGGAAAAGATTTAGAATACACAATAAGTATCACAGAATTTCCTAAAGTAAAATTAGACACTTTAGATAAAATTAAGTTTGATGAATATGAAATCAAAATTGAAGACTCAGAAACAAATAAAAGAATTAAGGAAATAGCCAAAAATCAAAAAAATTTTATTGATGTTGATGCTGCCAAAGTAGCAAATGATGGAGATCTAATATCATTTGATTATAAGGCTACAGTTGATGGGAATGAATTCGAAGGCAATGAAGGAAAAAATACACAAATTGAAATTGGCAAAGATTTATTTATTAGCGGGTTTGATAAACAATTGCTGAAAGCAAAAAAAGGTGATGAGATCAATGTTGAAGTAACATTGCCAGAAAATTTTCCTAAAAAAGAACTTGTAGGAAAAAAAAGTATTTTTAAATGTAAAATTAATTACGTTAAAAAACCTAAAGAAGTAGAAATTAACGATGAATTTGCAAAAACTTTAGGTGCTAAAGATTTAAATGATTTGAAAAAAATTATGTCAAAACAAATTAATGAAGAGTTCAAAAATTCTCTTAATATAATTTCAAAAAATCAGATATTAAAAGGATTAGAGCAAATTAAAGTTGAAGATCTGCCACAAGCACTCATAGACGAAGAAATAAAAGTATTAGGTCAAGGTCAAACAGAAGAAGATTTAAAAAAAAATAAAATAAGTTTAGAAAAAAATGCATCCAAAAGAATAAAACTTGGATTAATTTTAAATGAAATAGGTGAAAAAAATAAAATCAAGGTTGACCCAAATGAAATACAAGCTGAGATCCAGAAACAATTAAGCATGATGCCTGGTCAAGAAAAAATAATCATGGATTATTATAAAAAAAATCCCTCAGCTTCAGCTAGTCTAAGGGGAACACTCTATGAAGAAAAAATAATTGATTTTATAAAATCAAAAGCTAAATCAAATAAAAAAGTTTTAAATAAGATTGAGGCTGAAAAAATCATAAAAGCAGAAAATGAAAAAAATTTAGAAGAGCAAAACAAAACAATAAAGGCTTCAACATCGTTTAAAGATAAAAATAAAACAAAAAAAAAAGAAAATAAAGCCCCTCTTACAAAAAAAACAAAAAAAGTTAGCAAAAAGTAATTACAAGTTGTATAACTAGATGATTCGCAAATATGAGTATTAAAATATCAGAGCATATGAACACATTAATTCCAATGGTTGTCGAACAATCATCGAGAGGTGAACGAGCATACGATATATTTTCAAGACTTTTAAAAGAGAGAATTATTTTTTTAGTAGGTGCTATAAATGACAGTGTAGCATCGTTAATTACAGCTCAATTGTTATTTTTAGAATCAGAGAATCCAAAAAAAGAGATTTTTTTGTATATTAACAGTCCAGGTGGGTTAGTCACAGCTGGATTAGGAATTTATGATACAATGCAATATATAAAACCAGATGTATCAACACTTTGTATCGGTCAAGCTGCCTCAATGGGTTCTTTTTTACTAGCTGCTGGAAAAAAAGGAAAAAGATTTTCTCTGCCTAACTCAAGAATAATGGTCCATCAACCATCAGCAGGATTTCAAGGGCAAGTTACTGATATAGAAATTCATGCTAATGAAGTTTTGTCATTAAAGAAAAGGTTAAATGAAATATACTCTAAACACACTGGTAAAAATGTTGACCAAATAAAAGACGCCTTAGAAAGAGATAATTTTATGACACCAGATAACGCTAAAGATTTCGGTTTAATTGATCAAGTAGTAGAGAAAAGAATTTAGTTTTCCACTACATCTAGTTTTAACATTATACTAAACTTGAAATAAGCATACTACTTATAATAGAGTATTATTATTGATTCGTTTTAAAATTCTATGAGTAATAATAAAAATATTTTGTACTGTTCTTTCTGTGGTAAAAGCCAACACGAGGTAAGAAAATTAATTGCTGGTCCTACAGTTTTTATTTGTGATGAGTGTGTGGAATTGTGTATGGACATAATTAAAGAAGAGAACAAAGATACTTTTGTAAAACATCAGGATGGATTACCTTCGCCAAAACAAATTTGCTCGGTATTAGATGATTATGTTATAGGTCAAGATTTAGCAAAAAAAGTTTTATCTGTTGCTGTTCATAATCATTACAAAAGATTGAACTATGAAAATAAAACATCTAAAAATGTTGAACTTGCTAAATCAAATATCCTTTTAATTGGTCCGACTGGATGTGGAAAAACTTTATTGGCTCAAACTTTGGCAAGAATTTTGGATGTTCCTTTTACTATGGCTGACGCAACTACTCTTACCGAAGCTGGATACGTTGGAGAAGATGTAGAAAATATTATATTAAAGTTATTACAAGCTGCAGATTATAACGTTGAAAAAGCTCAAAGAGGAATAGTTTATATAGATGAAGTAGACAAAATTAGCAGGAAATCTGAAAATCCTTCTATAACTAGAGATGTTTCCGGAGAAGGGGTGCAACAAGCATTACTTAAAATAATGGAAGGAACTGTCGCGAGTGTGCCACCACAAGGTGGAAGAAAACATCCTCAACAAGAATTTTTACAAGTAGACACAACAAATATTTTATTTATTTGTGGAGGAGCCTTTGCTGGATTAGATCGAATAATATCACAAAGAGACAAAGGATCTTCTATTGGTTTTGGGGCTAAAGTAAAATCTATGGAAGATAAAAAAACTGGAGAGTGGATTAAAAGTTTAGAACCTGAGGACTTATTAAAATATGGCCTTATTCCAGAATTTATTGGAAGACTTCCAATAACAGCAACATTAGATGATTTAGATGAAAAATCTTTAATCAAAATTCTACAAGAACCTAAAAATTCTTTAATAAAACAATATCAGGAATTATTCAAACTAGAGGGTGTAAAGCTCAATTTTAAAGAAAATGCAATTAAAGAAGTAGCTATAAAGGCTATAAAAAAAAAAACGGGTGCGAGAGGATTGAGATCAATACTTGAAAATGTTTTATTAAAAAGCATGTTTGAAATACCAAGTCTAGAAAATGTGAGTGAGGTTATAGTAGATGTAAGCTCTGTGAGGGGAGAATCCCAACCAATTATTGTTCATTCAAAGAACAAGCAAGATAAAGACAAGTCAAAAACCTCAGCTGCGTAATATTGCACTTAATAAAAGACAAAAAACTATTGCATTATTTACTTTAATATCCATATAATTAACTTATGGATATTAAATTTAATTCTGCGCTATTACCTTTAAGAGATATAGTTGTATTTCCACACATGGTAATTCCTTTATTTGTTGGAAGAGATAAGTCAATTACAGCTCTAAATGAATGTATGAAAAAAGATAAAAAGATCATTCTAGTGACTCAAAAAAATTCAGAAGTCGATGATCCAAAGAAGAACGATATTTTCAATTATGGATGTGAAAGCAATATATTACAATTACTTAAATTACCTGATGGAACTGTTAAGGTTTTAGTAGAAGGAATTTTGAGAGTTAAAATTAATGATTTTCAAGACAATAATGATTTTTTGTCGTGTTCTTATGAGAAACTTGCTGAAATCATTAACAAAGACGAAGATTTATTAACACTTGCTTTAAATTCTATTAAGAAATTAGAAAGACTTACATCGGTTAACAAAAAAATTTCAAATGAAACAATTAACAATATTAAACTTTTAAAAGATCCATCAAAAATTTCAGATAATATTGCATCTCATTTAAATGCAACAATTTCTGAAAAACAACAAGTGTTTGAAACACTAGATCTAAAAAAAAGACTTAATTTAATTAATAAAATTATGGATAATGAAACCAGTATAATTGGTGTTGAAAAAAGAATCCGTGGAAGAGTTAAAACCCAAATGGAAAAAACACAAAGAGAATATTATTTGAATGAACAACTCAAAGCTATTCAAAAAGAGTTAGGTGAAATTGAGGACGGAAAAGATGAAACATCAAGTTTGAATAAAGCCATTTTAAGATCAAAAATGCCAAAAGAAGTTGAAAAAAAATGTATGTCTGAGTTAAAAAAACTCAAAAACATGAGCCCAATGTCGGCTGAGGCTACAGTTGTTAGAAATTATTTAGATTGGATGGTTGACTTACCATGGTTCAAAAAAGATAAAGTAGATATTGACCTTAATAAAGCACTTAAAATTTTAGACGAAGATCATTTTGGTTTGGATAAAGTCAAAGAAAGGATCGTAGAATTTTTAGCAGTACAAAAGAGAATGAATAAAATCAGAGGACCAATTTTATGTTTAGTTGGTCCACCAGGTGTAGGTAAAACATCACTGGGTAAATCAATTGCAAAGGCAACTAACAGACAATTTGTACGGATGTCTTTAGGTGGTGTGAGAGACGAAGCTGAAATAAGAGGTCATAGAAGAACTTATATAGGTTCACTCCCAGGAAAAATTATTCAAATGATGAAAAAAGCTGGAACAAAAAATCCTTTATTTTTACTTGATGAGATTGATAAGGTTGGCAATGACTATAGAGGAGACCCTTCCTCTGCATTGTTAGAAGCTTTAGACCCAGAGCAAAATACTACATTTAATGATCATTATCTTGAGGTAGATTATGATCTTTCAGATGTGTTGTTTGTTACTACAGCAAACACATTAAATATACTTCCTCCTCTTCTTGATAGAATGGAAGTGATAAGAATACCCGGATATACTGAGGATGAAAAAATTAATATTGCTAATAAATATTTATTACCTAAGCAAATTAAAGACAACGGTGTTAAAGAGGGAGAAATGAATTTTGATGATGGAACTATTAAAGATGTAATTAGATATTACACTAAAGAGTCAGGTGTGAGAAATTTAGAAAGAGAAATATCTAAAATATCAAGGAAAGTTGTAAAAAAGGTAGTTAATAAAGAGACAGAAAAAGTAAAAATTGACAATGATAATTTATCTGAATTTTTAGGTGTTAGAAAATATAAATTTGGTGAAATTGAAGATACAAACAAAATAGGAATTGTGACAGGTTTAGCTTGGACTGAATTTGGAGGTGAAATTTTAAAAATTGAAACAGTCAACATGCCTGGTAAAGGAAGAATGCAAATTACTGGAAAACTTGGAGATGTAATGCAGGAATCTGTTAAAGCAGCCAAATCTTACGTAAGATCAAAATGCTTAGATTTTGGTATAATACCACCAACTTTTGAAAAAAAAGATTTTCATATTCATGTTCCAGAGGGGGCAACACCCAAGGATGGACCATCTGCTGGTATAGCTATGGTAACTTCAATAGTTTCTTCTATAAGTAAAATTCCAGTTAACAAAGACGTAGCCATGACCGGAGAAGTAACCATTACTGGTCAGGTTTTACCAATTGGGGGTTTAAAGGAAAAACTTCTTGCTGCTCATAGAGCTGGTATTAAAGAAGTTTTAATACCAAAAGATAATAAAAAGGATCTAGCTGATGTACCTAAGAAAGTTAAAGAGGATATAAAAATTACTACTGTTGAGACAGCTGACGAGGTTCTTAAAATAGCATTAACAAAAGATTTAAAACCAGCTGAGTGGGTTGAGGTTGATACTATATCTGATAATAAGAAAACGGAAAAAACTCCGGCAAGTATTCAATAAATTATAATTTACATTGAACCAACACTGATGTAAAAGTACATCTCTTTAGGGGGGCGGTTAGCTCAGTTGGTAGAGCATCTCGTTTACACCGAGGGGGTCAAAGGTTCGAGTCCTTTACTGCCCACCAAAGATAATTTATTAAGGGGGGTGTAGCTCAGTTGGTTAGAGCGATCGCCTGTCACGCGATAGGTCGCGGGTTCGAGTCCCGTCACTCCCGCCATAATGATAACTATTATCAATTAACGAAATCTTATAGTAAATAAGCCAATAAAAACGTGACGTAACTGCACTTTAATTTAATATTAAACATTATATAAAAACATTATGTCTTTAGTATTTTTAAATGATTATTTAACTATAATAATTTTTTTGGCTATTGCTTTATTATTTAGCTTAGGTTTTGTGATATTAAATTTTGCTTTCTCACCAAAAAATCCTGACCCAGAAAAATTATCTGCTTATGAGTGTGGTTTTGAACCATTTAACGACTCTAGAATGGAATTTGATATAAGATTTTATTTAGTTGCGATATTATTTATTATCTTTGATCTAGAAATTGCATTTTTATTCCCTTGGGCAATTACCCTAGGTAATACAGGTCTATTTGGTTTTTTTTCTATGATGTTGTTTTTGTTTATTTTGACTATTGGTTTTATTTATGAATGGAAGAAAGGTGCTTTGGATTGGCAATAAAATGAATTTAACAGACAGAGAAAGAAAAATCCCTGAAGAATTTAAAAATCTTGCAAAAGAATTTGCTGACAAAGGTTTTATAACTACATCGATGGACAATTTAATTAATTGGGCACGTTCAGGATCTTTACATTGGATGACATTTGGTCTTGCTTGTTGTGCTGTCGAGATGATGCAAACCTCTATGCCAAGGTATGATCTTGAAAGATTTGGAGCAGCTCCAAGAGCATCACCTAGACAATCAGATGTTATGATTGTTGCTGGAACTTTAACAAATAAAATGGCACCTGCATTAAGAAAAGTTTATGATCAAATGCCAGAACCTAGATATGTAATTTCCATGGGAAGCTGTGCTAATGGAGGAGGATATTATCACTACTCTTATTCAGTTGTTAGAGGTTGTGATAGAATAGTTCCTGTTGATATATATGTCCCTGGATGTCCACCGTCAGCCGAAGCTTTACTTTATGGAATAATGCAACTCCAGAAAAAAATAAGAAATCGTGGGTCTCTAGAAAGATAAAATGTCTTTAATTAGCTTAGAAAAAAAAATAAATTCTGAATTAACCACTAAAATTAATTCGTCCAGAATAAATCATGATCAACTTGAAATTCAAATTAGTAAAGAGTCGCTATTAGATGTTGTTATTTTTTTAAAAAAAAATGAATTTACTAAATTTAGACAATTAATAGATATAACAGCAGTAGACTATATAGGTAGTGAAAATAGGTTTAAAATGATTTATTTATTTTTAAGCCATGAATTTAATTTAAGGATAAACTTAACTTTTAATATTAATGAAAATGAGGTTGTTAACTCTCTCACAAAAATTTTTCCCTCTGCTAATTGGATGGAACGTGAGGTTTTTGATATGTATGGTATTAAGTTCAATGATCATCCAGACCTAAGACGAATACTCACAGATTATGGTTTTTTAGGACACCCTTTAAGGAAAGATTTTCCTATCACTGGTCATACAGAAGTTAGATATAGTGAAGAAAAGAAAAAAGTTATATACGAGCCTGTAAAACTTGAACAAAATTATAGGAATTTTGACTATGCAAGTCCTTGGGTAGGAACAGAATATATCAAAGAGGTGCAAAAAAAAAATGACTAAACAAAAAAAAACACTAAATTTAAATTTCGGACCTCAGCACCCTGCTGCACACGGTGTTTTAAGATTAATACTAGAATTAGATGGTGAAATAGTTGAAAAAGCTGATCCTCACATAGGCTTATTACACAGGGGTACTGAAAAATTAATTGAAAACAAAACTTACTCCCAAGCTATACCTTATTTTGATAGACTTGATTATGTAGCACCTATGAACCAAGAACATGCATTTGCTTTGGCTATTGAAAAAATAATGGGTATTGAAGTTCCAATCAGAGGTCAATATATCAGAGTAATATTTTGTGAGATTGGAAGAATATTAAGTCATATTTTAAATATTACTACACAAGCTTTAGATGTTGGTGCTTTAACCCCTTCACTTTGGGGGTTCGAAGAAAGAGAAAAGTTAATGGGTTTTTATGAAAGAGTTTCTGGTTCAAGACTGCATGCCAACTATTTTAGACCAGGTGGAGTTCATAAAGATTTACCAAGAGGTTTAGAAAAAGATATACTTGATTTTTGTAAAACATTTCCAAAGATAATTGATGATTTAGAAACATTACTGACTGATAACAGAATATTTAAACAAAGAAACGTTGATATTGGTATTGTATCCAAAGAGGATGCGTTAAATTACTCATTTTCTGGCGTAATGCTCAGGGGCTCAGGAATTCCTTGGGACTTAAGAAAATCACAACCATATGATTGTTACGAACAAATTAATTTTAGAATACCTGTTGGAAAAAACGGAGATTGTTACGACAGATATTTATGCAGAATTGAAGAAATGAGGGAAAGTGTGAAAATCATTGAACAATGTTTGCAACACTTACCTAAAGGACCAGTAAAATCACTTGATAATAAGATAACTCCACCATCTAAAAAAGATATTAAAGAGTCTATGGAAGCTCTCATACATCATTTTAAATTATTTACTGAGGGTTATAGGGTTAAAAAAGATGAAATTTATACAGCTGTAGAAGCACCCAAGGGTGAATTTGGTGTATATTTAATTTCAGATGGCACTAATAGACCATATAAATGCAAAATAAGAGCACCTGGTTTTTCCCATCTTCAAGCCATGGATTATTTGATCAAAGGCCATATGTTAGCAGATGTGCCTGCTGTCTTAGGTTCTTTAGATATAGTTTTTGGGGAGATAGATCGATGAGTATAAAAAAAGTTTCTAAGGAGCAACCTGATAAATTTGAATTCAATCAAGACAATTTAAATTTAGCTAACAAAATAGTTTTAAATTATCCATCAGGAAAAAAAAAAAGCGCTGTTATGGCACTTCTTTATATTGCTCAAAAACAAAATGATAATTGGATACCGCTTGCAGCAATGAAGTATATAGCAAAATTTTTAGATATCTCCTATATAAATGTATATGAAGTAGCAACTTTCTATTCGATGTATAATCTTCAACCCGTTGGAAAATATTTTATTCAAATTTGTACAACAACACCTTGCATGATAAGAGGCGCATATAAACTTGTTGATGTTTGCAAAAAAAATATTTCTGAAAAAGAAAATGAACTTTCAACTAATAAAAATTGCTCTTGGACGGAGGTTGAGTGCTTAGGTGCTTGCATCAGTGCTCCAATGTCCCAAATTAATGATGATTATTATGAGGATCTAAATGTAAAGCAGTTTGAAAATATAATTAAAGATATTTTAAAAGATAAGAAACCAAAACCAGGTTCATATCGTGGAAGATTAAACTCTGAGCCTGAAAAAAATAGAAAAACATTATTAGAGAATAAAAATGCTTGAGGACAAAGATAGAATTTTTAAAAATTTATATAACGATCTAGGTTCAGACTTAGATTCTGCAAAAAAAAGAGGTGATTGGATTAACACTAAAGAAATATGCAACAAAGGAAGAGACTGGATTATAGAAGAAGTTAAAAAATCGGAGTTAAGAGGTAGAGGTGGTGCAGGTTTTCCAACTGGTTTAAAATGGTCTTTTGCTCCAAAAAAAGTTGGAGCTAAACCTCATTACTTAGTAATAAATGCAGATGAGTCTGAGCCTGGCACATGTAAAGATAGAGATATTTTACGATTTGAACCACACAAACTGATTGAAGGATGTTTAATAGCATCTTACGCAGTTAATGCTCATAAATGCTACATATATCTGAGAGGTGAATATTACAACGAAGGCATTAAATTGCAGAATGCAATTGATGAAGCTTATAAAAGCAACCTAATTGGTAAAAATTCATCAGGAACTGGATGGGAGCTTGATATTTATATGCATTATGGAGCGGGTGCATATATTTGTGGCGAAGAAACAGCTCTTTTAGAAAGTATTGAAGGGAATAAGGGGCAGCCAAGATTAAAACCACCTTTTCCTGCATTAGTTGGATTATACGGATGTCCTACAATTATAAATAACGTTGAGACAATAGCAGTTATACCAACAATTTTAAAAAAAGGATCAAAATGGTTTTCATCTTTGGGCAAACCAAAAAATACTGGAACGAAAATATTTTGTATTTCAGGAAATGTTAATAGCCCATGTAATGTTGAAGAAGAAATGGGTATTAAATTAAAAGACTTAATCGAAAAACATGCCGGTGGAGTTGTTGGAGGATGGGATAATTTACAAGCAGTTATTCCAGGTGGTTCATCAATGCCGATGCTAAGTAAAGAAATAAGTGAAAATATAACCATGGACTTTGACTCTTTAGTTGAGAACAATAGTGGTTTAGGGACTGCGGGAATAATTGTCATAAATAAAGACCAAGATATTATTAAATGTATGGCGAGAATAGCAAGGTTTTATAAACATGAAAGCTGCGGACAATGTACACCATGTAGAGAAGGCTCTGGTTGGATGTGGAGAATTTTAGAGAGAATGGCAAAAGGAGAAGCTTCAAAAGATGAGGTGAATATGCTCGCTGATGTAACTAAACAAATAGAGGGACACACTATTTGTGCGTTTGGAGAAGGTTCAGCTTGGCCAGTCCAAGGTTTATTGAGACACTTTAAAAAAGAGATTATTGAGAGAAATAATTTTAACCCACTAGTAAAAAATAGCAAAAATATTCCATATTTAATAGACCAACACATTTTAGAGGAAGATATTAAAAATGTTAAAAGTTAAAGTTAATGACATTGATATAGAAGTTGAAGAAGGTTTTACTATTTTACAAGCTTGCGAGTTAGCAGGCTTTGAAATACCAAGATTTTGTTATCATGAAAAACTTTCAATTGCTGGAAATTGTAGAATGTGTTTAGTAGAAATTGAAAAATCAAAAAAACCAGTTGCCTCGTGTGCAATGCCAGTTGCAGAAGGGATGAATATAAAAACAAATACAAATTTTGTAGAAAAAGCGAGAAAGGGTGTCATGGAATTTCTTTTAGCAAACCATCCTCTTGATTGCCCGGTATGTGACCAAGGTGGTGAATGCGATCTACAGGATCAGTCAATGTTTTATGGAATTGATAAATCTCGATACAAGGAAAATAAAAGATTTGTTCCTGAAAAATACATGGGTCCATTAATAAAAACCCAAATGACAAGATGCATACATTGTACTCGTTGTGTAAGATTCGCAACAGAAGTTGCCGGTGTACCAGAAATAGGAGCTATTGGTAGAGGTGAAGATATGCAAATTACAACTTATTTAGAGAAAGCAATGGAGTCTGAATTGTCAGCAAATGTAATTGACTTGTGTCCTGTTGGAGCCCTCACTTCGAAACCATATGTATTCGAAGCTAGACCATGGGAGTTAAAAAAAACTGAGACAATTGATGTAATGGACTCGGTTGGTTCTAACATACGTGTTGACACTTATGGATGGGAAGTAAAAAGAATATTGCCAAAAATTAACGAGGATATTAATGAAGAATGGATTTCAGATAAAACTAGATATTCATGTGATGGTTTAAAATATCAAAGACTTGATACGCCTTACATTAAAAAAGAAAATAATTTTAAAAAAGTTAGCTGGTTTGAGGCTTTTCAGATTCTAAAAGATAAGATAAATTTAACAAGTCCAGAAAAAATAGCCGGCTTAACAGGTGATCTTACAAATATGGAAACATTATTTGCATGTAAAGAATTATTTAATAAAGTTTTAAAGTCTAAAGATTTAGAGTCCAGAGAAAAAAATATATATATTAATTTAAGTAACAGAAATAACTATCTTTTTAATTCTGAAATAAAAGGCATAGAAAAAAGTGATCTAATTTTATTAATCGGTACCAATCCAAGGTTCGAAGCGACAATGTTGAATGCTAGAATTAGAAAATCTTTTTTAAAAAATAATACAGAAATTTTCTCTTTAGAAGACTTAGGCGACCTTACCTATCCTTATAAAATACTTACAAATACGACAGAAGAGGTAAAAAAAATAATTGAAAATAATAGTGAAATCTCAAAAAAGATTACAAAAGCAAAATATCCTATAATAATATTTGGTGAAGGAGCTCTTGATTTGAATTCATCAAAATATATATTCGAGGGTCTTAAAAAATTTTTAATTGAAAATAATAAGATTAATGAAGACTGGAATGCAATCAATATTCTTCCTTTTAATGCTTCAGCCGTCGGTTCATATGATTTAAATATTGTTTCTAAAACTAATGACACCATAGAAAAAATAAAAAATAATTTTTTCGAATTAATTTTTTTATTTGGACAAGATAATTTCTCTTTTAATAAAAAAAATGAATTTATAGTGTATATAGGTAGCCATGGAGACAAAGGTGCTGAAATGGCAGATCTTGTACTTCCAGGCGCTGCATTTACTGAACAAGATGGATATTTTACAAATTTAGAGGGCAAATTACAGATGGCCTTTAAAGCATCTTACCCACCTGGAGAGGCAAAAGAAGATTGGGTTATAATAAATGAAATATCTAATTTAGTTGGTAGAGAAAGTTTGTTTAAAAACAAAAATGAACTTTTAAATGCAATGAATAGTTATATTAATTCAAATAAAAAAGATGATATCTCTAATTTATTTAAAGAAGAATTTGTTAAAGAAAAGATTTCAACTTTGCCTAATGATTATTATCATTCAAATGTGATTGCCAGAGCTTCAAAAACAATGAACGAATGTAGAAGCATTAGGACAAAATTAAAAAAAACTGGAACAGAAGGATAAAGTGGATTATTTAAATATTTTATTTTTAGAAACTTATAAAATTTTGTTTCTCTTATTACCAGTTTTAGTTTCAGTTGCTATGGTTGTATGGTTGGACAGACGTATTTGGGCTTTTGTTCAAAAAAGAAAAGGTCCGAATGTGGTTGGCCCATTTGGATTACTCCAATCTTTAGCGGATGCTCTAAAATATATTTTTAAGGAAATTATAATTCCTGCAAGCTCAAATAAAGTCATATTTATTTTAGCTCCCATTGTCACAATGACACTTGCACTAGTAGCTTGGGCAGTTATTCCATTTAGTGAAGATTTTGTATTAGCTAATATTAATGTTGGCATATTATATATTTTTGCAATTTCATCTTTAGGGGTTTACGGAATTATAATGGGAGGTTGGGCATCCAATTCAAAATATCCTTTTTTAGGTTCAATCAGATCTGCTGCACAAATGGTTTCTTATGAAGTATCAATAGGGGTTATAATTATCAATGTTTTACTATGTGTGGGTTCTCTAAATTTAGCTGACATTGTTTTAGCTCAAGAAAAAATATGGTTTATTGTTCCTTTGTTTCCAATGTTTGTGATATTTTTTATTTCTGCGCTTGCTGAAACAAATCGTCCACCATTTGATTTACCAGAGGCAGAAGCGGAGCTGGTATCTGGTTATCAAACAGAGTACTCAGGAATGATGTATGCAATGTTTTGGTTAGGCGAATATGCAAATATTTTGTTAATGTGTGCATTAGGTTCAATATTGTTTTTAGGTGGGTGGCTTTCTCCAATAAATATTTACCCTTTTTCGATGGTCCCAGATCCATTGTGGTTTATTATAAAGATACTTTTTTTATTTGTTTTATTTGCCCTAGTTAAAGCTATTGTACCAAGATATAGATATGATCAGCTAATGAGACTAGGATGGAAAGTTTTTTTACCAATCTCATTAGTTTGGGTCGTTTTAACCTCAAGTTATTTGATGTACTTTGATTTGTTACCAAAAAGCTAATTATGAAAATATCAAGATTTATAAAAACTGTATTTATGGTGGATTTTATGAGTGGTTTAGTGATTGCAGTAAAAGAAATGTTTAAACCAAAAAAAACTATAAATTACCCATTTGAAAAAGGTAAAATAAGTCCAAGATTTAGAGGAGAACATGCATTAAGAAGATATCCTAATGGAGAAGAAAGATGTATAGCATGTAAATTATGTGAAGCAGTTTGCCCAGCTCAAGCAATTACAATAGAATCTAGTGAAAGAGAAGATGGTAGTAGAAAAACTACAAGATATGATATTGACATGTTAAAATGTATATATTGTGGATTATGTGAGGAATCTTGCCCAGTTGATGCAATTGTGCAAGGTCCTAATTTTGAGTTTGCAACAGAGACAAGAGAAGAATTGTACTACACAAAAGAAAAACTTCTTGAAAATGGAGATAGATGGGAAAGTGTTTTAGCTGCAAATATTAAAGCTGACAATCCACATAGATAATTATTTACATGCCAGCTCATGCATTTTTTTTTATATATTTTCATTAATTGCAATTGTATCAGCAATAATGGTAACAGCTTCAAAAAATACAGTACACTCAGTTTTTTTTTTAATTTTAGATTTTATTAGTATTTCTTGCTTATTTATTTTGATAGGTGCAGAATTTCTTGGAATGATAATGTTAATTGTCTACGTAGGTGCGGTAGCTGTTTTATTTTTATTTGTAGTCATGATGTTAAATGTTGCACAACAAAAAAATCAATGGTTTGGTGCAACTTCGGGAAGCAAGCACATTCCAGTAGGCATGATTGTAAGTGTGATAATTTTTTTTGAATTAATGATTGTAATAGGAGGATGGAAATTAAAACCTGATTTAAAAAATGAATTCATTAATATTGGTACCAATAGTGTGACAAATACTCATTCTATAGGCAATGTTTTATATACAGATTATATACATTTATTTCAATTATCTGGAATGATTTTATTAGTTGCTATGAT
The DNA here is from genome assembly GCA_902606115.1 of uncultured Pelagibacteraceae bacterium. GTDB lineage: Bacteria > Pseudomonadota > Alphaproteobacteria > Pelagibacterales > Pelagibacteraceae > Pelagibacter. Next base: position 42,929 of record CACLFM010000007.1, read on the forward strand.
TGGAGCGATAGTTTTGACATTTAGACAGCGCTCTGGTCTTAAAAGACAAAGTTATATTCGACAAATTTCAAGAGAAAAATATGAAGGAGTGGAATTAGTAGATGTAAATAATAAAGAAGGGGTAAAAATAGATGTTTGATATTGGAATAGGACATTATTTAACACTTGGTGCAATAATTTTTACTATTGGAGTTGTTGGAATTTTTCTTAATAGAAAAAATGTAATAGTAATACTAATGAGTATCGAATTAATATTATTGGCAGTAAATATAAATTTAGTATCCTTCTCAATTTTTTTAAATGATTTAAGTGGTCAAATTTTCACTTTATTTATATTAACTGTTGCTGCTGCAGAAGCTGCAATAGGTTTAGCTATAATAGTAGTATATTACAGAAATTCAGGCACCATTAGAGTTGAGGAAATAGATAATCTTAAAGGATAAAAATGGAAATATTAATTGTTTTTCTTCCACTGTTAGCAGCAATTATTTCTGGTTTTTTTGGAAATAGAATAGGTAACAAATTTTCAGAAATATTAACCAGTTTATTTGTCTCGATTTCTGCAATTCTTTCAATCTACATATTTTATGATGTTATAATCAACAATTATAATTCCAACATAATTATTTCATCATGGATAAGTTCTGGAACATTAGATGTTAATTGGTCGATTAAAATTGATCCACTGTCATCTGTAATGTTAGTTGTGGTAACTTTTGTATCTTCACTTGTTCATATTTATTCGATCGGATACATGCATCACGATCCTCACAAACCAAGATTTATGTCATATTTGTCATTATTTACTTTTTCAATGTTGGTTTTGGTTACTTCAGATAATTTTTTGCAGCTTTTCTTTGGTTGGGAAGGAGTTGGTGTTTGTTCTTATTTTTTAATTGGATTTTGGTTTAAAAAACAAAGTGCAAATAATGCAGCAATAAAAGCTTTTATTGTTAATAGAGTTGGAGACTTTGGATTAGCATTGGGCGTTTTTCTAATATTTTATTATTTTGGCACAATAAATTATAATGAAGTCTTTAATTTAATTCCAAATCTGGTCTCAGAACAAATAAACTTCCTTGGGTTTGATGTCTTAGCTGTAGATTTAATTTGTATTCTTTTATTTATAGGTGCAATGGGTAAATCTGCACAAATTTTTCTTCATACATGGTTACCAGATGCAATGGAAGGTCCAACACCTGTTTCTGCCTTAATACATGCAGCAACTATGGTAACTGCCGGTGTTTTTTTAGTCGTAAGGTGCTCTCCAATTTATGAATTATCGGTGCTTGGTTTAGAAATTGTAACTTTTATAGGGATGTCAACAGCATTTTTTGCAGCCACTGTTGCGCTAGTCCAAAATGATATAAAAAAAATAATTGCTTATTCAACTTGTAGCCAGCTCGGTTATATGTTTTTTGCTGCAGGAGTTGGCGCATATAATGTTGCAATGTTTCATTTATTCACGCATGCTTTTTTTAAAGCTTTATTATTTCTAGGAGCAGGTTCTGTAATTCATTCATTTAAAGACGAGCAGGATATTAAAAATATGGGTGGTGTTTGGAAAAAATTACCATTTACTTATATAATGATGATTATTGGAACGCTAGCGTTAACAGGTTTCCCCTTTTTATCTGGCTTTTACTCTAAAGATGCAATCATTGAATTTGCATATCTCGAAAAAGGTAGTTTAAGTAATTACGCAGCTACTATAGGTATAATTACCGCAATACTTACATCAATTTATTCATGGAGACTAATATTTTTAACTTTTCACGGTAATTTCAATAATAAAAAATTAAATATAAATGATCTACATGACTCATCTTTAGTTATGTTAATACCACTAATTTTATTGTCTTTAGGAGCAATATTTTCTGGAATACTCTTTAAAGAATTATTTATAGGCAGTGAAAGCAGTAAATTATTTTGGAAAGACTCAATATCATTTCTTGAGCCACTAAGCACTAATCATCCACCTATATGGTTTCTAATATTAACACCTTCTCTAGTAACAATCGCTATTCCATTTTCATATTTCTTATTTTTAAAAAAACGTTATATAATTGATCAAATTGTTAAAACTAATTATCCAATATATTTTTTTTTAAAAAAAAAATGGTATTTTGACGAACTATACGATTTCATATTTGTAAAATCTATTAAAAACTTAGGTAATTTTCTTTGGAGAAAAATAGATAATTTAATTATCGATAGATTTGGTCCAGATGGCATATCGAATATGGTAAAAAAATGTTCTTTATACGCAGTCAAATTCCAAAGTGGATTTATTTATCAGTATGCTTTTATAATGCTTTTAGGTTTTTCTCTTTTATTAACTTTTTTAATTATTAAATAAAATGTTTCCAATTCTTTCATCTTTAATAATTTTACCATTTATAGGAGCTTTATTTTTAATTTTTATTAAATCTACAGAGAGAAATACAGGTATCAAATATGTTTCATTGTTTATAACTTTCGCAAATTTTTTTATATCTTTATATCTTTGGAGAATATTTGATCCTTCAATATCAGCATTTCAATTTGTAGAAAATAGAATATGGATTGAGGGTTTTATTAATTATAAAGTTGGGATAGATGGTATTTCTATTTTATTCATAATTCTCACAACATTTATTACTCCGCTTTGTGTAATCTCAGTAAATTCAACGACTAAATATAGATTAAAAGAGTTTTTAATTGCAATTTTAGTCATGGAAACTTTGATGATTGGAGTATTTTGTTCATTAGACTTAGTAATCTTTTATCTTTTTTTTGAAGGTGGATTAATTCCTATGTTTTTAATAATTGGTATTTGGGGTGGTAACAGAAGAGTTTATTCTGCCTTTAAATTTTTTCTTTTTACTTTAGTCGGATCTGTTTTAATGTTAGTTGCGATAATCGCAATTTATTGGATATCTGGAACAACAGATGTTGAAAAACTTTATGAGTTAGGGATTCAGGAAAATTACCAAAAATTATTATGGTTAGCTTTTTTTTCATCATTTGCCGTCAAAACCCCAATGTGGCCTGTACATACATGGTTACCTGATGCACATGTAGAGGCACCTACCGCAGGCTCAGTTTTGCTTGCTGCTGTTCTTTTAAAAATGGCTGGCTACGGATTTATTAGATTTTCAGTTGGTTTATTTCCAATTGCATCAATATATTTTGTTCCCCTAGTTTATACATTAAGTTTAATCGCGATAATTTACACTTCATTAGTTGCTTTAATGCAGGAGGATATGAAAAAGCTTATTGCCTACTCATCTGTTGCTCACATGGGCTTTGTCACTCTTGGCATTTTTACATTTACTCATCAGGGAATTGAAGGAAGCATTTTTCAAATGATAAGTCATGGTTTAATTTCAGCAGCATTATTTTTATCTGTAGGTGTAGTTTATGACAGGTTAAAAACAAGACAAATTAAAGATTTTTCTGGACTTGTAAACATAATGCCTAAATACGCAATAATGTTAATGATATTTACATTGGGAGCTTTAGGTTTACCTGGAACAAGTGGATTTATTGGAGAGTTCCTTGTTCTAATGGGCACTTTTAAAAAAAGTATTTTAACAGCTACTATAGCAAGCATTGGAGTAATACTTGGTGCCGCTTATATGTTGTGGCTTTACAAAAGAGTTGCTTTTGGAGATGTATTAAAAACAATTGATGTTAATAAAATGGTAGATTTAAATAAGTATGAAACAATAGTATTATCTTCACTAGCAATTTTAGTAATATTTTTTGGATTTTTTCCAGAACCTTTAATTAAGACGTATACAGTATCAATAGATAATTTAATAAATGTTTTTAATTCATCAACCGGTCTAAATTTAGCAGAAAATACCAGATGAATAATCTATATTTTATAATACCTGAGCTTTTTATTTCTTTATGCGTGATGTTTTTTTTAGTCTTAGGAGTTTTTAAAAATAATAGTTCCAAAATAATTTTTTATTTTTCATGTTTAATTATATTAGTTTCTCTTGCTATTAACCTAAATATCAAACTGCAAGGAAAAATTTTTTTATTTAATAACAGTTATGTGGTAGACGATCTATCATTGTTTATTAAGTCAATAATTTTAATCTCTGCTTTTTTCGTAATGTTTAGCTCATATAATTATGTGAAAGTTAATAATATACTTAAAATTGAATACCCAATACTTATCTTATGCTCGTTACTTGGTATGCTTGTAATGATAAGTTCAAACGATTTAATTGTTTTTTATATAGGTTTAGAACTTCAATCTCTTGCTCTATATGTATTAGCTTGTTTTAATAGAGATAACCTTTTATCTTCCGAATCTGGATTAAAATATTTTGTTTTGAGCGCATTATCATCGGGTTTACTTTTATATGGCTGTTCATTAATTTATGGTTTTTCAAATTCAACTAATTTTAACGAGATATCTCAAAATTTTGATTTTGAATACGGAGTTGTTTTTGGTATGGTTTTTGTAATAGTGGGATTAGCATTTAAAATTTCTGCTGTTCCCTTTCATATGTGGGCTCCTGATGTATATCAAGGCTCACCAACATCTGTTACCGTATTGTTTGCAATTTTGCCTAAGATAGCAGCTTTAACTGTTTTTATTAAGTTTTTATATGGTCCATTTTTAAATCTTTTTGATGAGTGGCAAGTTATTATTATATTTCTATCTATTGCATCAATGATATTAGGGGCGGTTGCTGCTATTGGTCAAAAAAATCTTAAAAGACTGATTGCTTATAGTTCAATAAGTCATATGGGTTATGCTTTAGCAGGACTTACAACTGGAACCAATGAAGGTATTCAAAGTTCTTTAATTTATCTTATTATATACCTTATAATGAATCTGGCGTTTTTTAGTTGCCTTTTTATGTTAAAAAGAAAAGACAAGTTCTTTGAAAATATTGATGATCTATCGGGCCTTTCAAAAAAACATCCAATATTATCATTAAGTTTTTTAATAATTTTGTTTTCGCTTGCAGGAATACCTCCTCTTGCTGGTTTTTTTGCAAAATTTTATGTTTTTATGGCAGTGATACAGAAAGAAATGTATTTTTTAGCTGTTGTAGGATTGTTAGCCACAGTAATAGCAGCTTTTTATTATCTTAGAATTATAAAAATAATCTATTTTGATCCAGAGCAAGAAAAATTTGATACTTCTATAAATTTTGGTTTGAAATTCACTTTAATATTTTCAACATTAATAATATTAATTTATTTTTTAAATCCAAATTTCATTAATAAATATGTAGTAAATATTTTAGTTATTTAATGGGTTTAAAAATTTTTAAATATAAAAAAGTTGTAAGTACAAATAATGTTGCAATAACAAAAATAAAACAAGGATATAAATCAGGTATTATAATTTCTGAAACTCAAACCAATGGAAGGGGTCAATACGGTAAAAAATGGATTTCTAATAAGGGAAATTTGTTTTTAAGTATGTTTTTTACAATTAACAAAAAAACTAAAATATCAAATTTGGTAAAAAGTAACTTAAAATCAATAAAAAAAATACTTTCAAAATATGTAAAATTAAAAATAAGTATTAAAATTCCAAATGATATTATGATAAATAAAAAAAAAATATGTGGAATTTTAAATGAAACTTTATTTTATGATAATTTAAAATTTATAATTGTTGGTATAGGTATAAATATATCTAATTCACCGAATTTTAAGGATTATCCAACTACAAATTTAAATGAAATAACAAATAAAAAAATTAATAAAATTGAATTATTAAAAAGAATTATTAAAATTTTTGAAAAAGAAATAAAATGATTATTGTAGGAGATATAGGAAATACCGATGTTAAAATATGTTTTTTTTATAATGGAATTAAAAAAAAATATTTACTAAAAACTAATTCAATAAATCGTCAGACTCTTAAAAAAAAATTTAATTTTTTAAGTAAAAAAATATACCATAAAAATGCTGTCTTTTGTAGTGTTGTTCCAAAAACCTTCATTGAAATTAAAAAAATTCTTTTTAACTTATATAAAATAAATTGTATTGAATTAAAAAAAATTAATTTATCCAAATTAATAAATATTAAAGTAAACAAAAAACAAATTGGATCTGACAGACTTGCTAATGCAATAAGTGTAATTAATAAAAACAAAAATTTTATTGTTGTTGATTTTGGTACCGCTACAACTTTTGATGTAATTACAAAACATAATTATATAGGTGGAGTTATTGCTCCAGGGGTAGCTCTCTCATTAGACAATTTAATTAAGAAAGCAAGCTTAATACCAAATATTAAATTATATAAATCTAATACTATAATTGGCAAAAATACAAAGCAGGCTGTAGTATCTGGTTTTTTTTGGGGTTATACAGGATTAATTAACAGTATAATTTTAAAAATAAAAAATAAAACCAAACTAAAATATAGTATAATTTTCACAGGTGGCCTTGCACACCTATTTAATAAAGATATAAAAGATAAAATAACTATTGATAAAAATCTTACTATTAAAGGTTTAATTAAAGTCTCGAAAACTTTAAATTATGAAAGATGAATTAATTTTTTGTCCGCTTGGCGGATCAGGTGAAATAGGCATGAATATGAATCTTTTTGGTTTTGGTAAACCGGGGGATCATAAATGGATTATCGTAGATATTGGTGTTACTTTCGCTGATGAAAGTATTCCAGGTATTGATTTAATATATCCAGATCCTGGATTTATAATAGATAAAAAAGAATCTTTGTTAGCTATAATTCTTACACACGCTCATGAAGATCACGTAGGTGCAATAACACAGATATGGCCGAAGTTAAATTGTGAGATTTATGCCACTCCTTTTACAGCGGCTCTTGTAGTAGAAAAATTTAGGGAAAAAAATATTGATATATCATCATATTTAAAAATTGTTGAGTTAAATGGGAAAATTAATTTAGGTGAATTCGAAATCGATTTTATTGCTTTAACGCATTCAATCCTTGAGCCTAATGGATTAAAAATAAAAACTCCTTTAGGCAATATTTTGCATACAGGTGATTGGAAGTGCGATCCAGATCCATTAATAGGAAAAAAAATAGACTCTGATAAATTAATATCAATTGGTAACGAAGGAGTGCTTACAATGATTTGCGACTCTACGAATGTATTTAGCTTGGGTAGATCAGGCTCTGAGCTTAGTGTGAGAAAAAGTTTGTTGAAAATAATTGAAAGATTAAAAAAAAGAGTGATTATTACTTCATTTGCTTCAAATGTCGCAAGAATGGAAACAGTATTTTTCTGTGCAGAAAAAACTGGTAGACAAATTTCATTAGTTGGAAGATCTATGCATAAAATATATAAGGCCGCAAGACAGTGTGGATATTTAAAAAATGTGATTGATCCTATTGATCCAAGAGACGCAAAAAAAATATCCAGAGAAAAAATTATATACTTATGTACAGGAAGCCAAGGTGAACCAATGGGTGCTATGACCAGAATATCTAATTATACACATCCTGACGTACACATCGAGAAAGATGACACTGTAATTTTTTCTTCCAAGATAATACCAGGCAATGAAAAAAAACTTTCTAAGTTACATAATAATTTAGTTTTAGAGGGTATAGAAGTTATTAATGAGGAAAATGAATTTGTTCATGTGTCTGGGCATCCGAATAGAGAAGATCTTAAGGATATGTACAAATGGATTAAACCAAAATCTGTTATTCCAGTTCATGGTGAACACAGACATATTCTTGAACATCTAGCTTTTGCAAAAGAGATGAAAGTGCCTCATCCAATTAAGGTAAAGAACGGAGATATTATCAAAATCGCACCTTGTGAAAAACCAGAGTTATACGATAAAGCACCATCAGGTAAACTCTATGTAGATGGTGACATTAGTGTTTTTGAAGATTCAAAATCAATTAAAGAAAGACGAAATCTCTCTACTAATGGAAGTTTAGAAGTCACAATTTTAGTTAACAATAATGGAAATATTTACAACTTTCCCATTATATCAGCTAAAGGATTGCCAATTGAAAATCTTGAGGAATTTAAATTTGGACTAGAAAAAGAAATTACCAAAACAGCTAGATCATTTGCATTGAATAACATAAAACAAGAAGAAAATGCAATTAGTGCTTTAAAAAAAGTTTGTAGGAAATTTACTAAGGAACAAATAGGCAAAAGACCTTTCACTAATATAAATTTAGTAAATATTTAATATGAGTATTACAGGGTCACTGATAATATTTGTTCTAATTTGGTGGATTATTTTCTTTTCAATATTACCAATTGATGTAGACAGGAAACATAAGGAGATGATTGAAGGTGTTGATAAAGGATCACCTGAAAATCCCAGAATTTTCAAAAAATTAATTTATACAACTATATTATCTTCAATTATTTTTATAGGTATATTAATGCTAGTGAAGTATGATTACTTTAATTTAAGAAAGCTTATCTCGTAATGTTTTTTTCGAATTTATTAATACCTATTTTAAAAAACAATCCTTCTGAGGCAAAAATTAAGTCTCATAAATTAATGTTGAGAACAGGGATGATAAAACAATCTTCCGCAGGGATATATTCTTGGTTACCATTAGGTTTTAAAGTGATGAAGAAAATTGAAAATATTGTGAGAGAGGAGCAAAACAATATATTTGCACAAGAGATGCTGATGCCCACAATTCAATCAAGTGACATATGGAAAGAAAGTGGAAGATATGAGGATTATGGTGAAGAAATGCTTAGAATAACAGATAGACAAAAAAGAGAAATGTTGTTTGGACCCACTAATGAGGAATTAATAACAGATATATTTAGAAATAGCATAAAATCTTATAAATCATTACCTCAGCTTTTATACCATATACAATGGAAATTTAGAGACGAATTACGACCAAGATTTGGAATAATGCGATGTAGAGAATTTTATATGAAAGATGCATATTCATTTGATTTAAATGATGATCAGGGCGAATATTCTTACAACAAATTCTTTCTATCATATCTAAAAACTTTTAAAAGACTTGAGTTAAAAGCAATTCCTATGGCAGCTGATACAGGCCCTATAGGAGGAAATTTGTCTCATGAGTTTATTATACTTGCCGAGACAGGGGAAAGTAAAATTTATACAGATAAAAATATATTTGATGTTGACCACTCAGATTGTAACTTAGAAAAATACTCTTTGGAAAATATAAGAAAAAAATTTGATAATTATTATGCTGTGACTGATGAAAAATTCGATAAAAAGGAATTTGATAAATTAGTTTTAAAAAAAAATCAAATTGAGACAAAAGGCATAGAAGTTGGCCATATTTTTTATTTTGGTGATAAATATTCTAAACCTATGAATGCATCCGTAGATCATAATGGAAAAAAAGTTTTTGTAAAAATGGGTTCATATGGTGTTGGTGTATCTAGATTAGTTGGTGCCATAATTGAGGCCAAATTTGATGAAAAAAAAGAAAATATGAATTGGCCTGTAAATATAGCCCCCTATGAATGTGCAATTTTGCCATTAATTTCCAAAAGTGACAAAACAAATTTAGAAAAATCAATCAATATATTGAATAAACTTAAAGAAAATAAAATAGACACAATTATTGATGATACGGAGGAAAATTTTTCATCTAAAATGAAAAAGTTTAATCTTATTGGTGTTCCTTATCAAATACTTTTAGGTAAAAAATCTGATGATGAAATGCTCGAATTTAAAAAAGTTGGAGAAGAGTCAACTAAGTTAAAAATAGATGAGATAATCAAAATAATAAATTCAGAAAAAAAACATTGATTTCAAATTTAGAAAAAGAAATAACATTTAGATATTTAAAAACTAGGAAAAAAGACGGTTTTTTAAATGTTATAACAATATTCTCATTTATTGGTATTAGTCTAGGTGTTGCAGTCTTAATTATAGTTATGTCAGTAATGAATGGATTTAGATCCGACTTAATTAAAAAAATAAATGGTTTTAATTCACACGCAACAATTCAAAGTTATGAAGAAAAATTAAATTTAAAAAAAATTAAAAGTTCCAATATTAATAACCAAATTGATGAGGCTATCTTTAGTAACAATGGAGAAGGCATTTTAATCAATAGAAATATAAGCAAAGGAGTTTTGATTAGAGGATATAAAAAAGATGATTTTAATAAACTCCGTATAGTTCAAAATAAAGATTTTTTAGGTAATAAATTATTGGATAAAGGTGAAATATCAATTAGTAGAGAAATGGGATATGATCTAAATTTAAAAATTAACGATAAACTAAGTTTAATTTTTCCTTCCTCGGAAGATACACTTGTAGGTTCATTTCCTAAACAAAAAACTTTTCAAATAAAATCATTTTATAACAGCGGTTTTAACGATTTTGATAAATACATTGTTTTTATAAATATTAGCGATTTAGAGAATCAATTAGATTTAAAATTTGAGAATAGATTCTTAGAAATTTATTTCAAAGACCCAACCGATATTGATAAATTAAAATATGAATTAGCTAGGGTTTACCCTGAAGAATTAATTTACACCTGGTCAGATTTAAACAAACCTCTTTTTTTAGCTTTAAAGGTTGAACGAAATGTAATGTTTATAATTTTATCATTAATAATAATTGTCGCAGCATTTAATATAGTATCAGGATTGACAATTTTAGTTAAAAATAAAACTAGAGAAATTGCAATTTTAAAATCAATCGGTGTTAAAAATCACTCTATACGAAAAATCTTTTTCTTAGTTGGATTTATCATTGGAACAAGTGCAACAATTTTTGGAGTCATATTAGGAATAATGTTTTCTATTTATATAGAAAACATAAGACAATTTATTAGTAATCTATTCAATATTACTTTATTTCCAGAGGAGATTTATTTTTTAAGTAAGATGCCTTATGAATTAGACATTAAATCAATATTTCTAATTTCCATTTGTTCAATTATTTCAACTTGTTTAGTATCTTTGTTTCCAGCTATTAAGGCCTCAAATTTAGATACGATAAAGTCCCTTAAATACGAATAATATGATTGAATTTAATAATATATCGAAAAGTTATTTTACATCTAAAAAAATTGAAGTTTTGAAAAATATAAATTTTATTTTCAAACCTGGAAAAATATATTCCTTAATTGGTCCATCTGGGTCTGGAAAATCAACATTGCTAAATTTAATTTCTTTAATAGATAAGCCATCGAATGGTTTTATCAAACTAAACAATATTAAAATAGACGATAACGATATTGATCAAAGAGACACTATTAGGTCCAAAAAGATTGGAATAATCTATCAAGATAAAAATTTATTATCTGATTTTACATCATTAGAAAATGTTTATATGGCAAGACTATCTATAGACGATAATAAAAAGAAAGCAGTTTTAGATGCTAAAAGTATAATTAAAAAGGTTGGATTGGATAAAAGATTAAGTCATCTACCAAGTGAATTATCTGGTGGAGAATCACAACGAATAGCAATATCCAGAGCATTAATAAATTCACCTGATATAATTTTAGCTGACGAGCCAACAGGAAATTTGGACCATAAAAATGCTTCTGATATATTTAAATTACTATTAAGTCTGAAAAATAAAAAAAGAATAATTATATTTGCAACTCATAATAGATATTTTGCAGATATGTCTGATTGTAAATTAAGTTTAATTAATGGTAAAATAACTTCCATTAATGTTAGAAACTAAAAAATATTTTAATCATTTTAAATTACATACCCAGTATTCAATTTGCGAAGGAGCTATAAAAATTGAGGATTTAGAAAAATATTGCAAAAATAACAAAATTAAATCGATAGGTATCTCAGATACATCTAATTTATGTGGTGCATTACAATTTTCAGAAACGGTATCAAAGTCAAAAACACAACCAATTATTGGATCTCAAATTAAATTTAAACACAAAGATTTGATCGGTTTAATACCAATTATAGCAAGAAATTATATAGGATATAAAAATATAGTTAAATTATCTTCTAATTCTTATCTAAGTCACAAAAATTTTAATGAACCTTTTTGTGAATTTAATGACTTAAATAAATATAAAGATGGTCTTATAATTACATTAGGTAGTTTAAATAGTTTGGTAGGTGATTTATTTAAAAAAGACAGATTAGGTGAGATAAAAGAAATTTATATTTTTTTAAAAGATTTATTAAAAAATAATTTTTATATAGAAATACAAAGACATAATGATATAAATGAAAAAAATTTAGAAATATATAATTTAAATTTATCTCATCAATTGAATATTCCTATAATAGCGTCGCATGAAGTATATTATTTAGAAAAAAATTTACATGAAGCACATGATGCATTAATGTGTATTGGTTCAAAAAATTATATTAATGACAAAAATAGATTAAAACTTTCAGATAATCATTATTTAAAAAATGATGATGAAATGTACAAATTATTTTCTGATCTCCCTGAAGCATTAGAAAATAATTTTAATTTACCTTTAAGATGCAATTATAGACCCACTACTTCAAAACCTTTACTACCCAATATTGGATCGAAAGAAACTTTTACTGCAGATGACATTATTAAAAAAGAAGCCGAAAAAGGCTTAAAGGAAAGAATCTCAAAAAATTTTAATGGAAATTCTGAGACTAAATTAAATGAGTATCATACTAGGCTTAATCATGAAATTAATATTATTTGCAAAATGAATTATGCCAGTTATTTTTTAATAGTTTCTGATTATATAAAATGGGCAAAAGAAAATAATATTCCCGTAGGCCCTGGAAGAGGATCTGGAGCTGGATCGCTTGTTGCTTGGTGTTTATCTATCACAGATGTTGACCCAATAAAATTTGATCTAATTTTTGAGAGATTTCTTAATCCTGATAGAATTTCAATGCCAGATTTTGATATTGATTTTTGTGAGGATAAACGAGATTTAGTTTTTGAATATCTAAATAATAAATATCCAGGATCTGTTGCACATATAATTACATTTGGGAAACTTAAAGCACGGATGGTAATTAGAGATGTGGGACGAGTAATGGGTTTACCTTATGGATTTGTTGATAGTATTTGCAAGATAATACCTTTCGACCCATCTAGACCAATGAATTTGAGTCAATGTATAAACTCAGAGCCCAAACTTCAAAAATTAATTAAAGAAGATAAAAGAGTAGAACGACTTATTAATTTATCTTTAAAATTAGAGGGATTAAATAGAAATTTTGCAACTCATGCGGCAGGTGTTGTAATCGCAGATAAAAATCTTTCTGAAACAGTGCCACTTTACAAAGATCCATCTTCTAACTTATTATTACCATCAACACAATTTGATATGTACTCAGCAGAAAATGCAGGGCTCATTAAATTTGATTTTTTAGGTTTAAAAACTCTTACAGTTATTAATAAGACACAAGATTTGATAAAAGAAAAGTTCAAAGAATTTGATATTAAAAATATTAAATATAATGATGAAAAAGTATACGACCTACTATCATCTGGTAAAACTATTGGTCTATTTCAACTTGAAAGTTCTGGAATGAGGGAAGCATTAATGCAGATGAAACCAAACCAGCTAGAAGATATCATAGCACTTGTTGCATTATATAGACCAGGTCCAATGAGCAATATTTCAATTTATAATGATTGCAAACATGGAAAAAAGGAACCAGATTATTTACATCCAAAATTGAAAAAAATATTAAAACCAACATATGGTGTAATAATTTACCAAGAACAAGTAATGCAAATAGCCCAAGCGTTATCTGGTTTTTCTCCTGGTGAGGCTGACTTACTTAGACGAGCTATGGGAAAAAAAAAAAGAGCTGAACTAGAAAGACAAAAAAGTAGATTTGTTGAGGGTGCATTTAAAAACGGTATAAGCAAAGATATTGCTGCTGGTATATTTTTAAAAATTGAACCATTTGCTGAATATGGGTTTAATAAAAGTCACGCTGCAGCCTATGCCATAATTGCTTACCAAACTGCATATCTTAAGACCCATTTTCCAAATGAATTTTTTGCAGCATCTATGTCTATGGAACTATCTAATCAAAAAAAATTAAGTGAATTTTGTGAGGAAATTAAAAGATTAGATATTGAAATTATTAGGCCAGATATAAACAAATGTTTCGCAGATTTTTATTCTGAAAACAATAATTTTTATTATGCCTTAGGAGCCATTAAAAATGTAGGTTATGAATCTATCTCAAATATAGTAAGTGAGAGAGAAAAAAATGGAAAATTTAAATCGATTTCAGATTTTCTGAACAGAGTAAACCCAAAAGACATAAATAAATTACAACTAGAGGGACTCGCTAAAGCAGGTGCTTTTGATAGTATTTTTAATAATAGAAGTGCTTTTTATAACTCCATACCTAATATAATTCTCAAATCTAAAAACATATTTGAAAATAAATCACAAAATCAAATTGAATTATTTTCCTCTAAAGAAAATTTTGACAATCAACAGATTTTTAAAGATGAACCAGAATGGAAATTTCAAGACAAAATGTCAAAAGAGTTTGAAACTATCGGATTCTATTTGTCAGATCATCCCTTAAATCAATACAAGGATATATTTAATGAATATAACATTACAAAATATTCTGATTTTATTAATGACAGAAACCAGTCAGAAAGTATGGTCGCATCAACAATCTTGAAAATTCAAGAAAAAAAAACGCAAAAAGGAACTTCTTATGCAATAATTAAATTTTCTGACTTAGGTGGCGTTTTCGAGTTATTTGTTTTTTCTGACATTCTTGAGGTTAATAGAGAAAATATTAAAGAAAGTAAATCTGTTATAATTACATTATCAAAAACATTTAATGAAAGTGATCAAAAGATAAGGATAAATGTTAAAAAAATTATTCCATTAGACGACATTCTTAATAAACCTATAAACAATTTAAAAATTAAGATTAACAATTTTGAAAATTTTCATTTATTATCAAAAATATTGGATACCAAAGGCAATGTTAAGGTTATTTTTGAAGTATTGAAAAATAACAAGAAATTTACCCTTAAATTAAAGAATAAACGATTTGTAGATAAAAACATTTTAAATTCTATTAAAAATCAAGGTATTTTAGCATCTATTTTTTAATAAAATACTTGCCTTTAAGCTATAAAGTAATTATTAAACTTAAAAACTCACACAGTTAGTGGTTTAATACCTCCGGTCCTTAAGTGGAAATAACTGTGGCGGAATAACCGGGAAAAAATATGAAAATACCAAACTTATCAATCGAACAATTATTAGAAGCAGGAGTACATCTGGGTCATAAAACTCTTAGATGGAATCCTAAAATGAAAAAATACATTTTTGGAAAAAGAGATGCAGTACACATTATAGATCTTACACAAACTTTAGAATTAACAAATAAAGCTCTAGAAAAAATATATGAAGTAATTTCTAATAATGGAAAAGTATTATTTATCTCTACAAAAAAACAAGCATCAGAATCTATAGCAGAATTAGCCAAGTCCACAGGTCAATACTTTGTTAATTATAGATGGCTTGGTGGGATGCTCACTAATTGGGGCACCATATCTAATTCAATTAAAAAATTACAAAGAATAGAAATAGATCTAAAAGCAGAAAACCGTGGCTTTACCAAGAAAGAACTTCTTAAAATGGGTATACAAAGAGATAAACTTCAAAGGTCTTTAGGTGGTATTTCGGAAATGAAAAAAATACCTGATTTAGTTTTTATTATTGACACTAATTATGAGTCTTTAGCAATTAAAGAGTCTATTAAGCTTAACATTCCTATAATTGCAATTTTAGATACAAATTCAAACCCAGATGGCATTGATTTTCCAATTCCTGGTAACGATGATGCAAGGAGATCAATTGACTTATATTGTAGCTTGATAAAAGAAACAATAAATAATGCTAACAAAGAATCTCCAAAAGTAGAAGAAAAAAAAATAGTCGATAAACTCAAAAAAGAAGATAATGCTCTTCCAAACAAAAAGTTAAATTAAACTTTTTAAAATGGCTGATATCGAAAAAATAAAAAAACTGAGATCTTTAAGTGGAGCTGGTTTTAAAGATTGTAGCTCGGCTTTAGATGATTCTAATGAGGATATTGAAAAAGCAATTGAGATTTTGAGAGTTAGGGGTATTTCTAAAGCTTCAAAAAAAATGTCAAGATCTGCAAACGAAGGGTTAATTTCAATTTCTGAAAATACTCAACAATCAACTATCTTAGAAATTAATTGTGAAACAGATTTTGTAGCAAAAAATAATGATTTCATTAATTTTGTCAAAGAGTTAAGTGATATTAACAACGAAGTTAAGTCTGATCGAGAAAAGTTATTATCTTCTAATATGAAAAATAACAAAAATGTAAGAGATAATTTATTAGCATTAATAACAAAAATAGGTGAAAAAATTACAATTGGTAGATCTAAAACATTGAACTCCTCAAACTCCAAAATTTTTAAATACCATCATACTGTTGTTAAAGATAACTTATCAAAATTGGGTGTTTTAGTATCAATCGATACTAATGAAGAATCAGAAAAATTAAAAATTTTTGGCAAACAACTTAGCATGCATATTGCAGCGTCAAATCCTTTATCAATTGATGTTGAAGGTATAGATCAAGAAGTTTTAAAAAAAGAGGAAGAATTAATTGCTGAAGAACTTAAGATTTCAGGTAAATCAGATGATATAATAAAAAAAATTAGTTTAGGTAAAATAAATAAATTTAAGGAAGAAAGTTCATTACTAAATCAACAATGGGTAATGGAGCCAAAAAAAAAAGTAAAAGATATATTAAAAGAATTAAACATAGAAAAATTAAATATACTTGAATTTTCAAGAATTAAAATTGGTGAATAATGTTTGATATAGAAAACTATAATGAGAAGATGAACAAAACTTTGGAAGTTTTTTATAAAGAATTAGGATCTTTACGTACAGGAAGGGCTAATGCAAATATGCTAGATTTAGTTAAAGTCGATGTGTATGGTCAAAAGATGCCAATTAATCAATTAGCTACAATAACAACACCTGAACCAAGAATGATAAATATACAAGTATGGGATTTGAACAATGTTAATTTAATAGACTCTTCAATTAAAAAATCAGAATTAGGATTAAACCCGCAAATAGATGGACAATTAATTAGACTTCCAATTCCTGACTTAAGTGAGGAGAGAAGAAGTGAGATGAAAAAAATTGTTAAGACTATGGGTGAGAAATGCAAGGTATCGATTAGAAATATAAGACGAGAGGCAAATGATAACTTAAAAAATTTACTAAAAAGTAAAGACATTTCAGAAGATGATGAAAAAAAAAATGAAAAAGAAATTCAAGTTTTAACTAATAAGCATATAGATTTAATAGATGAAAAGGTTTTATCTAAAGAGAAAGAAATAATGACTATATGAACCCAATTAGACATGTAGCTATTATCATGGATGGTAATGGTCGTTGGGGTATAAATAAGGGAAAATCTAGAAACTTCGGACATAAGCAGGGTCTTAAGACTGTTGAAAAAATTATCAAAGAAAGTTTAAAAAAAAGAATAAGGTATTTGACATTATACGCCTTCTCCACTGAAAATTGGAAAAGACCCAAACGTGAAATTAAATATCTATTTTCTCTGCTAAACAATTTTCTTTCAAATAAAATTAAAGAACTTGATAAAGAAAAAATTAAATTTATCGTGATAGGAAAAAAAAAATTTGATAAAAAGCTGAACAAATTACTAGATTATTCTGAAAAGTTAACGTCAAATAATAAAAGACTTCAGATTAATCTAGCATTAAATTATGGCTCAAAAAGCGAAATAATGAGTGCAATTAAACTTATTAAAAAAAAGAAATTACTATTAAATGAAAAGAATATTACAAATAATCTGTATACAAAAAATATACCTGATCCAGACATTTTAATACGAACAGGAAATAGAAAAAGATTAAGTAATTTTTTACTTTGGCAATTAGCGTATTCTGAAATTTTTTTTGAAAAAAAATTATGGCCAGATTTTAATGAGAACGATTATTATAAAATATTAATGTCATTTAAAAAAACCAAACGTAACTTTGGAAAAATCTAATGAAAAATGAATTAAATAAAAGATTAATAAGTTCAATAATAATTATACCATTAACTTTTTTTTTCATAATTAAAGGTTCTTACCCATTTAATATTTTTTTATTTGTTTGTCTTTTTATCTCTTTTTATGAGTGGTATTTGATGAGTAAAAGACTGAAATACCATTTATTTGGTTATATTTTATTATTTATTTCCTTCTATTCTGTTTTTAGTTTAAGAAATGATTTCGGAGATGAGAGTTTAGCTCTTTTTTTATTTGTTCTTTTAATTTGTATTTTTACAGACCTTGGAGGATATGTATTTGGTAATATGTTTAAAGGTCCTAAAATCACCAGTATCAGTCCAAATAAAACATATTCAGGAATGATAGGAGGGTATTTTTGCTCATTTACTATAATTTTATTTGTCCTTATGTACTCGAAATTATTATTTGATGTAAGTTTTAAATGGTCCATTGAAACATTTATATATATATTTCTTATATCGACTGTAAGTCAAGTAGGTGATTTAATTATATCATACTTTAAACGTCTATCTAAGATCAAAGATACTGGAAAAATTATTCCAGGACATGGTGGAATTTTGGACAGAATTGATGGAATGATTTTCGCTTTTCCTTTTTCGTATATAGTTTTTAATTTTAGTAATTTAACTTATTAATGAAAAAAAAAATTGCAATTTTAGGTTCAACAGGATCTGTAGGAAGACAAACATTAGATGTAATAAGAAAAGATAAAAAAAATTTTGAAATATTACTTCTTACTGCAAATAAAAATCATAGGTTACTTCTTAAACAAATAAAAGAATTTAAAGTGAAAAATGTAATCATAACAAATAACAAAAGTTACTTAATTCTTAAAAAAAGATTAAAAAAAGTTAATATTTTTAACAATTTAGAAAAAATAGATAATATTATTAAATCAAAATTAGATTACACAATGAGCTCAATTTCTGGTTTTGATGGATTAAAGCCCACAATTAAGATAATTAAAAAAACTAAAACAATTGCAATAGCAAATAAAGAATCTATTATTTGTGGATGGAGCTTAATCAAAAAACAAATTAATAAACATAAAACAAAATTTATACCAGTAGACTCAGAACATTTTTCTATTTGGTCAGTTATTAAAGATGCTAATCCCAAAATAATCGACAAAATCATAATTACAGCTTCGGGTGGACCATTTCTAAATTTAAACAATAAAAATATAAAAAAAACACCTAAACTTGCAACAAATCATCCTAATTGGAAAATGGGTAAAAAAATTTCTACTGACTCTGCAACTTTAATGAATAAAGTTTTTGAAGTTATAGAAGCAAAAAAAATTTTTAATATAGATTTAGATAAATTTGATATACTGATACATCCTAAATCTTATATTCATGCTATTGTAAAATTCAAAAACGGTTTGATTAAATTAGTAGCCCACGACACAGATATGAGAATACCTATATTTAATTCGATATATTGTGATTATTACAATCATTTTAAATCTAACAAAGTTAACATTAATCTATTAAATAATCTTAATTTAAATAAAGTTGATAAAAAAAAATACCCACTGATTAATATTTTAAAAATAGTACCAAAAAAAGATACTTTATTTGAGACCTTATTAGTATCTATCAATGATGAGTTAGTGAGTTTGTTTCTTAATAATAAAATAGGATTTGATGATATTTCTATTAAACTTAAGCAAATAATTAACTACAAATTATTCATAAAATACAGGCGTAAAAAGCTACAAAATTTAACACAAATTGAAAAATTAAATGAGTTTGTAAGATTGAAAACAAAATCTTTAAGTGTAATATCCAAAACTAAATGAAAAGAATTCTTTTATCGCTGCTATTTTTAACCTTTTTTATATCAGTTAAAGCTGAAATAATTAATGATGTCAAATTAGAAAACAATATAAGAGTAAGTAAGGAAAGTATTATTTCTTTTGGTAATATAAAACTCGGAATAGATTACACCGAAGCTGATATAAATCAAATTTTAGTTGACCTGTACGAGACAAATTTTTTTACAGACGTAAAATTGAAAATTAAAGATAATATCTTAATAATAAATGTTAAAGAAAAAAAAATTATTCAAACAGTTTTAATAGAGGGAATTAAGTCTAAAGAAAATACTAAAAAAATTTTAAAAAATTTAAGCTTAAAAGATAAAAGCCCATTTGACAAATTTAACGCTAAACAAGATCTCATTAAAATAAAAGACTCTTTAAGCAGATCTGGTTATTATTTTGCTAGAGTTGATGTTACAATTAAAGAAAATAGCAACGATACATTAGATCTTATTTATAATATTGATACTGGTGAAAAAGCATTA
>CACLFM010000008.1 GCA_902606115.1 uncultured Pelagibacteraceae bacterium
TCTATCTTTTTTAGGAACTGCCTTATTAGGATTATTACCAGGTGCAGGCATTTCAATTAATTTATTTTCCCCTAAAATTCTTGCAACTCTAGTAGTTGGTTTTGCTCCTTGACTTAACCAATATTTAATTCTTTCTGATTCCAGTCCTACTCTGTCTTTTTTGTCTTTAGGTAAAAGTGGATTGAAATATCCCAGTTTTTCAATAAACCTTCCGTCTCTTGGAAACTTACTGTCTGCTACTACAATCTTATAAACTGGTCTTTTCTTTGTACCACCCATTGATAGTCTAAGTTTTAACATTTATTCTCCTTTATTATTTTAGTTGATTAAAGAGTTCTGGAGGTAATCCTTTATCCATTAACCCTTTTGTGTTTCCTTTTGACATTTTTTTCATCATGTCAGACATCATTTTAAATTGTTTCAACAATTTATTGATAGTGGCTATGTCTGTGCCAGAGCCATTAGCAATTCTTTTTTTTCTAGATCCATTTATAATTTTTGGATTATCTCTTTCTTGTTTTGTCATAGATAAAATCACAGCTTCATTTTGCATTATAATTTTTTCGTCTACACCTGCTTGGTCCATTTGAGATTTCAATTTTGATACACCCGGTAAAAAAGACATCACTCCCTCTATTCCACCCATTTTTTTCATTTGTCTTAACTGCTTAAGGTAGTCCTCTAATGAAAATTGTCCCTTTTTTAAATTTTCCTCTGCTTCTTTTAATTTTTCTTCATCAATATCTTGTGACGCTTTCTCAACTAGAGAAACAATATCTCCCATACCGAGTATTCTATTTGCAATTCTGTCAGGATGAAAAATCTCAAAATTTTCAATTTTTTCACCTATTCCTAAAAATTTGATTGGCACATTGGCAACATGCTTCATGCTAAGCGCAGCACCACCCCTTCCATCTCCATCTGCTCGAGTAAGAATTATTCCTGTGAGTTTTACTGTATTCCCAAATTCTTTGGCCACATTAGCAGCTACTTGACCAGTTAGTGAGTCTGCAACTAAAAGTGTTTCTGTTGGTTTGATGACATCTTCTATTTGTTTTATTTCGCTCATCATCTGCAAATCAATTTGAGTCCTACCAGCAGTATCGAAAATAATAACATCTGAACCATTAAGGTTTGCAGCCGTTAAAGCTCTTCTGCAAATATCAGCTGGTGTTTGACCTTGAATTATTGGTAGTGTTTGAATATTATTTTGTTCACCAAGTACCTTTAATTGGTCTTGAGCAGCAGGACGATAAATATCCAAACTAGCCATCATAATCTTTTTTTTATTATTTTTTTCTAAAAATTTTGACAACTTCGCAGTACTTGTTGTTTTACCAGACCCCTGTAGTCCAACCATCATTATAGAAATTGGAGGATTAGACTTTAAATTAATTTCTTGATTCTTGTCGCCTAAGAAATTTACAAGTTCATCATTTACAATCTTTACAACCATCTGACCTGGGGCTGTAGATCTTAAAATTTCTTTACCTAAAACTTTAGGCTTAACATTATTAACAAACTCTTTAACAACACTTAATGATACATCTGCCTCTAGTAAAGCTTGTCTTATTAATCTCAATCCCTCATCAACCTGACTTTCATCAAGTGATGGTGATTTTTTAAATTTATCGAGTATTCCCTCGAATTTATTTGTTAAGTTTTCAAACATATTTTAATCCAGCAATAATCGCACCAGTGGGCGAACCCTCGCTGACTGGTGTCGATCTCTTTGTTTCCAAAGACACCGCAAAATGCTGTTTTTTGCGGAAGTGTCCGGAAACTATAATAGAGGTTCAAAAAGTCAATAAATAAGTTAAGTATAAATATATGGATTTTAAAGCATATAAAATGGATGGTTTAGGGAATGACTTTGTCATTATTGATCAAAGAAACAGTCAATTTGAATTAAGTCAGTCGCAAATAAAAAATATTTGTGACAGAAAAAAAATTGGTTGCGATCAGCTAATATTGATTAAAAAAAGTGAAAAAGTTGATGCTTTTTTAATTTTTAAAAACTCAGATGGTTCCAGCTCAGGAGCGTGCGGTAATGGCACAAGGTGTGTAGCAAGTCTTTTATCAAAAGAAAACTCTAAAAGTGAAATGATATTTGAAACAGTGAGCGGTATCTTAAAATCTAAAATTCTGAATGGTAACAACATACAAACTAATATAGGAATTCCCAAAACTAATTGGCGAGAAATTCCTTTATTAGAAGAAATAGATACCAAGAATATTGAAATAAAAGTAGATAATTCGAATCTTTCAGGGACAGCTATAAATGTTGGAAATCCTCATATCATTTTTTTTACTGAAGATTTAGATAAAATTAAAATAAAAGATATAGGACCTAAAATTGAAAATAATCCTTTATTTCCTGAAAGAGTAAATGTGACATTTGCAAAAAAAATCAGTGAGAATTATTTTAAAGTTTTACATTGGGAAAGGGGAGCAGGTTTAACTAAGGCTTGTGGTACGGCGGCATGCGCCACAGCAGTAGCTGGAGAAATAAATAAAATCTCAAATTATCCAACTGAAATTGAATTTAAATTAGGAAAAATTAAAATAAATAGGGATCCTAATGGAAATATTCTTATGGAAGGAAATGTATCTAATGTAGAAAAAATTCGACTAGATTTATAATGAATATTTTTAAAAAATTTAAAGATGGATTAAAAAAAACTACATCAAATTTTTCTAAAGGTATAAAAGAAATCATTATAAATAAAGAAATTGGTGACAAAGAATTAGAAAAAATTGAGGAATTTTTAATTCAATCAGATGTTGGGCTAAAAGCTTCTTCTGAAATTAGAGAGGTAATTTCTAATCGGAAAATTGATCCAAGCAAAAATGAACTTTTAGAAATTCAGAATATTATAAAAAATTATTTAAACTCTTTAATGAAGCCTTTAGAAAAAAAAAGATTTTTTGAAAAAATTAAGGAAAGAAAGGCAATTCTTATAGCTGGGGTAAACGGTGTCGGCAAAACAACAACTATTGCTAAAATGTCAAAACTTTATCAATCAAACCATAATGAGATAATTTTTGCAGCTTGCGATACATTTAGAGCCGCTGCGATTGATCAGTTAGAAAGCTGGTCCAAAAAAATAAATTGTAAGATTATTAAGTCTGATCCAGGGAGTGATCCTGCTTCAGTGGCTTATAAAGCCATGGAATTTGCGCAAAATAATAAAATTGACATTACTTTAATTGATACTGCAGGGAGACTACAAAATAAAAAGAATTTGATGGATGAATTTAAGAAAATTGGAAACGTAATAAAAAAGATTGATGAGAAAGCACCCCAAGAAGTAATATTAGTTTTAGATGCAACATCTGGACAAAACGCGATAAATCAAGTCGAGGAATTTAATAAGATCATGCCAATTACAGGATTAGTTATGACTAAACTTGACGGGACTGCGAAAGGTGGAATTTTAATTGCTGTTTCAAAAAAATTTAAGCTACCAATTATCGCTTTGGGTTTTGGCGAAAAAGAAAGTGATCTTCAAATTTTTGACAGCGATAATTTTTCAAATAATTTTATTAACTTCGAATAATTATTTTATAATTTTAAAAAAATTTTGAATGTTTTCTAACAACTCTTCATCAAAATCCATCATATGATCATCGCCTTTTTTAAAATAACTTAATTTAGGCTCGGAAAAATTTTCAAAAATTTCTTTTCCCATGCTAAAAGGTACTATTTTATCTTTATCTCCATGCATTACCATTTTTGGAAAATCTATATTATTAATTTTATTGATTGAGTCGTATCTATCTTTAAGAAGTATTTTTACTGGAAGATATGGATAATATATTTTAGATAATTTTACCATTGAAGTAAAAGGAGATTCTAAAATTATGCCTGCAAATTTATGTTTTGACGCTAAATCAATAGCAATCGCTGTGCCTAACGACTCTCCATACAAAATTATGTCTTTATCAGATACTCCATAATCATTAAGCCATTTTTTTGCCGATTCTGAGTCTTTATATAATCCTGTTTCGTTTGGCTCTCCTTTATTACCGCTAAATCCTCTATAGGCAATAATCAAGTAGTTTATATCAAGTTTTGATATATCATTTAGTTTATAAATTCTATTTTGCAAATTTCCTGCATTACCATGAAAAAAAAGTAATGTTTTGAATTTTTTATTTTTAAAATGGTGCCAACCTAAAATTTTAAAATCTGAATTTATATAAACTTTTTCAATACTATGATTTAGTTGATTTTCCTGCAAATAATTATTTTCATAAGGATGATACATTAGTTTTCTCTGAGAAAAAAAGATTACTAAGACAACTACTAAATAAATAAGCACTAATACAAAAATAGAGTTTAAAATTATCATTGAAATCTTTTTATACATTTTTTTTGTATTTAACTAAATAAACTCCCAGAAACACTAGTATTGTTCCATAAACATGAAAAGTTTTTAGACTCTCGCCAAAAAATAGAATTCCATAAAATGCTCCATAAACTGTAAATAGATATAAAGTAAAGCCAGTTGTGGTTGCTCCTAGATATCTTTGAGCATAAGTATACAAAGAAAATGCGATTATACCTGGTGAAACCGCTGCAAATATTACCCAAGTTACAAAATTTAGATCAAATGTAGTATTTTTTATATATATTTCTTCAATTAAATAAAATGGTAGCAAACTTAGTGCACCAAAGAGAGATATAAGCGTAAATCTTTCAAATACTTTAAATGATGATTTCCAGTAAAATAAAAATATAGAATATAAAGCCCACCCAATTGAAGCTCCTAGCATCCAAATATCACCTTTGGTAAACTTTAGCTTAATCAATGCTAAATAATCGCCTTTAACAATAATTATAATGACTCCAATTAAACAAGATATTAGTCCAGCTATTTTGAATAAATTCATTTTCTCTTTAAAGAAAAAATAGCTCAAAAGTATTATAAAAATAGGGGATGAGGTATAAATTATACCCATATTTATTATTGTTGTGGTTTGACCAGCTATAAATGGGAAAGCCCCACATACTCCACACCCCATAAAACCTAAAAAAAATATTTTTTTATATTCTTTAAATATAATTTTTTTTTTTGAGAAAATTTTATAATTAAATAGTAAAAGAATAAAAAAAACAGTTAACCATCTCCAAAATGCAAGAGATATTGGTGGTATAAATTCAACCCCACCTCTTGCAACTACTAGATTGCTCGCCATGAAAATAGGTTGAATTATAAGTAAAGAGTAAGCTAAAATCTCTTTTTTAATCACAAAATCTATTACGATTTATCAAAAAAAGTCTCATATATCATCATTGCAATCGCTATTCCCATCAAGATGTATACTGGCAATACGTCGGTAAATCCGATCATCATAGATCTAGTTAATGTTGTTGCAAGTCCAACTAAAAAAAATATTGCAAAGCTTAAGCCGACAATAAGTGTGATTTTATTCATTAAATTTTTTGCTCTCTTTTTCTAACCAGTTAGCTACACCCAAAAATCTATTATCGTCATACCTGTCACCAACTAATTGAATCCCTAATGGTAAATTATTTTCACCTTGAAGTAAAGGCAGAGAAATTGCTGGCGTATGCATATATGACCATACCCTGTTAAAGTCAGCACTACCCGTGCTCTTTAAACCCTTATCAGCTACACCAGTACTACATGGACTTAATACTCCATGGTAATCTTCAAATACTTCTTTATATGATTCGTAACTCCTTTCCATAAAATCAACTGCATCTAGATATTCTTTAGCAGAGTACTTCATGCCTTTAGAAATAGCGGCTTGCATTTCTTTTGAAAGTTTGGATTTTGATTTTTTGTAATAAGCTTGGAAATTGTTTGCCAAGTCAGATTCATGTATTATTCTATGATGTTTGTCTATATCTGTAAAATATGAAGGTGTATCGAATACCTCAATATTTTTTTTAAAAGATTTAATAAAATACTCAAATGCCTCTCTTGATTTTTTATCGACTTTTTTCCAACTAGCAGTCTTATAGAATATAAATTTTGGTTCAAACATTGGACCCTTTTTACATTCATCTAACATAAATTCTGATGAATAGTGTATTGTTGCTTTGTCATAAGAATCTTTTTTAATTAACACTTTTGCAAGTAAAGCTACATCTTCAACTGTTTTTCCAAAAACTCCAATGTGATCAAGATTATAGGAGGTTCTTAAAACTCCATTACGAGAAATTAATCCATAACTTGGTTTGTAACCAACTACTCCACAATAAGATGCTGGTCTTATTACTGAACCTCCAGTTTGAGATCCAATTGACAAGGGAGCCATATGCGAAGCTATAACGGCTGCAGATCCACTTGAAGATCCGCCTGGAGTCCTTGAATAATCATGAGGATTTTTAGTTTTAGGTGGAGCAAGATAAGCTAATTCAGAAGTATTCGTTTTTCCCATAATTAAAGCTCCTGCTGTTTTTAATAAGTCCACTATTTCTGCATTTTGTGACTCTGTTTTACCTTTTCTTAAAATAGTTCCACATTCAGTTGGCATATCATAAGTTCCTATAATATCTTTGAGCGCAACCGGGATACCATGAAGTGGTCCAACTACTTTTCCAGATCTTCTATGATTATCTGCTTCCTCTGCTTTTTCTAAAAGAAGTTTTTTGTCTATATAAGCCCAAGCTTTTACATCTTTTTCAAACTTGTTTATTTGTTCGATATAAGATTTACATAAATCAACTGAGTTTAAATCTGAATTTCTGATCTTATCTGCTATTTCAGATACTTTTAATGAAAATAGATTGGACATAAATATTTATTCTGCGAATAAAGTATCAGGTAACCAAAGCGCTATTCCAGGAAACATGTACATTAAAACCATTGCAAAGATTACAATTCCTAAGAATGGCATTATACCTCTAAAGATTTGCATTAGTTCAACATTTTTACTCTGCACACCTTTTAAATAATAAGCTGACATTGCCATAGGTGGTGTTAAAAAAGATGTCTGCAAATTTAACGCTATCAACATGGCAAAGAAGTAAGGATTTACTCCAAAAAACTCTACAAGTGGTAGAAATATTGGCACAAATATAATCAGTATTTCTGTCCATTCCAACGGCCAACCCAGTAAGAAAATTATTATCTGAGTGATAACTAGAAATTGCCAAGGTTGAATATCCATTGATTTAAAAAAATGTTCAAACACTTCATGTCCACCTAAGTAAGAAAATACTGAAGCAAAGGTCCAAGATCCAACAAATAGCCACATGATCATTGCGCTAGTTTTTGCAGTTAAAAATACTGACTCTTTAAAATTTTTCCATTTAAGTGATTTATAAAAATAAGATAAAACTAAAGCTCCAAATGCACCTACAGCCGCCGCTTCTGCGGGTGTTGCTAGTCCACCTAAAATTGTCCCTAAGACTAAAATTATTAATGAGAATAAAGGTACAAAAGAAACTAACACTTCTTTCAAAATTTCTGCTCTTGGAGGAATTTCTTCTGCTGCAGGTTTGGGCGCTAAAGAGGGGTTAAAATATGCTCTGATAATTACGTATAAAATATAAAGACCTGCTAACATAAGGCCGGGAAATATTGC
Organism: uncultured Pelagibacteraceae bacterium; assembly: GCA_902606115.1. Classification (GTDB taxonomy): domain Bacteria; phylum Pseudomonadota; class Alphaproteobacteria; order Pelagibacterales; family Pelagibacteraceae; genus Pelagibacter. The sequence goes on from CACLFM010000008.1 coordinate 7,564, forward strand.
TGCCGCGAAAAGCCTTAGCGGAGATAACTGAGCAATTACGGCATAAACTATAAGCATAATACTTGGAGGAATTAAAATTCCTAAACATCCACCTGAACAAATTACTCCAGATGCAAATTTTTTATCGTAACCAGCTTTTACCATCGCGGGCCATGCTAAAAGTCCCATTAAAGTAACTACTGCCCCAATAATACCAGTCGCTGTTGAAAATAAAGCACATGTTACAAGTGCGGCAACAGCCATTGAAGCTGGAAGCCTATGAGATGCAAGTCTTATAGCAAAAAATAATTTTGCCACTATTCCAGCTCTTTCGACTAAATACCCCATAAACAAGAACAAGGGTACGGCGGTTAAAACTGTATTATCCATTATGGTATAAGTGTTTGAAACAAGAAGTGAAAATATCCGATTATCAAACATATGATCCATCCTTGATGGATCAAAATATGCGTAATAACCAAATCCAACTCCCATAGCTAATAAAGTAAACGCAATTGGAAAACCCAACAGAACTGCAAATAAAAATAAACTCATCATTAAAATTGCTATCTCTGGGTTTGTTAATTCAAATAACATCTGATTTTTCGTCCTTTTGTGAAGTCCTCATTAAAATTTTTTCTGTCTCTACAGCATCAGCTGACGATCTTTCTGGCCAATGACCAGTTTTAATACAAATAATTGCTCTACAAACCTCACTAATGCCTTGTATTGTTAATAAAATTCCAGATAAAGGTATCAAAGATTTTGCCATATAAATTTGTATTTGTGCAGGACTGTTCCAGCTAGTTTCTTTTATTTTCCAAGCCAAAGCTGCATATTCATATCCATAAAATGCTAAAGCTAAGATTCCAGGAAAGAAAAAAATAAAGTATAAAATTAGATCTATCCATCCCTGAACTCTTGTAGGAAATAATCTATAGATTACATCTCCCCTAACATGTGCCTCTGTAGACAAACAATAGGCACCTGCCATCATAAAAATTGCACCATACATCTGTAAACTAAAGTCAAAGTTCCAAAGGGTTGGACTATTAAAAGCGTAAGCCATAATTACCTCGTAGCAAGTTCCACCCATAAGTATAACAATACACCAAGAAAAAGCTTTACCCATTGATGCGCTGAGAGTGTCTGCAAATTTTATGAAAGATATCATTATATTACCTTACGTTAAATTCTATCTATTAATCAAACAAAAAAAAGGGGGCCAATGGCCCCCTTTAATCAAATTGTTCTAAATTATTATATTTTTACTTTACCAATCGGTCCAAACTCATTTTCATAAGCAAGCTTGTAATTAGGCTGATTCATCAGCAAGTACTTCATTACTCTCTTAGCGTATGCTTTTTGAGAATCTACGACTTTCTTAAAGAAAGCATCTTTCTTAGTAAAATCGCCAATTACCTTATCCCAACCTTTTAGTTGTTGAGCTAAGATCTCATCTGAAGTTTGGTAAACATTTACTTTATGTTGGTTCATTAATTTAGATAAATCAGCTGAATATCTAACTAATGCTTTAAAGTAGTTGTCTGTGTTAGCAGCGTAAGCAGCATTTTTCAATATTGCTTTGTTTGCTGGAGACAGACTATTAAATGTTTTATTGTTTATTGGTATTTCAAACATCTCTTGTGATTGGTGAAAGCTTCCTAAGTGATAATGCTTAGAAACATCTTGCATACCAAATTGAGAGTCTGATGTTGGGTTGTTAAACTCAGCTGCTTCAATCAAACCAGTTTTCATAGCTGGCTGAATTTCACCACCTGGTAACTGTCTAACGACCATTCCCATTGCTGTAAGAACGTTTGTAGCAAGTCCAACAGTTCTGTACTTCATACCTTTAACGTCAGATACTTTTGTTACGTTCTTTTTAAACCAACCAAACGGTTGTGCTGGCATAGGCATATGGAAAACTCCTGTATAATCGTAACCAACTTTTGCAATTGTTTCTTCATACAGTTTTCTTCCTCCACCATACTCCATCCATCCCATTACTTCCTGAGATGACATTCCATATGATGGTCCAGTTCCAAACAAAGATGCAGCTGGATTTTTTCCATACCAATAAGCAGTTACCCAGTGACCCATGTCCACAGCTCCTGAACTTACTGCTGATCCGATTTCACTCGTTTTTACTACTGCTCCTACTGGCTGTAAATCAATTTTGAGTGATCCGCCTGACATGTCGTTAACCATTTTGCAATAGTCACCTGCCATTTCAAAAAAGATATTAGCACCACTTGGCCATGCTGCTTGCATTTTTAGAGTTTGTGGAGCTCCAAATGCAATGTTTGGCATTGCTACTGCTGCTGTTGCTGCTGCACCAGTTGCTGCTGCTGCCTTAAAGAACTTTCGTCTTGAAGGAATTTTTCCCTTTAACGATTTTTTTTCTTTAATCATTTATTTCTCCTCTATTTAGTTAATTAACTTGAGAATATTAAAACATAAAATGAACTTAGAGTCCTAAGTTAAAATCGTTCTAAAATTATTTATTTACAACTAAGAGTAGTATTATTTTGTTAATTTACCTTGTTTTTACAGTTACCTGTGCTGAAAAATTCTTCAACGTTATCGATTGCGAGGTTTGCCATTGCTGTTCTTGTTTCTTTAGTGGCACTACCTAAATGAGGAAGAATAAAAACACTTTTATGTTTAAGGTACCCGGGATTCAAATTAGGCTCATTTTTATAAACATCCAGACCTACTGCATAAATTTTTCTTCTATCTAATGCATCTAACAACGCATCATCATCAACTATGTCTCCGCGAGCGACATTAGTTACAACTGCGCCTTTTGGCAAATATTCCAAAGTTTCTTTATTAATTAGATTAATTGTTTCTTTTGAAGCTGGGCAACATACAGACAAAACATCTGATGCTTTCATCAAACTTTTTAGATTATCATGATAAGTAGCACCTTGCTCCTTATCAGGGCTCAATTTAGATCTGTTATGATAATGAATTATCATACCAAGTGACTTTGCAACATTTGCAATTTTTTGACCGATTCGACCCATTCCTAAAATACCTAATCTTGAGCCAGTTAGTTGTTTACCAATCAAATAATCTGCTGACCATTTCCAATTTGATTCTTTCGCTGCTTGAATACCTTCGCTTGCTCTTCTGCAAGCCCCAAGAATTAATAATATTCCAATTTCTGCTGTTGCGTCTGTTAAAACTTCTGGTGTATTTGTTACTACTATATTCCTTTTTTTCGCTGCAATTAAATCAATATTTCCAAATCCTACGGCAAAATTTGATAAGATTTTCACACTTTCAGGTAATTTATTAATTGTTGCTTCGTCCATTTTGTCAGTTAATGATGTTAATACCCCATCACAACCTTGGCTTAATTCAATTAACTTTGACTGAGAATATAGCTCATCATTTAAATTTAACCTAGCATCCCATAATTTTGAGGCTTTCTCTTCATTTGATCTTAAGAGTTTTCTGGTGATTAAAATTTTTTTCATTCAACTTATTAATTTAAGTCAAAAATCTTACCAGGGTTCATTATATTGTTTGGATCAATAGTTCTTTTTATAGACTTCATAACGGGTAAATTATCGCCGTGTTCTTTAAGTAGATAATCTTTTTTATGTAGCCCAACTCCGTGCTCCCCTGTAATAGTGCCCTCTAATTCTAATGTTTTTTCTATAAGAATATCACTAAACTTTCTTATTTTCTGATAAGTTTCTTTTTTTTCTGGATCATAAGGAAGCAACACATGAAAATTACCATCACCTAAGTGTCCAACCATAGGAGCTCTTAATCCAAATTTTTTAGCTTCTGCATCTGCAAAATTAACACACTCCGTTATTCTGGATATAGGCAAACAAACATCTGTTGAATATACCCTTCCATTGTTTATTTGAGCTTTCACTGAATAATAAACATCCCATCTTGCCTGCCATAATTTATTTCTTTCAGCTAAATCTTTAGCCCATTTAAAGGAACTGCCGTTATTGTTTTTTGAAATTTCCTCAACAACACCAATCGATTCTTTGTTTGATATTTCTGAACCGTGAAACTCAAAAAACAATGTTGGAGTTGCCTCTACATCTTTAAGCTTTGAGTACTCTATGCTAATTTCCATTTGATCCTTGTTAAGCATTTCTATTCTTGCAATTGGTATTCCATATTGAATAACTTCTTGGGCTGTTTTTACCGCCTCTTCAAGAGACTTAAAATGACAAACCGCACTCATAATGCTTTCTGGAATTGGTGATAACCTTAACTGCACTTCAGTTATGATTCCTAAAGTACCTTCAGAACCGATAAATAGATTAGTTAAATTATATCCTGCAGAAGTTTTTTTTGTTCTGCTACCTGTTTTGATAATCTCACCATTTGGTAATACGACTGTTAATCCCGATATGACTGTTTTCATAGTTCCATATTTTACTGCCATGGTTCCTGATGCTGAAGTTGCAGCCATACCACCAATTGCAGCATTAGCACCTGGGTCTATTGGGAAAAAAACACCATCCTCCCTCAAATACTCATTCAACTGTTCTCTGGTTACGCAAGCTTGAACTTTACAATCAAAGTCCTCTACATTAACACTTAGTATCTTGTTCATCTTTTCAAGTGAGATTGTTATACCTTGATCATTTCCTAGTACATTACCCTCTAAAGAAGTTCCAGTACCAAAGGGCACCACTGGTATTTTATTTTCATTACAAATTTTTAATATTTTAGAAACTTCCTCATTAGTTTCTGGGAATACTACTGCTTTTGATAAAATGGGATCATAAGTATCTTCCCCCCTTGAATAAGTTAATCTTGTTGATTCCGATTGTGTAAACCTTGAGTCTAATATTTTTTTTAACTCTGATTGTACTTCGTTATTCATAAAGTGATGATACTATAAAAATTTAGTAAAAAAAATACTTAAATTACTTAAGTATTTTTTTAATATTTTCTAATGCTTGAGATATATTGTCTCTTGAAGCAGCAAAACTAAATCTTACGTAGTCTTGACATGTTTGACCAAATGCTGTCCCTGGCACAATGGCAACACCTGCTTCATGCATAGCCTTTTTGCAAAATTCTTTACCACTCATTCCAGTTTCTTTAACATTTGGAAATGCGTAAAATGCACCGCCAGGTAAACTACATTCAACACCTGGTAAATCATTTAATCCTTTATAAATAAGATCTCTTCTTGCTGTAAATTTTTCCATCATTTCGTGAATTGAGTCATCTGGTCCATCTAAGGCTGCAATTCCTGCAAACTGAGCAGCTGCATTTACGCAGGAAACACTATTTATTAGTAATTTATTTACATGTTCCACCAAATGTTCTGGCCAAAAGCTCCAACCTAATCTCCATCCAGTCATTGAGTAAGCTTTACTCCAACCCTCTAATACAATTAGTCTTTCTCTTAATGCAGGATAATTAAAGAAAGTTGGCATCTCTTTGTCATCAAAAATCTGTCTACTATAAATTTCATCACTCAAAATTGTTACATGAGGATGACTTTCTAAACCCTTTGCAAGTTTATCAATCTCTGACTTTTCTACAAAACTACCTGTTGGATTATTTGGGTTAATAAGTATAAGCAGTCTTGTTTTCTCCGTGATCAAAGACAATATTTCTTCTGCATTAAACTTTAAATCTTTATCTTTTGTAAGGTCATACGGTACAGGAGTTGAGCCTGTAAAATTAATCATTGACTCATAAATTGGAAAAGCTGGAGTTGGATGAATTATTTCTACACCAGGTTCACCAAAACACTGTATTGCATAATGCATAGTTGGTTTACCACCAGGCATTATAATTATTCTTTCGGGATCAATATCCTGACTATAAAGTTTTTTAATTTTTCTAGTAACAGCTTGTCTACATTCTAAAATTCCGTTTGATAAAACATAACCATGATGACCGTCATCTAAAGCTTTTTTTGCAGCGTCTACAACATGTTTAGGAGTTTTAAAATCAGGTTGACCTAGCCCAAGATGTATCATTGGTTTTCCGGTAGCCTCTAACTTCTTTGCTTCTGCTAGAACAGAGAAAGCAGTTTCGGTTCCCAATCTATCTAAACTTTTTGCTAATTTCATAAATTTTTAATTATTTACTATTTCTATAAATTAATTTTGTACTATTCAACTCTTTTAAATTTTTACATCCCATTAAAACCATGTTTCTATTTATCTCATCGTGCATGTTTTGAAGTAGATGCTCAACACCTTTTTGACCACCTGCGGCTAAAGAGAACAAAAACATTTTTCCAAAACTGCATGCTTTTGCACCTGCAGATATGGCTTTTATCACATGTGTTCCCCTTCTTATCCCCCCATCAAGAATAATCTCTAGTTTATCTCCGACAGCATCTGAAATAGCTTTAACCTGATCGAAGGGGGCTCTAGATCCATCAAGTTGACGTCCTCCATGATTTGAAATCATGATTGCTGTACACCCAATATCAATTGCTCTTTTAGCATCATCTACAGACATGACTCCTTTTAAGGCAAATGGTCCATTCCATTTTTTTGCACAATACTCTGCATCTTTCCAGCTCATAGCAGGGTCATATTGCTCATTAATATATTCAATTACTGACTTCGCAATATTTGTCCCTTTGTCAGTTTTTTTTTTGACATTTGAAAGTTCAAATCTCTTACCAGTTAAATAATTAAATACCCATTTAGGACGCATTGCAAAACTCATTAAACTTTTAAGAGTTAACTTTGGAGGTGTAGTAAAACCTGTTCTATGATCCTTTTCTCTATTGCCCGCAACTAAAGTATCTACAGTCAAACACATTGCATCAAAACCAGATCTTCTAGACCTTTCAATCAAGTCATCTGAAATAGAACGATCTTTATGAACATAAAGTTGAAACAATTTTGGTCCGCTAGAAAGATTTGATATTTCTTCAATAGAGTTATTGCCCATAGATGACATGCTGTAAAAAGTTCCAAATTTCTCAGCTGCTCTTGCTGATGCCTTGTCACCTTCAGGATGGTAAAGTCTCTGCATGGCAGCGGGCGAGAGAAAAATGGGCATATCTATTTTTCGTCCAAATAGCGTAGTAGATAAATCTGGTTTACCAACGCTTGCTAAAATGTTTGGAACTAAGTCACAATCGTTAAAAGATTCCGTATTTCTTTTAAGAGTTGTTTCATCGTCAGAACCACCGTCTATATAATGAAAAATTGGTGAAGGTAATTTTTTTTTTGCTAGGTTCCTATAATCCTCAAAATTATAGCAGTTTTTAAGGCTCATTAAGTGATTTAAATATTTCTAAATCTTAGATTATTCTTATTTAGATCGCTTATCTTAGTGCAACCCATTAATTTCATATCTCTTTCTAATTCAGCTTTATATTGCCCTAAAGCCCTTTCAACACCTGCTTGTCCCGCTGCAGCTAAAGCGTAAAGATATAGTCTTCCTCCTGCACATGCTTTTGCTCCTAAAGATAAAGCTTTAAGCATATGGGTGCCTCTCTGAAATCCGCCCTCACAAATAACATCAATTTTATCACCAACTGCATCAACTATTTCTGCTAATTGATCAAATGGCGACCTCGATCCATCTAGTTGTCTTCCTCCATGGTTTGAAACCATTATCCCAGTACATCCGATATCGACTGCTTTTTTTGCATCTTCAACACTCATAATTCCTTTGAGAGCAAAATGACCATTCCATTTAGAACATAATTTTTCAGCATCATTCCAATTCATAGATTGATCCAACATAGTAGAGAAATAGTTACCAATTGAAGAATTTGTGCTGGTACCCTCTTTTACAAAATCTTGTAAATGAGGTAATTCAAATTTACCTTTTGTAAGATAATTTATTCCCCACATTGGCTTAGTCGCAAAACTATATAAACTTGATAAAGTAAGCTTAGGTGGTGAGGTAAAACCTGTCCTTAAATCTCTCTCACGGTTCCCGCCTGTTATAGTATCAACAGTTAAAGCCATTACATCAAATTTAGCTGCTTTTGCTCTCTCTAAACAAGAATCATTTAAACCTCTGTCTTTGTGGAAATAAAATTGAAACATTTTAGGAGTATCTATCATTGAGGATATTTCCTCTACACTGACTGTGGCTAAAGCAGAAACGCCGAACATCGTATTAAATTTTTGAGCTGCTTTTCCCACTGCTCTCTCACCGTCATAATGAAACAATCTTTGCAAAGCTGTTGGTGAACAGTAAAAAGGTAAATCAATTTTTTTTCCAAAAATCGTCGTTGACAAATCTACATTCTCTACACCTCTCAAAACGTTTGGAACAAGGTCGACATCATTGAATGCAGATGTATTTCGATTATATGTTATTTCGTCATCTGCAGCACCGTCAATATAATGAAATATTGGCGATGGTAGTTTTTTTTTAGCTAGAGCTCTAAAATCACTAAAGTTATGGCAATTTTTTAAATTCATTAAATTAATTTAAAAGCTTTTAACGAAATTGAACATATAACTATTTGCCCCAGGATTCTTTTCGCCCAAACTGGCATTAGATAAATGGTTATATGAAAAACCAAATTCTGTACTTTGTGATAAATCTAAAGATAATTGCAGCTCACTTTTGAACTCGACCATATGACCAAGATCTTTTCCATCACCTTCATGATATAGTCCAGGAGTAAAACTAGGGGTTAAATTTAATTTACCAATTTTATACTCAGCTTGAATTCCTGTATAAAGATATGATGCTGAGTCAGCTGTTAGCATAAAACCAGTAACTGGTTTGATAGTGCCTAAAAAAATATCTCTAAATAAATTGTCATTTAAATGTTGGATACCTAGTATTTGAGATTTTTTGCCTTCATCGCTAAAATCAAACATTCCAGTATAAATGTTATATTTATGACCAGTATCAATTTTTGTTTTTTCTTCACCTGATGACTTCTCGGATATTATTGTAGTCGAAAATAATACTAATAATATTTTTAAAAAATTTTTCATATATTTTTTTTTTTATATATTTTTAAGTATATTATTGCACCCCCTAATAGAAAAAACAATATTGGTATAACCCATAATAGAAAGGTTTTTTTAGAATATCCTGGATCATAAACAATCCATTGGCCATATTTATTAACCAACATTTTATAAATTTGACTTTCTGAGTAACCACTATTTATTTGATCTTTAATATAAACTCTCATGCTCAAAGCAAATTCTGAGTTAGAGTCATATATAGACTGACCTTGACAAATTAAACATCTTAAGTTTTTTGCAATGTCATTCTCAAGTTTAGAGTAAGGCTCATTTTCAGAATAACAATTTCCAAAAATATTGGTAAATAATATAAGTAAAATTATAAACTTTTTTTTAGTCATTGATAATCTCTTTAATTTTTTTTATATGATCATTATCTATTGGTCCTATTATCTTAAGTAAAATTTTTCTATTTTTATTAATTAAAAAAGTCTCAGGAACACCATAGGCTCCCAAATTAATCGATTCTGTTCCATTATAATCTGCTAAATTATATTTGAACGGGTTTCCATAATCATTTAAAAAATTTATAGAATTCTTTTTTTTGTCTTTATAATTTATTCCGATATTTTGTAATGAACTTATGTTGCTTAAACTTTTAAGTAAATCGTTTTCCTCTCTACAAGGAACACACCAGGACGCCCATATATTTATTAATGAAAATTCTCTTTCTTTAATAATTTCACTTAGTACTATTTCATTTGATGAGAATAATTCAGGTAAATTAAAATTTGGTAAATATGTTGCCTTTTCATTTTGAAATATTGGAGAATAAGTTTTATCTTTATTTAATGCTTTATTAAGAATCAAAAAGCAAAATACTAAAAAGGCTATTATTAAGAAACTAAGGGTAATTTTTTTTTTTGCTAAAAATTGCAAATGTGCCTCCAAAAATTATTATTAAAGTAGAAATCCAGATCCAAATCATAAATGGTTTATTCTGATATCTAACATTAAATAGCTGCTCATCTTTAATTAAATTTATTGTTATAAATCTATCTTTAAATAAAGTTGTTTTAATCGCTGCTTCACTAGTTGCAACGACTGGTTGATTGTATATTCTGATTGCAGGATTAAGTTTTATTATCTCATTATTATTGTTTTTTATCTCAAAAATCCCGATTATTGATGAGTAATTTTTTTCTTCTTCAGTTCTAACTTTTTTAAAAGTTATTTTTTCATTTTTTGAAATAAAACTATCTCCAACTTTAATGTTTTTAATAATTTCCGTAGAAGTGACACTATTAAAAAGTATTGATAACATTAGCATAGCAAATCCTAAATGAGATAAATTTTGAGAATTATTGGTATTATTTTTTAAAAAGTTAGGAAGCGTTTTGATTATCAAAAAAAATAGGGAAAAAATTAAAATTATAGTTAATAAATTTTTTTGAGATAAAAAATATACTGTTATACCTGTTGCGATTGATGTAAGTAAAAAGTAGTAGATATAACTTACCTTAAATTTTAAATTTGTTTTGATCCAATTCATACTTGGTCCCACTGACATAAATAAAAAAAATGGCACTAAAAAAGGTATTAAAAGCTTATTATAAAATGGAGGTCCAACTGAGATTTTTTCTGATGTAATTACATCTAAAAATATTGGATATACTGTTCCTATTAAAACTACACTCAAAAAGTAAATCATAAACCAATTGTTGATTAGAACTGAAGTTTCTTTACTTAAGAAAAAAATTTGTTTTTTATTTTCTAAATTTTTACTTTCGAAAATGAAAAAGATAACAAAAGACATGAATATTAAAATAAATAGAAAGCTTAGAATATAAATTCCCCTCGAGGGATCATTTGCAAATGTGTGAACTGAATTGAGAATTCCAGATCTTACAAGAAATGTTCCTGTAATACTTAGCATAAATGTTACTATACATAATATAATTGACCAACTTTTAAGTAGGTCTCTTTTCTCTAGAGTTGAAATACAATGTAAAAGTGCAGTCAAACTCAACCATGGCATTAGAGAGATATTTTCAACTGGGTCCCAAAACCAAAATCCTCCCCATCCTAATTCATAATATGCCCAAATCGAACCTAAAAGGATACCGCCTGTTAAAAAAGTCCAAGATATTAAAACCCATTTTTTTAAATTTTTTGCCCAAATACTATTAACATATCCAGTGACCATTGCAGCTAAGGCAGAGGCAAATATAATTGATGTTCCAACATATCCAACATATAAAATGGGCGGATGTATTGCTAAAGCTGGATCTTGAAGAATTGGATTTAATCCAAGACCTTCTGGAGGTATTGGGAAAAGAGTATCAAATGGGTTGGAAGTTTTAAGAACAAAGATAAAAAAACCAATAACAATTATTTGATGAAATATTACAGTGTAAAGTCTAAAATTTTTAATCTCGTTTTTAGAGTTAAAGAAAAAAAATAATATGAAACTTGTGAGCACCAATAACCATAAAAGTAAACTTCCTTCATGATTTCCCCACAAACCTGTTATTTTATAAAACAAAGGTTTTGTAGAGTGAGAATTATTATAAACAGTTGCATTACTAAAATCGGATATAAAAAAAGAGTACGATAAAATAAAAAAACTAATAACAACAAAAAAAAATTGAAGTGTAAGAAACTTATAAATTTTTTTTTCTAAATTTAATGAATTTTTTTTTATATTTAACACAGAATACAAAAAAACAACAAATGAGGATATTAGTCCAAAAAATAAAGATAGAAAACCTACATTAGATAACATTATTTTTGCTCCAGACTTTCTTTTACTTCTGGAGGCATATAATTCTCGTCATGCTTTGCTAAAATTTTATCAGCAATAAATAAATTGTTATCCTGCAAAACACCCTCTGCCACTACTCCCTTTTCTTCCTGAAACAAATTTGGAACTGTTCCAGCAAAAATAACATTTATTTCATTTTTGAAGTCAGTGATGATGAACAAAATTTTTTCATTATTTAAAATTATAGAGTCTTTTTTTACCATTCCTCCTACTCTAATTTTTTCTGTTATATTCTCAGAAGATTGATTGATTTCAGTGGGTGATTTAAAATATATAACATCATCCTCTAAGAGCTTAAGTATAATATAAACACTTAAAATTATTATAGTTAAGATGGAAATTATAAATACAATTCTTAATCTAACTTTTTTACCATACATTAATCTAAATTAGATTTTGTGAGCAACTGTTCTTACTAATGTTCTATTTGTTGATTGTTTGTCAGCTAAAATTATCTGGTCTGAATTTAAAGATTTATATTTTTTAGAGAATTTAGCGTGCTCTTTATTAAATTGCCTACTTGTTATTTTATATAATATTAAAAAGTTGAATAAAGTAAATAAGAATGCAGACCAAACATACACTCCATACCCACTCATTATTAATAAATTTAAGATCATATTCTATTTAAACCTTTATTTTTTACTTTTATCAACTCCACATTATATTTCATCAAAAAAATCAACACAGAAAATAGTGCAAATGCCGCAGTCATCAAAAATAATGGTATTAACATAGATGAGTGAATAGTGCTTTCTGATAAAACATTAATTGAAGATGGTTGGTGTAAAGTTGCCCACCAATCTACTGAGAATTTGATAATAGGAACATTAATTGCTCCTATAATTGAAATGTATGACGAAATCGTAATAGCTTTGTTTTTTTCAAAAATTTTCCAAGACAATAAATATGAGAAGTAGAACAAAAACAATACTAACATGGAAGTTATTCTTGGATCCCACGCCCACCATGTTCCCCAAGTTGGTTTACCCCAAATTGATCCTGTAACTAGGGCTATTAAATTGAAAATAAATCCTGACGGGGCTAAACTTTTTGAGATCAAAACAAAATTCTTATTTTTAAATACCAAAACTCCAAGAGACAAAAAAGCGATAATAGAAAAAATTCCAAGAGAAATCCAAGCTGAGGGAACATGGACATACATTATTCTGACAGAGTCACTCTGAAGGTAATCTTTAGGAGATATTACTAATGCCTCAAATAAACCAAGTGAAAGAAAAATTATAAACAATATAGATATTAAATTTCTAAACTTAGAAGAGATTAATATTTTTTTACTTTTTTCAGTTATTAGAGCTAACATTTTATTTATATATATATCTTGAAAATAAACTGATCAAGAATGTTGAGGGAGATAATTAAAGGGAAACGTTAACACCCTTGATCAGTAATTAGAGAGTAATAAATTGATTTGTCTAAGTTTTGCGAAAATTGTGTTATAAAAATGACGGTTAGTTTGATGGCTTAAAGTAGCTAGATCCTTTTTTACCAGAAAATATCTCATTTATTAAAGGATGTTTTATTGGATCCCCAGAATCGTCTTTTATTAGATTTTGCTCAGATACATATGCCTCATACGTAATATCCTCATTTTCTGCAAGCAAATGGTAAAAAGGCTGATCTTTTTTTGGTCTTACATTCTTTGGAATAGACTCGTACCATTCTTCAGAGTTATTAAACTCAAAATCAACATCGTAGATTACACCTCTGAAATCGAAATGTTTATGCTTAACTACATCACCTATAGAAAATTTTGCTTTTTGGACAGTCACTACTTAAATATGTGTATTCTTGTAAAAAAATCAATAAAAAAAATATTAAATTTTTACATATCTGATAGAATTAAACTGTGAATAAGTCTTTAATTAAATTCATCACTGATTTTGGACCCTTAATAATATTTTTTAGTTTTTATTACAAAAGCGGTAAAAACTTGCAAATAGCTATACCACCCTTAGTTATTGCGACAATAATATCTATAATAATAGTTTGGATACTTGAAAAGAAAATACCTTTCGTTCCGCTATTAGGTGGAATTTTGATAACTTTTTTTGGTGGACTTACAATTTATTTTGAAAATCCTGTCTTTATTTATATGAAGCCAACAATCATAAATATAATATTCGCAATTGCACTGTTTTTTGGAAGATATTTTACAAGTGAGCCAATTTTAAAAAAAATTTTAGGTAAAACTATGCCTTTAAATAACGAAGGGTGGAGTAAACTTAATTTAAGATGGATTTTTTTCTTCATTTTTTTAGCTATTTTAAACGAGTTTGTTTGGCGTACTCAATCAGAGGAATTCTGGGTAAACTTTAAAGTTTGGGGAATGTTGCCAATTACAATTATATTTACAGCTTTTCAAATTCCTTTAATAAATAAATACAAAATAAATGAATAGAGAGCTAAAGCTTGTAGTCAATAACTCTTCTAAAGTTAGAGAGAATAAGTTTTTTTTTGAAAAAAAAGAACTTAAAACTATCTTAAATTTATATGCTAAAATGGTTTCTAGAGGCACTTGGAAAGATTATGGTCTTCATATTTCATCTAAAAAAGTGAGCTTTAGTGTATTTAAAAACTCAGCAGAAAATGCTGTTTACAATATTTCAAAAAACTTTAAACCATCAAATAAAAACTTAAGATATCTAATTACTGATAACAGAAATCGGATTATTAAAAACTCTTATAATCTTGAAGTTTTATTGAGCAATATAGATTGGAAAAAAATATAGTTTATCTTCTTTGTCCGAAAAGTCTTAATAACATTATAAACAGATTAATGAAATCAAGATATAGCGTTAGGGCACCCATTATCGCTTTCTTACCTGAGATTTCTACTGTATCATTAGCAGAATACATGTTTTTTATTTTCTGAGTATCATATGCAGTTAGACCAACAAATATTAAGACGCCTAATATGGAAACAATGAAATACATCATCGCAGATTTTAAAAATATATTAACTAGTGATGCAATAATTATTCCAATAAGACCCATCATTAAAAAAGAGCCTAGTTTGGTTAAATCTCTTTTAGTTGTATATCCGTAAATACTCATAGCTCCAAATGTTGCTGAGGTAATAAAAAAAACTCTTGCAACACTTACTCCAGTGTAGACTAAAAGTACCCAAGATAAGGATAGACCCATCAGTGAAGCAAATATCCAAAATACAGTTTGTGCTTTAGCTGTGCTCATTTTGTTTATTCCAAAACTCATATAGAAGACTATACCAAGTGGTGCTAACATAACTAACCATTTTAAGCCTGAAAAAAATATTGCGTTTCCAAAACTTGTGAAGCCTGAAATCGCCCCGGCGCTATCAGTAACAACTGACATTTTAAATGATAAAAGTGAAATTATACCTGTTAAAAGAACTCCTGTAGCCATGTAATTATAGACCTTAAGCATATATGATCTTAGGCCTGCGTCCCAAACTACATTTTTTTTAACACTTGTTGCCGCGAATATATTTTGTCTGTTAAAATCCATAAATATAATATAATTATTTTACAATTATATTCAATGGTCAAAACTAGCAGAGATCGTTA
The DNA here is from genome assembly GCA_902606115.1 of uncultured Pelagibacteraceae bacterium. GTDB lineage: Bacteria > Pseudomonadota > Alphaproteobacteria > Pelagibacterales > Pelagibacteraceae > Pelagibacter. The sequence continues at coordinate 22,848 of CACLFM010000008.1, forward strand.
AAATTTATGAATTTTAAAAAATTAGGTAATACAGACTTAGATGTTAGTACAATTTGTCTCGGTACTATGACATGGGGTGAGCAAAATTCAGAAAAAGAGGCATTTGATCAAATGAACTATGCATTCGAAAATAATGTAAATTTTTGGGATACCGCTGAAATTTATGCAATTCCACCTAAAAAGAATACTTATGGAAAGACCGAGGAAATTATTGGTAATTGGTTTACTAAATCGAAAATGAGAAGCAAAGTAATACTCGCAACTAAAGTATCTGGTCCAGGACCAAGTTGGATAAGAGGTGGAGGAAACCAATATGACGAAAAAAATTTAAACGAAGCTGTAAATGATAGTCTTAAAAGATTAAAGACTGATTATATAGACTTATACCAATTACATTGGCCAGAGAGAAAAACTAATTTTTTTGGAAGATTAGGTTACGAACACAAAGACGGTAATGATTGGAATAAATTTGAAGATGTCCTTAGTACTTTGGATAAAATAATTAAAAGTGGTAAAATTAGATATATTGGACTATCTAACGAAACAGCTTGGGGATTATCTAAATTTTTGGAAATTTCTAAATTAAAAGAACTTCCTCGAATGATGTCTGTTCAAAACCCTTATAGTCTTTTAAATAGATCCTACGAGGTAGGGTTAGCAGAAATTTCTGTTAGAGAGAAAAGTGGTCTTCTAGCTTATTCGCCTCTTGCATTTGGTTATTTAACAGGGAAATATAGAAATGGAGAATTGCCAAAAAATTCTAGAATGCAATTATTTGGTGACCAGTTTTCAAGGTACAAATCAGATAATGGTCAACAAGCCATTGAGAAATACTTTAATATTGCAAAAAAATATAATTTAGACTTAACTCAAATGAGTTTAAAATTCTGCGAACTCCAACCTTTCATAACCAGTGTAATAATCGGAGCAACAACTATGGAGCAGTTGAAAACTGATATAGAAAGTGTAAATATAAATCTTGATAACAAAATAATTGATGAAATTAATGAAATTCAAAAACTTTATCCTAATCCATGTCCATAATTAAAAAAACAATAATTCTGTTATTTCTTTTTATAAACTTTACTTCATTAAATGCACAGGAAATAAAAAAAATTGGTAAATTTAAAGACTGGGAGACAATAGTGGTAACTAATGAAACTGCTAAATTATGCTTTGCTCAATCTAAACCAGTATTGCAATCACCAAAAAATAATGCTCGAGAGGCCAGGTTATTTATTAGCTTTAGGCCTACTGAAAAAATTACTGACGAAGTAAGTATTACTTCAGGATACGAGTACAATGTACAAAATACAATATTAGCAAAATCAGGTAAGAATAAAATCAAATTTGATATATCTAAGGATAATTTTGCTTGGATCACTAATAATAAAGTCGAAAAAAAAATGATTGGTGTAATGAAGAAAGGTTCAAGAATTATGATAACAGGTTACAATAAATCTGGTTCTCAAACCATTGACCATTACTCACTAATGGGTTTTACAAAGGCATACGATAGCGCAAAAAAAAATTGCAGCTAATGAAAACTAAATAAAGATCTAATGAAAAAAATAGTTTTAGCTTACTCAGGCGGTCTAGATACATCTATAATTCTTAAATGGCTTCAGGAAAACTATAGAGCTGAAGTAATCACTTACACGGCCGACATCGGTCAGGAGATGAATAAAAAAGAAATTATAAAAAACGCAAAAAAACTAGGTGTAAAAAAAATAATTATTAAAAATCTCAAAAATACATTTGTAAAAGATTACGTTTTCCCAATGATCAGAGGTCACGCTATTTATGAAGGAGTCTATTTACTAGGTACATCTATTGCTAGACCTTTAATTGCAAAGGATCAAATTCAAGTTGCAAAAAAATTTAAAGCATTTGCAGTTTCCCATGGGTCAACAGGTAAAGGAAATGATCAAGTGAGATTTGAACTAGGATATCACTATTTTGGACCAAAAATAAAAATAATAGCTCCATGGAGAATTTGGAAATTGAAATCAAGAACTGATCTAATCAAATACGCAAAAAGGCATAACATTTCAATTCCAAAAGATAAGAAAGGTGCGCCACCTTTTTCAATAGATGACAACTTATTTCATACATCAACCGAAGGTAAGGTTTTAGAAAATCCAAAAAATTCGGCTCCAGAATTTATTTTTCAAAGAACAACCTCACCTGAAAAAGCGCCTAATAAACCTTCGTATGTATCAATTGGATTTAAAAATAGTGACCCAATTAGTGTTAATGGAAAGAAATTAACACCAGAAAAACTTTTAGAAAAATTAAATCAACTAGTTGGCAAAAATGGAATTGGTAGAGCTGATCTAGTTGAAAATAGATTTATAGGAATAAAGTCTAGAGGAGTTTACGAAACTCCTGGAGGAACATTACTTTTAATTGCTCATCGAGCGATGGAGTCAGTGACATTAGACAAAAATACAATGCATAAAAAAGATTCGATTATGTCAAGATATGCTGAATTAATTTACAATGGTTATTGGTTTTCGAAAGAAAGATTCAAATTACAAAAGATTGTGGACCTAAAAAGAAACAAAGTAAATGGGATTATTAAGCTTAAACTTTACAAAGGAAATATTACAATTCAATCAAGAATGACTAAAAGTAACGCTTACTCCGTAAAAAAAGTTTCTTTTGAAGAGAATAAAACTTTTAATAAATCCAATGTTGAAAAATTTATTAATTTCCATAAAAAAAAATTAAAATAAAAATCATATGAATTTTGAACCTGAGAGATCAAGAGCTATAGATAAATTAAATAATTTTGTAGAAAAAAGTCTTTCAGATTATTCAAGGCTAAGAAACTTTGATTTTGGTTCCGATAAAAGGGACAATGTTTCATGCTTATCGCCTTATGTCACTCATGGTGTTCTTAATGAAATTGAAATTATAAAAAAATCATTGGATAAGTTTTCTTTTTCTAAAAATGAAAAATTCATTCAGGAAGTTCTGTGGAGAACTTACTGGAAAGGGTGGTTAGAATTAAGACCAAATGTTTGGAGCGACTATTTAATTGATCTAACAAATATTAAAGAAAAATTTAAGAACGATAGAAATTACCAGAATGCAATTGATGGTAAGACTAATATTGGTTGCTTTAACGAATGGGTGAATGAGTTAAAAGCTAATAACTACCTTCATAATCATACCAGAATGTGGTTTGCTAGCATTTGGATTTTTACACTTGATTTACCCTGGCAACTAGGGGCAGAATTTTTTATGCAACATCTTTATGATGGTGACGCTGCATCTAATACTCTTGGATGGAGGTGGGTTGCAGGAGTTCAAACACAAGGAAAACATTATTTAGCAAGCGAGTGGAATATCAAAAAATTTACTAATAATAGATTTAATAATATTAAATTAAATGAAAATGCTCCTCCAAAAATTTTAGAAAAAACCTATTCAATAATAAAACAAGATTTTAAAAATCCTGAAAATATTAAATCAAGTAATTTGTTAATTTTTGATAATAATCTTTCTTTTGAATTCACTGACTTTAAAAATAGTAAATTTAAAAAGATATATTTAGTCTCTAACAAAAATGAAAATAGATCAATCAAACTTAGTGAAAAAGTAGCAAAATTTAAGCACCTTTTATTTATTGACCAAGAACAAAGACTAAAAGAGCTATCAATTGATTGTGAAATAATTGACATAAGCGAAATAAAAAAAATTGATGAAAAAAATATTGGATTATATCCGACTATTGGTGAAAACTTAGATTATCTAAATTTAAATAATTTAAAAATAAATTTTTTATATAGAAAACTTGATCAGTATTCTTGGCAATATTGTAATAAAGGTTTTTTTAATTTTAAAAATTACATTCCAAAAATTATTTCAAACTTTTCTTAATTCTGTTGAGTTTTATCTTGCAAGTTTTATGAAAATATCACCCATACCAGCATCTAATTCCTCTGGAGGTGTATTATTTCTCAGTTCGCAGTATCTACCAGTAATTTGATGATTTTTGACTAAATCAATATCATCAATTTTACAAATTCTCCCATTGTGTAATAAGCCTATTACTATTCTATTATTTAGATTATATACCTGGTTGCTGTTGATTTTTTTGCCATCACAAAAATATTCTTTATTTACTTTGTTTGGAAAGTCACTTTTGTTACAAGGATTTTTGATTGTTATAACGTAGAATTCCCTTATGCCATCTATAAATTTATACTTCATTTTTTGAACCTCTGAATACTTCATAATATCGCAAGAACAAGGCACGCAGCATCTATAATAATTACCGCAAATTTTGTAGTTAGTTTTATTTTCTTTAATAAACAAAAATTCCGACTCACTACCTGGATCAATTAATGATCCGGAAACAGCGCAATATAATTTATTAAATTCAATGAAATCTTTGTAATTAATTTTTTTATCTATAATATATTTAAAAAATTTAGGTCCAGCTGCATTTCTATTTTTGTCAGGAAATATTCTAGACCAGTCAGTTATTAGTTCTTTGTGATAATTTTTTTCTTCTGCAATTAATTCGGTTTGAAAAAAAAATACAAAAATTAAAAAAAATTTGAATAAGGTATTTTTCATTTTTGTTTTATTGTAATTGTTTGATTAAGTTTAATTTCGTCTATAAAGGCTTTTTTCCCATTAGTCCATTTAACTTCTACTCTAAAATTTTTTTCATTTTTTCTAATTCCATAATGTGCCACAGGCTCCATTTGGCACAAATATCCAGATCCAGCATCTATTGTTTTAGAATGCTTTCTTTGGTTAGACATTAATGTTACAGTTGCTCCTCTAGCAGGAGCTCCAAATCTATTGATAGGCTTGATCCTTAAATATTTATTTTTTTTTTCTATTTTTGCTTTATACAAAGTCAAAGGTTGTGCTTTACTTTCTCCATGAGAAACTAATAATTCTAAAATTCCATCATTATCTATATCGGCTACTGCTGCTCCAGTACCAAATCCTTCAGTCTCAAGAGCTGTTTTTAATTTTATTTCTTCAAATTTTCCATTTTTATTTATTTTGAATAATTTGTTCGGCTCTGCGATGTTGTTCATAAAAACCTCATCAAAACCATCGTTATCAAAATCAGCAGAGATAATTGTTCGAATTCTAGATGGTTTATCGAAAGCTTTATTTCCTATATCCTTAAATTCATTTTTTTCTAAAACATATGCCCTATGATAACCGAGCCAATTACCACTCAAAATATCTAATCTTCCTCTATAATAAATATCAGACAATGCCGTTCCCCTTCCATTCTGTATAACGTCATCAACTCTGTACTCAAATGCAACATCCTTAAATTTACCGTTATAATTTTTTAAAAGAAAGTTGCCACCTCTTTCATTTGCTGCAAATATGTCAGCTCTATCTGTTAATATATGCCCTGATACTACCGCTCTTCCACCAGTAACTTTATCCAAATTTAAGTTTTCTGCTTTATCTATTATTTTGTCATTTTCAATTTCATAAAATCTAGTAGGTCCACCATAATTAGCTACATAAATACCATATTCACCATCACCTTTTCTATCGACACAAACTACAGATCTGCCTGCTGTTAAGTTTAAATTTTCACTGTTTTTTTCTAACTCAAATAAGTCAAAATAATTATTATCATTTTTATCAATTAATCTATCAGAGTATTTTTTTGCTCCACTATAGGTATCTGTATTTAAAAAATAAATTTCCTCAAAGCCGTCTCTATCTATATCACAAGCTGCAACACCAATAGTTTTTCCAGATTGATCTAAAAAAATGTTCTCTTCGATTATATTTTTTAGTTTTCCATCAATGTAACTTAAAGCTAAGTTTGGATAACCAAAACCTGTGACTACAAACTCATTATTTCCGTCTGTATTAATATCTGTAACAGAAACCCCATAACTTAGCCTACTTTCATTAACCGATATAATATTTGAAATATCTTTAAAAAATTCTGCACGAGAACTATTAATTGAAGATATTAAAAAAAAAATAATTAAAAATTTGTATAAATAATTTAACTTTTTGATGAACATTTTTTAGAACAATATTTCACTTTTTCCCAGTTTAGCTTCCACTTTTTTCTCCATTTAAAGGGCCTTTCACAAACAGGACACAACTTAGTTGGTAGGTTTTGTTTTTTCATTAAGTTGGTGTTTGTTTTTTAAAAATAGAAAATAAGCTGCAAATTCATAAGCGTAATGAAATAAGATAAAAAAAGGTTTAAAACTTAAAATTTTTGCTAAAAAATTATATTTTGGTATTTTTGACCAAATAATTATAAATGCTTTAGCCCCCCCTATAACTTGTCCATTGTCAATCACATGCAATCTTCTTAAAAGTTCTTCTCTAGATTTCGACGTTAAATCTACTGCCTGCTGATTGTTAGTAATATCAACCCATTCTAATTTTTCATCAGAATTTTTTTTGTAATGATCAATTTCAAGTTTACAAATATTACATGAATTGTTAAAAAAAACTTTAACTGGCATTAGTATTTTCCTTTATAAACTTATCAGCCGCAGCAAGTATAACTTTCTTCCTCGGGGCATTCATCTTGTCATATATTCTTACCATCATTGATAGTCTTGGATTTTTTAAAAAAAATGATCTATTCTTATTTATAAATCTCCAGTAAAGACCGTCCATAATATGACACCATTCGCCTTTTTTAAAATCCATCATTTTAAGAAAATAGCTCGATCCACAAATATAAGGTTTAGTAGCAAATATTCCACCATCGCTAAATAATCCCATGCCGTATACGTTTGGAGACATTACCCAATCTGAAGAGTCAACAAACATTTCCATAAACCATTTGTAAACATATACCGGTTTAACTTCACAAAGATTCATAATATTAGATAAAATCATTAATCTTTCTATATGATGTGACCAACCATGGTCATTCGCATTTTTGATAGCATGGTCTAAGGGTGGCAAACCTGTTTTTCCCTCATACCAAGTTGATTTCATTTTGCGATTATGTTTGAAAAAATTACCAGTCTCCAATCTGCTATAGAAATTTTGATATATTCCTCTCATAAATTCTCGCCAGCCTATTACTTGTCTTATATATCCCTCTAAAGAATTTATTCTAATTTTTTTCTTTTTGTGACTTTCTAAAATTTTCTCAATAATTATTTCTGGAGTTATTAAACCTAAATTTATGTAAGGACTGAGAGCGCTATGAAACAATATATTATTATTTTGATCAACAGCATCCTCATAATCACCAAATAAATTAGATTTTTCTTTTATAAAAAACTCTAATAATTTAAGAACATCTTTATATTCGGTTGCAAACCAGAAATTTTTCGTTGAACCAGGATGTTTTGAGAATTTCTTTTCTATAATGTTTTTTAAATTTTTTGTATGAAATGTCTCATTTATTTTAGGGAAAGATGGAACTTTAGTTCCTTTTGGTAGTTTCTTTCTATTGTCTTCATCAAAACTCCATTTTCCACCAACCGGGTCTTCACCATTCATTAAAATATTCATCTTCTTTCTGGTTTCTTTATAAAAAACTGCCATAAATGGTTTCTTTGATTTTGATAAATATTTTTTGAAATCATCTCTAGTATTCAGAAACATTGGAGATGTAATTATATTAAGTTTTATTTTATTCTTCTTAGAAAAATCTGTAATTTTTTTTTCAAATGGCTTATCCTCAATCTCAAAACATGAAATTTCATTAATTTTATTCTTTTTTAAAATTTTTTGAATTTTTAAAAGGTAATCTTCTTTAAAAGCAATGTCATCAATCTTGGAATAGGTTATTTTGAAGTTATTTTTTTTTAAATTCTCAAAAAAAGATCTCATTGATGACAAAAATAACAGGATTTTAAGTTTATGATGTTTTTCATAAGTACATAAACCATTATCCTCTGCCATAAAAAAAAGATGGTCTTTTTTGAAGCGATTTAGGTATTTTAATGGAAATAATTGATTTCCAAGTATAATAAATAATTTCATAATTTATTTATAAATATTATTATACGATATGTCAGGAAAATATTTAATTTTTGGTGCGACAGGTTCTATCGGTTCAAACCTAGCAAAATTGATGGTTAGTAAAAATCAAGATGTTCAACTTATAGGTCGAAATGAAAATGGTCTAAAATCATTATCATCTGAACTTGATTGCAAATACAGTGTTGTTGACGTTTTAAATGAACAATCTATTAAAAATTTAAAAAATGAATTTGAAGGACAAGATATTTCAGGAATTGCTTATTGTGTTGGCTCTATTGATCTCAAACCTATTCGTGCTGTTAAAAAAGATGATTTTATAAAATGCTTTGATTTAAATTTTTTTCCAATAGTTGAGACCATTAAAAATTTTCAAGATAATTTGAAAAAAAATAAAGGTTCTATAGTTATGTTTTCAACAGTAGCTGTTCAGAGAGGATTTACCAATCATAGTATTATTGCGTCTGTGAAAGGTGCAATCGAGGGACTAACAGTATCTTTAGCAGCAGAGTTTGCTCCTAATATTAGGGTTAACTGTATCGCGCCTAGTTTAACTAAATCTAAAATAGCTGAACCAATATTAAAAAATAAATTAATTGCAGAAGGTGTGGCTAAAGCTCACCCAATGAAAAGAGTTGGTGAGGGAAAAGATGCAGCTGCAATGGCGCAATTTTTATTATCTGATGACAGCTCATGGATAACTGGTCAGATAATAGGTGTAGATGGTGGAAGATCAAAATTATCATAATTTATTTTATTTTTTTTGTATTAGTGTAAGGTCCTTTAATAATAAACAAAGCTGTGAAAAAAATTTCCACTGAAGAATTATTTAAAATTGCCTATAGTCATCTACAAAATAAAAACTACTCCAAATCTATTGAGTTATTTAATAAGATTTTAACTAACTATCCTGAAAATTTATCAGTTTTAAGAAATTTACTACATGCTTATGCTTTCTCTGGTGATTTTAATAATGCAGAAAACACAATTAAAAAAGTTATAAAAATAAATGAAAAAGAGCCACACGTTTACCAATTTTATGCATCGATTTTAAAAAATCAGGACAAAATTGATGAGATGATTAATCTGATTCAGGAAGGTTTAAACAAAAATCTGATGAATTCTAAATGGAAATATCAAAAAGAATTGTTATTTCCTGTGGTTGTAAAAGATAACCAAGAAATTAATAAATTTAGAGAAAAAATAAACAATTGTTACGATCAAATTTTAAAAAATAACGAACAGCTTAGTTACGATAATGATCAAATAATACAAACTCCTCATTATGAATCTTCTTATAATCAACATGATAATCTTGAATTAAATATTAAAAGTGTAAAGGCTTTAAGAAAAATTTACAAAGAATTGAATGAAAATTTTGTGACCGAAAAAAATGAGAATGAAAAAATTAAAATAGGTTTTATATCAGAATTTTTTACTAATCATACAATAGGTAAATTATTCAAAAATATTATTTTTAGTCTTGATCAAACGAAATTTGATATATTTATATTGCACTCAAAAAAAACAAAAGTAGGTAATATTTTCAATGAATTTATTGAAAAAGAGAAAAACAGTTTTTTAAAAAATGTTCGACTTCCTGAAAAATTAAGTGAAAAAATTAATTTTTTTAAAGAGGAAAAGTTTAATATTTTGTTTTATCCGGATATCGGTATGTCAATTGAGATGTATTATCTATCACTTATTAGGCTTGCAAAGTATCAAATAATGTCGTGGGGACATCCTGAAACAACTGGTAGTGAAAGTATAGATTATTTTCTTTGTTCGAAAAGTTTAATTACCGAAGAAACCTCAAAAAGCTACTCTGAAAAACTGTTATTGATGGATCACTTGCCAATGATTTACGAAATCCCAAAAATACAACATAAAATAAATGACAATGAACTATCTAAAAATAATATTTATTCTTGTCCACAAACAATATTTAAATTTCATCCTGATTTTGATTATATTTTATCTGAAATACTAAAAAGAGATAAAAAAGGTGTTTTATACTTAATAAAAGATAATAACAAAATCTATTATAATAAATTAATAGAACGCTTTAAAAAAATTGAAAATTTCGATCTCGAAAGAGTTATTTTTCTTGATCCGCTTAATAGAGATAACTACATAAACCATTTAGGAACGTCTTCAGTATTGTTGGATCCTTTATATTTTGGAGCGGGTAATTCCTTTCATGAGTCTATGGTATATGGAACACCGACAGTAACACTTCCAACAAAGTTCATTAAATCTAGAATTGTCAGCGCCGCTTATATCCAAATGGAGATTGAGAGTCCCCCAATAGTTAAAAATAAAAATGAATATATTGAATTAGCAACAGAAATTGCAAATAAGAAAAATTTATTGGACACAAAAAAATATTATCAAATTAAAGCTAGAGAAAAACTATTTAATACTTTTGAAGCTGGCGAAGAATTCAATAAAATACTTTTAAATTTAAACTAAAGATCTTTTAAAACACTCAATTGTATTCTTTAATAAGCATGCAATTGTCATTGGTCCAACTCCACCTGGAACTGGTGTGATTGCTTTTGCGGATTTTGAAACTTCATCGAAGTCTACATCACCAACTATCCCTTTATCAGTTTTGTTTATACCAACGTCTATTACTATAGTTCCTTTTTTAACCCAATCACCTTTAACAAGTTTTGGTATTCCAACAGCAACAACTAATATATCAGCTTTTAAGCATTCTTCTTTTAGATTTTTTGTTTTTGAATGTGTAATTGTCACTGTACAATTTTCTTTTAACAAAAGTTGTGTCATTGGTTTTCCATTCAAATTAGATCTTCCAAGAACAACAGCTTTTTTTCCACTCAAATTTGGCTCAACGTTTTTAATAAGCAGATAACATCCGAGCGGAGTGCAAGGAATAGAGCTTTCATATCCTGACGATAAATTTCCTACATTGTTTGGATGAAAACCATCTACATCTTTGCTTGGATTAATTGCATCAATAACTTTTTTATTATCAATATGTTCTGGAAGAGGTAATTGGACTAAAATGCCAGAAACAGTATCGTCTTGATTAAGTTCATAAATCTTTTTTAAAACTGTCTTTTCGTCAACTGTCTCAGGATATTTAACAATTTCAGATTTTAGACCAATCTCTGCGGCTGATTTTTCTTTGTTACGTACATAAATTTTGCTTGGCGCGTATTCACCAATTAATATGACTGTCAAACCAGGTACTTTATCAAATTTCTTTTTTAAATTATCTACTTCAGTTTTTAAATTTAATCTAAGGTCTGCAGCAATTTTTTTTCCGTCTATAATAATCATTTCAAATTAAAAAATTAAAGGTGCTATATAAAGTTTCATACACATTTCTATAAACCATATCAATAAAAGAAGGATAACTGGGGAAATATCAATAGCACCTAAATTTGGCAAAAACTCCCTTATTTTTTTCAAAAAAGGGTCAGTTAATCTAAATGTAAAATCTAAGACTAAGTAAACGAATCTGTTTGACGTGTTTAAAACATTAAATGAAACTAACCAGCTTATAATAACATTTGCTATGACAACATAAGAATATAATTTTAAAATTTGTAATAATAAATAAAATAGAGCTATCATTTCTTTTCGACATAAATAGACTGACTAGGAAAAGCAAAAGAGGCTTTGTTTTTTTCTACTATCTGTTTAATTTCAATAGCCAATTTTTCTTTAACTTTTAACCACTCACTCCAACTATTTGTTTTAGTGAAGCACCTTACATACATATCAATTGAGCTGTCTGAAAATTTATCTACTCTTACTGCAAGTCCAATCTTTTTATCATAATCGTCATTATCATTGATATGAGTTTCTATTTGATCTCTAATATTTTTTAGTTGATCAACTGTAGTATCGTATTGCAAAGTGATTATCCAACTTATAAGCCAATTTGTAGTTTGGCTTACATTAACAACTGCATTTTCTGCAAACTGAAAATTTGGGATTATAGCTAATGATTTATCAAATTTTCTTATTGTTGTTGATCTAAATCCAATTTTTTCAACAATTCCTTCAATTGTACCCTCGACTAGTATCCAGTCGCCCATTTTGAATCTTTTTTCTACAAGAACTAAAATTCCAGATATTAAATTTTTAAACAAGTCCTGTGCCCCAAGTGCAACAGCAACGCCAAATAGACCTAGTCCTGCAATAATAGGACCTATTTTTATTCCCCATAATTCAAGAACTGCCGCAGCGCCTAAAATAAATATAAGAATTTTGAGAGATTTAATTATCCATCCTATTAATTCTCTTGTGAGAATTTTATCTAGTCCGCTTAAAATATATGAGATTGGCTCAATCACCTGATGTATAACCCAAAACAGCAGAATAGTTATTAAAGTCCTATTTATAGTGTCTACAAAAGACCTCGTGTCTTCTGTAAATGTCATGTAATAGCTTGCAAAGAAAAAGCCTAAAACTATAGGCAGAAATCTTGCTGGTCCCACCATTGCTTGAACAAATGTGTCATCTAGTTTGTTTGTAGTTTTTTTAGAGATTAATTCTAATTTTTTAATTATTAACTTACTAATCAATCCTCTAAAAATTAAAAAAATAAAAAAAATTACTAATCCAATTAATATTTGTCCAATATTAATTCCTAATATTCCTTTATCCCAAACTGATAAAAATAAATTTTTTAAATTAATAAAAACTTCCATTTTCTAAATTTTATATAATAAAAATTCTTCTTCGCCAGGATTAAATAAAAAAATTTTTTTCCATTTAATTATATTTAAAACTGATGAGGTTTTTTCACCTATACACATTAAGTTAGTATTCATCCAGTAGTCAACTAATTCATATTTTTTTATTAAATTTAAAAAGCTTTTTGCGCTATTTTCTGAATAAACATATACTAAATCTGGCATATCATTCTTTAAAGACTGTAAAAATGATAAGTCTAAATTTTCATTATGTTTGACGCTGTAATTTATTAATCGCTTAACATTATATCCTTCTGAAATTAATTCTTTATCTAAAGGATATGATACAATTTCACCACTCACATATAATACTTTGTTATCTTTAATTGATAAATTTCGTTGAACCAACTCTTTCAAATTTTTTACATTTCCATCTGCTGCAATTATATTTTGAAAACCATTTGATCTTGCAGTTTTTTCAGTGGAAGATCCAACACAAAAACATAAAATATTTTTATTAATTTTTTTTAAATCTAAAAATTTTATAGAATTAGAGCTAGTAAAGATTAATGCATTAAAACTATTTAAATTTATTAGATTATAGTTTTCTTTTTTAACCTCCAACAATGGTAAATTTGAAACTTTAATACTATTAAATTTAAGTTTTTGGATTAAATCAATTGAGTCCTCGATGTTACGAGTTAATAATACATGCATGTTTTTATCTATATTTAAATTTAGATTTTTGTCTTAAATACTTTCCTACAATATTTCCAATATTTATTGCATTTTTTAACTTATCAGTGTGTTTATAGTAATATCTTATTTTTCCATCAATAGAGAATAGCTCAGCTTTTAAAATTAAATTTTTTTTTTTAATTTTTGAATAAATGCCTACTGCAGTACTACAGTCTCCTTTGAGTACTTTCAAAACTTTTCTTTCTGCAATAGCTCTAATACTTGTATCTTTATGATTAATTTTTTTTAAAATCTTATTAATTCTAATATCATTTTTTCTTGCTTGTAATGATATAATGCCTTGACCAGCAGCAGGTATAATTTTATTGCAATCAAATTCTTGTGTAATTAGATTTGACAATTTTAAAAACTTTAAACCAGCCTTAGCTAGAACAATGGCATCATATTTTTTTTTGAACATTTTTTTTATTCTGCTATCAATATTTCCTCTAATGAGTTTAAATCTAAGATCTGGTCTTAGTAATTTTAGTTGAAATTCTCTCCTAAAAGAAGACGTTCCTATTATCGAATTTTTTTTTAAATTCTCAAAAGTTAAATTATTTTTACTAATCATTACTTCATTAGGTGGGTTTCTTTTAAGAAAAGCACTTATCACTAGACCGGGTGTTTTTTGATATGGCATGTCTTTTAATGAATGCACTGCAATATCAATCTTCTTTAAAATTAGTTCTTTCTCAATATTCTTAATAAACTCTCCTTTGCCACCAATTTCTGAAGTTCTACAATTTAAAATTTTGTCCCCCTTTGTAACTATTTTTTTTAATTCAACTTTTCCAGAGTAATATTTTTTGATTTCTTTTATTGCAAGTTCTGCATATTTAATTGCTAATTTACTACCCCTGCTTCCGATAATTATTTTTTTTTTATTCATAATTTTTTAAATTACCTATATTAATTAAATTATTTATGAAAAAAAAAATACTTATAATGGGTATAGAAACAAGCTGTGATGAGACTGCAGTCTCTATAATTGAGGATAATGGAAGAAAACCACCAAAAATATTAGCTAATATTATCTCAAGTCAGGTAGAAGTTCATAAAAAATTTGGTGGAGTAGTGCCTGAATTAGCTGCTAGAAGCCATTTAGAAAAAATTGAAATGATTACAAAAAAAGCATTAAAAATTAGTAAGATTAAATTAAAAGATTTAGATGCTATATCTGCCACAGCAGGTCCAGGTTTAATAGTGTGCTTATCAGTTGGATTTAACTTTGCAAAAGCACTTTGCATAGCATTAAAAAAACCTTTGATAGCGGTAAATCACTTAGAGGGTCATGCATTAAGTCCTATGTTTGAAAAAAATTTGGATTATCCATATTTGCTTTTATTAATTTCAGGAGGTCATACTCAATTTCTCATAGTTAAAGGTTTGGGAAAGTATAAAAGAATAGGCACAACAATTGATGATGCTCTTGGTGAGGCTTTTGATAAAACTGCAAAAATGTTAGGTTTTGGATTCCCGGGGGGGCCTAAAATAGAGAAATACTCAAAAAAAGGAAATCCAAATAAATTTAATCTTCCTAAGCCTATAATTAATAAAGGTGGATGTAATTTATCCTTTGCAGGATTAAAAACAGCAGTTCTTAGATCTAAAATTTTACTTAAAACAAAAAAAGACAAGTATGATTTAGCTGCATCTTTCCAAGCAACAGTCTTAAAAATTATTTATAAAAAAACAAAGATAGCAATTAGAGATTTTAGAAAAGTTGCAAAAAGTAAATCGTTAGTAGTCGCTGGTGGAGTGGCAGCAAATAAAGAAATTAGAAAAATAATTAATAAATTGTGTAATGAGGAAAATTTTAATCCTTTTTTTCCAGCTGAAAAATTATGCAGTGATAATGCTGCTATGATTGCTATGGCAGGATTAAAAAAATTTAAAAAAAAAAAGTTTGATAAATTAAATTTTTCCATAAGACCTAGATGGCCTTTAGATGAAAATGCAAAATTTTTGAAGGGGTCTGGAGTTAAATTATAAATAAATATCTTCTGGGATTTTTTTATGAAAGTGATTTTGAAAAACTATTTCATACGCTTGCTCTAAATTTTTTGTATATAATTTACTATTAAATAATGGGTTAATATCTCTAAAAGTGTTTAATTTGTTTTTTAGCTGTTTTAAATATTTTTCATCATTTGCAATTTTTATAGCTTTACTTACGTACTCTTCATCTGAGTGGGTAATTAATTCATCTAAATCACTTGTTTTTAATAAACTTGAGGCGACTCTGCTGTGAAACGATTTTCCTATTTTTGTTAACACGGGTACACCAGCCCAGATGGAATCATTACACGTGGTGTGGGCATTATATGGAAATGTGTCCAAAAATAAGTCTGCAAAGTTAATTCTAGCTAAATGTTCTTTTACAGGCATCGACTCGCTGAATATAATTCTTCCAGAATTTATTTTATTCTTTTCAAACTCTTCTTTTAAATTTTTTTTAAATTTATCATTTTTTGAAAGAAGCCACAATACACTTTTTGGCGTTTTTTTTAAAATTTCTACCCAAAGGTTAAAGGCCGTCTTAAAAATTTTTTGATTAGAATTAAAACAACAAAAAATAAATTTATCATCTGGTAAATTAAATTGTTGTTTCGTGAATTTTTTTTCTGATATATAGCGTTCCTTTTCTGAAGGTTGATATGAGTTTGGTAAATAAATTATTTTTTCTGAATAAAATTTTTTTTCATCTTCTTGAATTAAGTTTTTATCAGCAATAATATAATCAATCTTGTCGGTTCCTGAAGTCCCTGGGTAGCCTAAAAAATTTATTTGAATAGGAGCGCATTTTTTTAAAAAAATTTCCATACGATTTTCAAAACCTCCTGTATGCCCCATTAAATCAATTGCTATGTCTATTTCTAAGTCTCTTGAAAAATTTACAATTTCCTCATCACTCTTATTAGAAACATCGTGATATTCGTGGAAAGCTTTTTTAAGCCTTAAATGGTAATCGTCATCTGGCTTATGTTTTTTTCCAAAATAAAAACCATGTACATTAAATTTTGATTTATCATGTAACTCGATTGTTCTTGATATAAGATGGCCCACAGGGTGATTTCTAAAATCTGCAGAATAGTAGCCAATATTTATCTTTTCTTTTTCTTTTAAATTAGATAATTCAATTTTTTTGTTAAGTCCAAAATTTTTGAAATTTATAAATATTTCTGCTGATTTTCTAAGCAAAGATGGTGAGTCAAAAATATAGGACACTGTTAATGGATCTGCTACTTCCTTTTCATTATTAGTTTTAGTAAATATTTCTTTACAATTGTTTTCTATTTTATCCCAATCACCATTTAAAAGTTTGTCAAAAACAATTTTACCTAAAACAAAGGGGTAGTCGGGCTCAATTAAATAAGCACTTTTATAAGAATTAATCGCCTCTGTTTCTTTGCCAAGATCAGACAAAACTAATGCCTTTTCACTATAAAAAAAAGCATCATAAGGAAATTGGATAATCATATCGTTTAAAAATTTTAAAATTTCTTGTTTTTTTTTCATCACTTTCAGAAGATGTAATTTGCTTTTAACTGGTGGTAGATAGCCAGGTTTGAGCTGTATAGACTTGTTTAGATATGAAAGTGCATTTTCATAATTTTGTATCTTATAATATACATCACTAATTCCGTATGATGCTTCAAAATAATCTGGCTTAAGTTTTAATGCTCGGTTGAAATATCTTATTGCATCCTCAAACTTATCTAATTTGGAGTATATATTTGCTAGATTATTTAAAGGAAAAACATAATCAGGTTTTATTTTAAGTATTTGTTTATATAGCTTAATTGCATCTTCATAATTTTCAAGTCTAAATAAAATATAGCCATAGATATTTAAGAATTCGTGATTTTGCTCTAGATCTTTTTTAATGGCGTCACCGATAATCTTTGCATCATTAAATTTATTAAGTTTAATTAATTCTAAAATTTTATTAATTTTGTCTTTCATAATGATTAAATTTTATTATTATTTTATATTAAATTTTAATAATTAAAATAAGTTAAAATAATTTATTAAAATGATATATTGGTTAACGACATATAAAATATAAGAGTGTATTGTGTTTGGTATAGTACGACTCAAATGATCTATATAAAATATTAATGACAAAAGTAAATTTCAATAATAAGAAAACTAATTTTTTTCAAATTGCTTCTTTCGTTAGGAAGCATAATTTAGATCATTCAAATATTTTAGAACAAGCTTTTCATCAAGAAGTATTACTGGATGATAATAAAAATTTACTTTCAAATTTTATAGATTCTACCAAAAATAAAAAAGATATTAAATCTCAGTTATACCAAGATGCATTTGCATCTTTCGTAGTAGGAGATAAATTCGATAAAACTTTTTTTGAATTTGGTGCAACTAATGGATTAGATTTATCTAACTCTTACATACTTGAGTCCCTGCTAAATTGGAACGGAGCTCTTTCAGAACCTAGTCCACAATGGCACAGTGAATTAAAAAAAAATAGACCTAACACAAATGTAATAACTGATTGTATATGGTCTGAGAGTGGAAAAGAATTGGATTTCTTCGTTTCTGACATTGGTGTTCTTTCCTCTCTAGATAGTTTTAAAGAAAGCGATAAAATTTCTATGCCAGGGAACACAAACGCAAGAATAAAAAATGGTAAAATTGTATCTGTTAAAACAATTTCTTTGAATCATGTTGTTGAAAAGGAATTCAAATTTAAACCGCCATCTTACATATCTGTAGATACAGAAGGATCAGAGTATGAAATTTTAAAAGTTTTTGATTTCAAAAAGTTTCGCCCAGTTGTATTTACGATAGAACATAATTTTACAGAACTACAATTAAAAATTGATGAACTTATGAAGGCAAACGATTATTTGAGAGTTTTTAAGAAAATAACCGCATTTGATGCATGGTATATTTCTAGAGAAGCTTTTGAATTATTAGATAAATAAACATTGGAGAAACAATCAGATGAAGTACTGGTTAATTAAATCAGAACCTAATGTATGGTCGATTGATCAACAAATAAAAGCTGGTATTAAAGGTGTGGATTGGGACGGAGTAAGAAATTTTCAAGCCGCTAACAATTTAAAAAAAATGCAAGTTGATGATTTGTGTTTTTTTTATCACTCCAACATAGGTAAGGAAATTGTTGGGATTGTAAGAGTTATAAAAACAGCCTATGTTGATCCAACAGATAAAATGGGGAAGTTTGTGGCAGTAAAAGTAAGGTTTGAAAAAAAATTGAAAAACCCTATCAGCTTACAAAATATAAGGAAAGTAAAGGATCTACAACATTTGCCACTGATAAAACAAAGCAGATTATCAGTAATGCCTATTGACTCTAAAAGCTGGAAGATTTTAAATAGGTTGGGAAATATCTAAAAAAAAAATTATGGCTAAAAAAAAAAAAAATAAGAAAAAAGCTAAGAAAAGAAAAAAAATTATAAAAAAAAGTAATAAAAGCAAAAGGCCTAAGTTAAAAAAGAAAAAAGTAAAAAAATTAAAAAATAATAATAAATCTGTTGAAAAAGTATATAAAGTTAAATCTGAGTGGCTAAAAAAAGCACTTGTAAGCAAGAATGTCTATGAAAAAAAGTATAACCATTCTTTAAAAGATAATGATGGGTTTTGGAGAAAAGAGGGCAAAAGGATTACTTGGATTAAACCATATACAAAAATAAAAGACGTAAAATATAGTACCTCAGATGTAAACATTAAATGGTTTTACGATGGTACATTAAATGCCTCAACGAATTGTATAGACAGGCATCTAAAAAATAATAAAGATAAAACAGCAATAATGTGGGTTGGAGATGATCCAAAATCACAGAAAAAAATTACATATAAGCAATTACATAATGAAGTTTGCAAAATTGCAAATGGTTTGAAAGAAATTGGAGTACAAAAAGGGGATAGAGTCACCATTTATTTAACAATGATACCTGAGCTAGCTTATACTATGTTAGCTTGTGCAAGAATTGGTGCTATCCATTCTATAATTTTTGGTGGTTTTTCTCCTGACAGTATAGCTGGACGTATAAATGATTGTGATTCAGATTTTGTCGTAACAGCTGATGAAGGTGTAAGAGGTGGTAAAACTATTCCATTGAAGTCTATTACAGATGAAGCACTATTAAATTGTCCAAATGTTAAAAAGTGTGTTGTAGTTAAAAGAACAGGCAACGACATAAGTTGGGATAGTAGCAGAGACGTCTGGTATCACGATATTACAAAAAATGTTTCATCATATTGTGAACCTGAGGAAATGAGTGCTGAAGATCCTCTTTTTATTTTATACACTTCAGGATCTACTGGAAAACCAAAGGGAGTACTTCATACTACTGGTGGCTATATGGTTTACGCATCAATGACTCACCAATATATTTTTAATTATAAACCGAAAGATATTTACTGGTGTACAGCAGATATTGGTTGGGTGACAGGCCATAGCTATATTATTTATGGACCTTTGGCCAATGGTGCAACCACCATTATGTTTGAGGGAATACCAACTTATCCTGACTCATCTAGGTGGTGGCAAATTATAGATAAATATAAAGTTAATATTTTCTATACAGCTCCAACTGCAATAAGAGCTTTGATGAGAGAAGGCGATAAGCCCGTTAAAAAAACTTCTAGAAAAACTCTAAAATTATTAGGCACAGTTGGTGAGCCAATAAATCCTGAGGCATGGGAGTGGTATTACAAAACTATAGGGGACTCAAGGTGTCCAATTGTTGATACTTGGTGGCAGACAGAAACTGGCGGTATTTTAATCAGTCCTCAAACTGGGGCAATAGATCTTAAGCCAGGCTCGGCTACAAAACCATTCTATGGTATTAAACCGGTTATAGTTGATAAAGAAGGAAAGATCTTAAAAGGAGAAGCACAAGGAAGGTTGTGTATCGCTCAGTCTTGGCCAGGACAAATGAGAACAGTTTACGGTGATCATAATAGATTTATCGAGACTTACTTTTCACAATTTGATGGAAAATATTTTACTGGTGATGGATGTAGAAGAGATAAAGACGGTTACTACTGGATAACTGGGAGAGTTGATGATGTGATCATTGTATCGGGTCATAACCTTGGAACCGCAGAAATTGAGAGTGCGTTTGTTGCTCATCCAAAAGTTGCTGAGGCAGCAGTAGTTGGATACCCACACGACATAAAAGGAAATGGTCTTTATTGTTATGTTACTCTTAACGTTGGAGAAAAAGCAGACGGAGACCTAGAGAGAGAACTAAAATTATGGGTAAGAAAACAGATAGGGCCGATTGCTACTCCAGATCTAATTCATTTTTCTCCTGGATTACCAAAAACAAGGTCAGGAAAAATTATGAGAAGGATTTTAAGAAAAATAGCAGCTAATGAGCATGGTCAGCTTGGAGATACCACAACCTTAGCAGATCCAAGTGTTGTTCAAAGTTTAGTTGATGATAGAAAAAATATTTAAAATTTTATAAGTTTTGCAAATTCATCTTTAATATTATCCCATTTGAGTATCATAGAATTCAAAACAATTTTTCTGTCTAAGGTTTTTAGTTCATCTGCAATAGGAGCCCATTTATAAAGTGATAGCGCGCTAGAGTTAAACGGAAGTGAATTAAAATATTTTTTCCAATCAATTTTTTCATATCTTTCTGAAAATGTTTTTCTTCCGTGAGCCGCTATTTCCTCTGGTAATCCATTTTTTAATTCTTCGTCTAAAATTGAATCATAAATCCTCCTAGATTTTTCAAAATCCTCTAAATTAAAATTATTATGAATATATGAAAATGTGAAAAAGGTTAGGTCTTGTAAGGCTATAATATAAATATTCCATTTTGCTAAATTTATTGACTCAAGAAAAATATCATCGTTAAAATGTAAAACATATTTAGTTCCCATTCTAGTTTTTAAATAATTGTATAAAGTTACTTGAGAAACCCATGCAGATCTTTTTTGAATAAATTCCTCCAAATCTAAAAAATTTCTTATTTTTTTTTTTGGTAAAATTGCCTTAAACAATGCAAAAAGATAAACTTTGAAGTCCTCGATTTTTATGTCTTTCAGATTGAATCTATATTTTAGGCCCATATATATACTTAAGGTTGAAATATATTACAAAATAGCAAAAAATACGAGAATTTTAGGGGTTCCAATATTTTTCAGAATGAGTAATCTTTCGTTTTTTAACCTATAGGGAGGGAAAAAAATGTCAAAACAAGCACAACATTGGGAAAAGACTAGAGGCCTGCTTTTTATAACGCTAGCTATCTGGTTCGTTTTCTCTATTGGCATCTTTCTTTTCGGTGCCGAAATGCAATCATCATCTATAAGACCTTTTGGATATCCATTGTCATATTATATGACATGTCAAGGTTCTCTTGGAATTTTCGTAATACTAATTTTTTGGTTTGCGGGAAGACAAGAAAAGATTGATGAAGAGTTCGGCTTTTCTGAAAGAGAGGATGACTAATGTTTAAAGGTAAATTTATAGACAATCTTCCCAAGATTTATGGAACTTACACCGGTGGTTTCATAGTTTTCATAATCTTGATGGCGATTGGAGAACAAGCTGGGATGTCAGCAAAAGCAATTGGTATATGCTTTGTGCTCTTCACAGTTTTAATTTATGCACTAATTGGTTACCTATCTCGAACAATTCAAGTGGATGCATATTACTTAGCCGGAAGGCAAGTTCCGACAGTGTTCAATGGAATGGCTACAGCAGCAGACTGGATGTCTGGTGCTTCATTCGTTGCGATGGCTGGAGGAATTTACTTTAAAGGTTATGGTTATATGGCATTACTTGTTGGTTGGACGGGTGGATACGTACTAGTCGCTTCGCTATTAGCACCATATTTAAGAAAATTTGGTTGCTATACAGTTCCGGATTTCATTGGAACTAGATACGGCGGAAACTTGGCTAGACTATCTGCGGTAATAGTCTTAACAGTTGCATCATTCACTTATGTGACAGCACAAATTAATGCTACAGGAACAATTGCATCAGTTGCACTTGATATTCCTTTTAATATTGCTGTTTACGTAGGATTAGCAAGTATATTGATGTGTTCAATGCTTGGTGGAATGAGAGCAGTTACATGGACTCAAGTTGCTCAATACATAGTATTGATTATAGCATACTTGTTACCTGTATTCTGGATCAGTAATAAAATGGGTGCTGGGGTATTTCCACACTTAATGTTAGCTGATGAAGTTGCCAGAATAGCTGAGTTAGAGTCTCAATTTGGTTTGGGAAGTATTAAAAACTCTGCAGCAGATCTAAAACAGGTTCCTAAAGGACTATCGGGTATAACTAAAGCGCATGCTGAAGTTAACACTACACCTTGGAAATTTATTTCGTTAGCGGTTTGTATGATGGCTGGAACAGCTTCATTACCACACGTTATGATGAGATATTTCACTACTCCAAGTGTAAAAGCTGCTAGAAGATCAGTAGGTTGGTCACTATTCTTTATATTCCTGCTTTATTCATCAGCGCCGATGTTAGCTACATTATCTAAACTATCGTTAATGGATCCAAATTTAGCAACAGGAATTATTGGTAAATCAATTACTGAAGTACAAGCTATAGACTGGTACCAAAACTGGAACCAAGCAAACTTAATGTTTGTTAGCGACTTTAACGGAAATGGAACGCTCGAATTAAATGAGTTTTTCATGGGTGGTAAAGCCGTGGTATTAGCTACTCCTGAAATAGCAGGATTACCATACGTAATTTCTGGTCTAGTTGCTGCTGGAGGTATGGCTGCTGCCATGTCAACAGCTGACGGATTAGTTTTAGCGATATCAAATGCTTTATCTCACGACATTTACTACAAGATGATTAACCCAAAAGCAGAGACAGCGAAAAGACTTCTTGTTGCAAGGGTATTACTTGTATTAATTGGTTTTGCTGGAGCAACTATTGCGGCAATGGAGATCCAAGGTATCTTAGGTTCAGTCATCTGGGCTTTTGACTTTGCGATGTCAGGATTGTTCTTCCCACTTGTACTTGGTGTATGGTGGAAGAGAGCAAATGCTCAAGGAGCAGTCGCAGGAATGCTAGGAGGACTAGCCGCTGGAACAGCATACTTAGTTGCTGTTAGAAGTGGTTACCCTGGTTTCTTAGATATTACTCAGTTAACATTTGGTATTGTTGGATCAGTAGTAAGCTTAGTATTAATGGTAGTAGTCAGCTTAATGACTAAAGCACCAGATGCTGCAACACAAAAAATGGTAGACGACGTTCGTGTGCCAAGTGGTAAAGCAATACTAGGAAGACAACACTAAATACTTAATTATTAAGGGGCGAATACTTTTCGCCCCTTAAAAATCTTCATTTTAAACATGTCTGCTAACTTTCATCCAATTATATACTTGATTGACTATGTCATGGGTATGATTATGTGGACTTTAATAGGTAGAGTAGCAATGAACATATTTCAAAGAGAAGAGTCTAGTTTTTTCTTTATGAGGGTTTTTGTCAAATTAACAGATCCCTTTATTAAGATGTTTAAATTTATAACCCCATCTTTCATAATAAAGCCTTTAGTACCTTTATATGTTGCCTGGTTTTTCTACATGTTTAGATTTTATTTAATGCCTTACTTAATGGGCTATTCAGTGATGGGTATGCTTTCTTTTCCATTAGAAAGTGAAATTGCTTCACAGATTTATCAAATATTCGGTAAAAAATAATTCAAAAAAAAAACAAATATTGATACTAGTATTTAAGTATCAATGAAAAAAATAAAAATATCACCCTCTATTTTGTCTGCTGATTTTAGTCAACTTGGTAAGGAAATAGAGAACTTAGAAAAGGGTGGTGCTGACATGATTCACGTAGATGTTATGGACGGTCACTTTGTGCCAAACCTAACTATAGGTCCACCTGTAATAAAAGCTTTGAGAAAATATACCAGCCTACCATTCGATGTACATTTGATGATTGATCCGGTGCACAAATACATAAAAGATTATGCTGAAAGTGGGGCCGATATAATCACAATACATCCTGAAGCTACTAAATCTTTGCAGGGATCAATAGATGAAATAAAAAAATATAGAAAAAAAGTCGGCCTTTCACTTAATCCAGATACAAAAATAGAAATTATTGAACAATATTTAGAACAAGTTGATTTAGTTTTAATTATGAGCGTTTTTCCAGGCTTCGGCGGACAAAAATTTATAAAAGATGTTTTAAATAAAATCGAAAAAATTAACGAAATCAGGAATAAAAAAAATTTTGAATTTGATATTGAGGTCGATGGTGGAATAAACTTTTCAAATTTTAGAGACGTTCTTAAAGCTGGTGCAAATGTTTTAGTCTCAGGAACTACAATTTTTAGAGAAAATAATGGGGACATAAAAAAAAATATAAATTTTTTAAAATCAATTTAAATATTGTATGGGTTACAAAGAAAATTCTATAAATAATCCTTTTTTTTATCTCGCTAAACAAATTAGAAAAATTTATTTAAATTCAAACATTTATGATACCAAAATTTCAAAAATTTTTGATGGTGGATTTGAATATATTCCGCACCTTAAAATTTTTGATTCTATTATAAAAATTAATGATCGAAAAAATAGAATAGAAGACTATGAAATCGAAAATGTTTGGGAAAGTACTGATATATCAGAAAAGGATTTTAAAAAACTACATAGTTTTTTTTGGTTATTTACTATTGATTTAAAATCTTCAAAAAGTATTACTAGGTCTGTTATTTCTAATTGGACTAAATATAATCATAATTATAGTTATAAAAGTTGGGAACTAGATACTATTTCAAAAAGAATAATATCTTGGATAGGAAATAGTAACAGCTTTTATCATGAGTCTGATGAAAAATTTAAACTAATATTCACGAAAGTAATTAAAAAACAATTAAATCATTTAATTAATGAAATACAAAATACTGAGTCTGTTAGCGATAAAATGATTGGTTGTGCAGCAATTATTATGGGTGGTTTGTCTTTTAAGTATCAATCACAATATCTAAATATTGGTTTTCAATTATTAAAAAAAATAATCGATACAATCTTTGATAATGATGGTTTTCCAAAATCTAGAAATCCAAGACAGATAATATTTTATTTAAAGTATTTTGTATTTATCAGAGAGTTATTAAAAGACTCTAACACTGAAATACCAGAATATTTGAACGAGATAATTTTCTATCTAGGCCAGTCCTTTGATTTTTATTTTGAAGAAGATGATGGAAGATATTTATTTAACGGAAGTCATAATATAAACATTATAGGGCTCAAAAAATATTTTAAGAACCATAATTATAAATTTAAGAATAAATTAAATAATCTAGGTGGTTATTCAATATTAAAAAACAAAAAAGACAAAATAATAATTGATCTTGGATCAACTCCAGAAAAAAAATATTCAAAAGACTATCAATGTGGTGCTTTATCCTTTGAGATTTTTCATGATAAAGAAAAGGTAATTACCAATTGTGGATATTTTCAAAATTACGATCATAAATTAAATATTTTATCAAAATCAACAGCTGCGCACTCAGCGCTCTCAATTGATGATAGATCCTCATGTAAATTTAAAAAGGATAATTTAAGTCATTATACTTTAGAAAATACATTAAGAGTATCAAACAAAAAGATTTATTTCGATGAAGAGATTTGGGAGTTGCAAGGAACTCATGATGGTTATTTAAAAGAATACGGTATCTTACATCAAAGAAATATAAAATTTATCCCAAAAGAACTTAAATACATTGGCGAGGATAGGATAATCTGTAAAAAAGATTTTAAAAAAATTGGTTTCGATATTAGATTTCACTTAATGCCAGAAACTAATGCAATTAAAACTCAGGACAAAAAGTCCATTTTGTTGCAGCTTAAAAAATCTGGTTGGAAATTTACTTGTAATTGTAAAAATTTTGGACTTGAAACAGGGTTATACTTTGGAAAAAAGGACACTTATATAGAAAATAGAAATATATTCATTAATGGTGAAATTATAAAAGAAGAAGAAGTGATAAACTGGGAAATAAAAAAGATATGAAGAAAAAAATTATAAGAGCTCTAATATCTGTATCTGACAAGTCTAAACTTACTAGAATTTTGCCAACTTTAAAAAAATTTAAAATTGAAATTTTAAGCTCAGGTGGAACTTTCAAATATATAAAAAAATGTGGATTTTCGTGCTTAGAAATAAGTAATTATACAAACTTTCAAGAAATTTTAGATGGAAGGGTTAAAACTCTTCATCCAAAGATTCATTCTGGAATATTGTTTAAACGAGACAACAAAAAACATATTAAAGAAATGAAATTACAAAAATTTAAAAATATAGATTTGATAATCGTTAATTTTTACCCTTTTGAAAAAACTGTTTTAAAAACAAAAAAAGAGGATAGAATTATTGAAAATATAGATATTGGTGGTCCTGCTCTCGCAAGATCTGCGGCAAAAAACTTTAAACATGTAACAATAATAACTTCTAATAATCAATTAGAAAGTCTAATTCATGAAATCAATAATAATAAGGGATCAACATCCTTAGAGTTCAGAAAAAGATTATCGCAAGAAGCATTTACAGAAACTGCTCATTATGACTCTAATATTTCGAAATATTTTAATAAGGTTACACATAATAGATATCCGGAAAAGATCACATTAAGCGGAACCCTTATTAACAAAATGAGATATGGAGAAAATCCACATCAATCAGGAGCATTATATTCGCAAGGTGATTTTGATCATCTGGAAAAGTTAAATGGCAAAGAATTAAGTTATAATAATTATAACGATATTTATTACGGACTTGATATTGCGAATAGTCTTCCAAACGGCATCGGTACCACTATAATAAAACATGCCAATCCTTCAGGTGTGTCAATTGAAAAGAAACAATTATTAAGTTTCGAACAAGCTTTTAACTGTGATCCTATAAGTGCTTTTGGTGGAGTTATTATATGCAATTATAAAATAAATTATGAAACAGCAAAAGAAATTAATAAAAAATTTTTTGAAGTAGTCGTTGCTAAAGATTTTGATACTAAAGCTTTATCAATTTTAAAACAAAAAAAGAATTTGAGGCTCATTAAAAATTCTAAAATGTATGATCCTGGTGAAATTGTTTTTAACTCACTTTCAAAAAATTTTATCTTACAAAATTCAGATAATAATAATTTCAATAAAAATAATTTTAAAATTGTCTCAAAAAAAAAGCCAACCAAAAAAATTCTAGATGATCTAATTTTTGCTTTTAGCATTTGTAGATTTGTTAAATCAAATGCAATCGTATTGACAAATAATTATTCAACTGTGGGTATTGGATCAGGACAACCTAGTAGGTTAGATAGTTGTGAAATTGCTGTAAATAAAATGAAAAAATTTAATCACGATACAGAAAACTTAGTTGCAGCATCTGATGCTTTTTTTCCTTTTGTTGATGGTATCGAGTCACTAGTTCAATCGGGAGTGAAAGCAATTATACAACCATATGGATCAATAAAAGATAAAGAAATAATAAAATTTGCAAATAATACTAATACGATATTAGTTTTTTCAAAAACAAGACATTTTAGACATTAATTGATCTTGTCAATTTTAGATGCAAGAATAAAATCACTTTCCGCAAGTCCACTAATAGCATGTGTAAATATTTTAATCTTGGCATAACCCCAACCAAACCATATATCAGGATGATGACCTTCTGTTTCTGCGATAATACCGACTTTATTTACAAAATTTTGAGCATTTAAAAAATTTTCAAATTTAAATTCTTTTAACAAATAAAAATTATCATTTTCATTTTTCTTAACATCCCATCCATCAACTTTTTTTAAATATTTATGAATTTCACTTAAATTAAATGACGGAATACCACCTTCACATGGTACACATTTTTTTTTTGATAAATCTTCCATAAATTATCTTTTTTGGAGCGGGCAATGGGACTTGAACCCACGACCTTCTCGTTGGCAACGAGACGCTCTACCACTGAGCTACGCCCGCTTATAAATTAGGTTGAAGTTAATGGCTTTTAAACAATTAAGCAATAGGCATTTTTTCTTAAAAATTATCAAAATATTCTTTGTAAGGTAAAAATTTAGCACTGTCATATTTAAAAATTTTTTCTCTAATTTGTATATTGCTTGCAGTTGTACATATTAAGTCTTTTCTCTCATAATATTTTAGAACTTTATCTGACCATGGCAGGTTACAAAAAGACATTATTTCTTTTGAAGTTTTTTCAGGAAATTCTGTCAGCGTTTTTAATTCAACATTTAAAATATTCTTATTATAATTCTTATTTAAACTTTTTAATTTAAGATTATAAATAGAAATGTATTTTTTAATGTCCTCAACGTGATGTGACCATGGTAAATTATTCAAACATTGCTGATAAATGGCAATAAGATTATGAAAATTATCTCTTGAGCAATTAATAATTTTAGCATTTGGAAATAGCTCCAGTAAAATCTCTGAAAAGAAAAAATTAGTCATTGTTCTATCAATGAACTTGAATTTTTCTGATTTGACAGAGAATTGTTTTATATAGCTGTTTACAATATTTTTTTTTAAGTAACTGATATCCATTTTAATAGTTTTTTCACTTTCATGCAATTTCTTATTTGATTGTAATTTTTGCATAGCCTTCTGCAAAATAAAATTTTCACCAGCGTTATAAACTTTTTCTTCACCAGAGGTGATTATTGTTTCTACTAAAGTTGTCCCTGATCTTGGGATTCCAAAAATAAATATTGGTTCAATATTATTTGATTTAATTTTTTTTGTGTCGCTATTTTCAAATTGGAAATTTTTATCTACCATTTTTGGGACTGTGACCAACCAGTAATTAACAGCATTTCTATTCATTGGATCAGAATCAAAAAAAATTTTGTGGCCTTTAGATAATTCTGCTATTTCTTTATCAACTTCATTTTTTTTTCTAAAATTTTTTGCCATAATAAAATGCCCGTAAGCTATATTCTTATTTTTTAGACTTTGATTAATCTTTAGATGATGATCAATTCTTTTTATTATTTCATCGGTAATTAAATTTTCTTCAAGTCTTTGTAAATTAAAGTAAGCTGCATAATTTTTGTCATCAATTTCAATTACTTTGAGATAATTTTTTTTAGCAAGATCTAGTTTACCTTTGTCCTCATAAAGTGATGCTAAATTAAAATAACTTGAAATTGCGTTACCATCATATGAAATTGACTTTAGATAATATTTTTCAGCATCTTCAAAATTTCGCTCAATCTTATTTAGATCACCTAAATTATTTAAAGCAAATAAGTTTTTTTGGTCTAATTTTAAAATTTCTATTAAGATAGTCTTTGCGACAATAAAATCTTTTTTTTTTATATGTATTTGGGACATTAATTTTAAAATATTTAGATCTTTGTTTTCTATCCTCATAAGAAAATTTAAAGAATTATCTAATTGATTTTTTTTATAAAGTTCTAGCCCTCTGGAATAGAAGCTTTCATTGTCAAAATTACTCATAAATTAAGAATTTTTTTTAATAATAAACAACCTTTTTTAATATAATAATGCAACAATTTGAACATAGATCTTTCAACCATTATTTGTTATTTTTTAAATTATATGAATAAAATTAACAAATTTCCAAACACACTGCCTGTATTTCCTCTTTCAAATTTTATTTTTTTTCCAAATACTTCTGCACCACTTAACATTTTTGAACCAAGATATATTCAAATGATTAATGAAAGCATAAAATCTAATCGGATGATTGGCATGTCACAACCAAAAGGTATAATAAATCCAAATAAGCCAGAACTTTTTAAAGTTGGTTGTTTGGGTAAAATATCTAGCTTTAATGAAACAGATGATGGCAGATATGTGATAGTTTTAAATGGAATTACTAGATTTAATATTGAAGAGGAAATAGATAATGGCAAACCATTTAGAGAATTTAAAGTAAACTATAATGGATTTGAAAATGATGAAAACAATAATGAAGAAAATATTAACTTTTCTGATTTAAATCTTATTTTTAATAATCTTAAAAGAATTTTTGAAAAACAAGGCTACACGATAAATTGGGCTGAGTTAGAAAAACAAAGTTTAGATCAAACTATAAATACACTTTCTATGGCTTCTCCTTTCTCAAAAGAAGAAAAGCAAATGCTTTTAGAAGCAAAAGATCTGGAGTTTAGAAAACAAAAGCTTGAGCAAATAATAAAGCTTTATAGTTCAGATGATTTTAGTAACAAAACATTGCAGTAGTTATAAAATAAAACCTTTATCAGCAAACTTTTCAATTTTATTTTTAATAAACATATTTTTGTTAAGATATTTGAATAGATTCTCAACATTTTTTAAATTGTATTTATTGGTTGCTTTAAAAAACTCATGTAAAAAATCTATGCCCATGGCAAAAATAAAGTTTGGATTCTTTCTTCGTATCTCAAATTTTTCTAATATAGTGTTTAAATCTAATCCAAGTTCTAAATTTTTATCAATCAGTTCACTAAAAATTTTTACGTCTCTCACTGTCATATTAAACCCTTGTCCAGCTAGAGGATGGACTTTGTGTAAAGCATCTCCAAATGATAAAATATTTTTATAAAAATAATTACGTAACAAAAATAGATTGATTGGAAATTCTTGGAGTGTTTTTATATTTTTAATCTTATACTGCCTATTGTAATATTCTATTAAACTTTTTATTCTTGTTTTATCTTTAATTAAATCTTTATCAAATATAGAGAAGACAACTGAGGTTTGCTTATTTGAAATTGGCAAAAAAGCTAAAGGACCAAACTTTGTAAAATATTGCTCAGCTGTGTTATTTTGCATTTTAGAGTGGTTGATGATAGTCGTAAAAGCTGTGCTGTGATAGTTTTTTTTAAAGTGCTTACTAAAATATTTTTTAAATAGAGAGTTATTTGTGTCAGTAATGATTATAATTTCATAATTTTTATTTACCAATTTTGGGAAAAAACTTTGATTTTTTTTCTTATTTATTTTTATACGCTTATTTTTTTTTAACTTAGTTTCTAATGATTTATATAAATTATTATAAGATATCATTGAGAAACTATTTTTATGAGGTTCGAAATTTAGAAAGCTATCAAGTTTATCATCTTTATATAAATTAATTTTTTTTATATTCCAGCAATCCTTTTTATTCAAAATTTTGTAACTTTCTAAAAAGTTAACACTATCATTGGACAATCCAATCGTTCTAGAAAGTGTGTTTTTCATATTATTTGTTGTTTTATTATTTGAGTAGTAAAGATCTACATTTATGCCTTTATTAACAAAAATTTTTGATAATACTAAGCTAGTTAAATTTTTCCCTATTAAACAAATTGTCATAATTTTTTTTAATTTTAACAATAAATATTAAATGATACAAAGTGATAAATTTGATTCTTTTATGCAGATTAAAAATAGTTTTGAAAAAATTGGAAATTTTGCCATCAAAAAATTTATTGAATTTGTTGGCTTTTTAACCCTGATTTTTGCATTTCTGCTATTGTTATCATTGATTAGCTATGATCCTAATGATCCAAATTTTATTTATCCTGAAAATCAAGAAATAAAAAATTTTTTGGGTATCAATGGCAGTATTGGTGCTGATTTTTTATTACAGTCGATAGGATTGATAGCATATTTTTTACCAATAACGCTAATTTTTCTATCTATAACATTGATTTTTCAAAAAACTTTGATTTCAATTTTAAATAGTTTATTTTATATGGTCTGTTATTCAATAGTTGGAACTATTTTTCTAACACAGTTTTATAAAGAAGCTTTTTTTCTTGTAATTAATGGAAACGGCGGTTTTGTTGGGAGCTATTTTTATGATCATTCCTTAAAGTATTTTTTTTATTTTTTAATATT
>CACLFM010000009.1 GCA_902606115.1 uncultured Pelagibacteraceae bacterium
TAATCATCTGGTAAGAAAATAACTTTTTTGACACCTAATGAGTTTACAATTTTTACAGCGTTCGCAGATGTGCAGCACACGTCAGTTTCTGCTTTTACATCTGCAGAAGTATTAACATAAGAAACAACTGGAACTCCTGGATATTGTTTTTTTAAATTTCTTACATCTTCTCCAGTAATGGAAGAAGACAATGAACAGCCAGCACGCATATCAGGTAACAAAACTTTTTTATTAGGACTCATTAGTTTTGCTGTTTCAGCCATGAAGTGTACACCACACATTACAATTATATCCGCTTTTGTCTTTGCCGCCTCAACCGCAAGGGCTAAAGAGTCAGCTGAAAAGTCTGAAATCCCGTGATAAATTTCTGGTGTCTGGTAATTGTGAGCAAGTATAACTGCATTTTTCTCTTTTTTTAATTTATTAATTTCATAAACATAAGGAGCATGAGTAGACCACTCTATTTCAGGCATTATGTCGGATATTTTTTCATAAATCGCATAAGTACCTTTTTTTACTTCTGAGTTAAATTCCATAATTAATCCTATCAACTTGAAAGAAGATTGTCATTCAATTATTGTGACGCATATGCGGCCATGCTGAAACTGGTAGACAGGCTTGGTTGAGGGCCAAGTGGGGATTCCCCATGAGAGTTCGAGTCTCTCTGGCCGCACCATAAATTTATAATAATTTATTTTTTTTTCTCATAAAAACTAAAAGTGTGCAGCCTTTTTTTGTATAAGATGAGTGACGAGTGCCAGGTTTAAAACTTATAAAGTCTCCCTTTTTAAATTTAAGATTATCCTTATCAATTAATTCTCCATCTAAAATATAAAACTCTTCGTAATCATTATGTTTATGGTAAGGGGTTCTAGTATTAGGTTTCAATTTCAGTATATATGTACCTTGGCCAGTCATTTTATTATATGTGATTATATGCCAATCCATACCTTTAAAAATTTTTCCGTAATTATCAAATGGTTTAAATTTAATTTTATTTGTGTTTGTTATTAACCTTTTTTTCATAAATTAAGCCATTTAGGTTTAAAGAATTTAATATCTGCATCCCCACACTTAAAAGTCTTATCGAAACTAAAAATATCATTATTTATCTTAACAACACCAAAGTTATATTTATTGGATATTAAAACTTTTCCAATCTCATTTTTATTATGTGTAATAATATCACTTTTATTTAATGAACCTCTTGTAATTCTAAAAGGTAGAAGTCTTTTATTTAATTTATTTTTTAGCTTTATTCTGGATGTATTTTCTTGGCCAATATAACAACCTTTTTTAAAATCTATTGCATTTAACTCTTCAAAATTACATTCAATCCCAAATAGTTTTTCTTTTAATTTATTGGTTTCCAATTGTGGAATTCCTAGATCGAAACTGTAATCGTAATACATTTCAGGATTTTCTGACTTAAGATTTAACTTTTTTAATGATAAATATAATTTTTCCAAATTGATTATTAATCTTCCACCTAATTCTTTGTTTCTGGGATCTAAAAAAACAGGATCCTCTCTATAATGAGTGGTGAAACCAGGTAAGTCTTGAGCTCCCTCAAATTCTAAAAATTTAGAATTTGAAAAAGCAGCAACAACAAATTCATTACTAAGATTTAAAATATCAATTTTGGATCTTAATTTATAAGAAATAATCTTGTTATAAAGTTCATCTGTAATATTTTTTTCACAATCTAGAAAAAAACCATTTTTGTGCTTTACAATAATGAAGTCATGAAGAAATTTACCCTGTGGATTTAACAAGGATGCGTAGCAACTATTATCATCATTCACTTTGCAAATATCATTTGTTATTAAATTTTGTAAAAACTCTATTGAGTCAGGTCCATTAACGTACAAAACTCCTCTGTCTTCTAGAATAAATACAAATTTTTTATTAATCATAATTGATAAGTTATATTTTATAATATATTAAGTTTTTAGGATAATGTTAGATTTAATAATCAAAAATGGTAGTTGCTATATAGATGGAAAACTTGAAAAACAAGATATAGGCATTAAAGAAGGTAAAATTGTAAATTTAGGTAGTTTTGATGAGGACTCGAAAGAGATTTATGATGCAGAAAACTTAACAGTTCTTCCTGGCTGTATTGATACACAAGTACATTTTAGAGAGCCAGGCTCTACAGACACTGAAGATCTTAATTCTGGAAGTAAAGCAGCAGTTATGGGAGGTATAACAGCAGTTTTTGAAATGCCAAATACAAAACCACCTACTACTAATTATGAGGAATTTGATAGAAAAATAAATATCGCAAAAAGAATGTACTGTAATCATGCATTTTTTTTTGGAGCTACAGCTGAAAATTATAAAACTTTAGAAAAGTTAAAAGATTTAAAAGGATGTTGTGGAATTAAACTTTTTGCAGGATCCTCAACAGGAAATTTGTTGGTAGATAAAGAAGATGATATAGAAAAAGTTTTTAAACATGCATCAAAAGTGGTTGCAGTACACTCGGAAGATGAAGAAATACTTAAACTTAGAAAAAAATTAATAGAAAAAGGAAATGTAAAATCACATCCAGTTTGGAGGAACGAGGAAGTTGCCATGTCTTCAACAAGAAAAATTGTTAAAATCGCAAAGAGATTTAATAAAAAAGCCCATATACTTCATATTACCACAAGAGAAGAAATAGACTTTTTGTCTAAAAATAAAGGCAACATAACTTTTGAAATAACACCTCAACATCTAACTTTTCATGCGCCTGACTGCTACGATAAAATTGGTACCTACGCTCAAATGAATCCGCCTATAAGAGATAAATCTCACCAAGATCGTCTTTGGTATGCAATAAAAAATAATTACAATGATACAATTGGTTCAGATCATGCACCACATTTAAAGGTTAATAAAGATAAATCTTATCCAGAGTCGCCTTCAGGCATGCCTGGAGTACAAACATTAATACCTGTCATGTTAAATCATATCAATAATGGAAAATTAAAATTAGAGCAATTAATGAAATTTATTTGTGAAAACCCTGTCAAAATATTTGGAATTAAAAATAAAGGATACATCAAAAAAGATTTTGATGCTGATCTTACAATAGTAGATTTAAACAGAAAAATTATAATTGATAACAAGGATATGCAAAGCAAATGTAAATGGACACCTTATCATGGAGAAACTTTTAAAGGATCACCTATGGCAACTATAATTGATGGTAAGATTAAAATGAAAAACGGTAAACTTATAGGCGAACCTGAGGGCAAACCTTTAGAATTTAACTAATCTTATCAAATATTAAAACTTGTTTAACAATTGATTTTATTTCTGAGTATTTAATACTTGGATAAATAGGTAACCTCACAAGACCATTGTATAATTTTTCTGTATTAATCATGCTTGTTCTTTTAAATCTTATTCCATAAGACGATTTGTGTAATGGAAAATAGTGAAAATAACAAAATATATTTCTTTTTTTCATAAATAAAATGAACTTATCTCTCATTTTCAAACTTTTAAATACCAAAGCGAAAATATGATAGGAACTTTTATTTGTTTTATCGAATTCAAGTATTTTAAAATTTTTAGAATTTTTTTTATTAAAACTGTTAAAGTACTGTTCCCATACAGCTTTTCTTATTTTTTGAATTTTTTCTAATTTTTTAAACTGAGAATAGAGAAGAGCAGCAGGTAGTTCTGCAGACCTATATTCTGATCCAATGTCTTTCCACGAATAATATTTTTTTTTATTAGTTATTAAAGATCTATCAGTACCTTTATCTAATAATATTTTTGCTCTTCTTGAGAATTTTAAGTTATTCACACAAAGAGCTCCACATTGTCCACCTACTAAATTTTTCGTCTCGTGAAAACTAAAAGTTCCAAAATCACCAATAGTTCCCAAATATTTATTTTTATATTTTCCGTTAAAAGAATGAGCACAATCTTCAATTAAAAATAAATTATATTTTTTTTTTATTTTAATAAATTCTTTCATATCACAAGAATTTCCACCATAATGAACTACGATTATTGCTTTAGTCTTTTTATTAATTTTCTTTTTTACTGAATCTATATTGAGGTTAGCATCCTTTAGATTGATGTCAGCAAATACAGGTTTAGCACCCCTTAATAAAACAGCATTAGCAGTAGATGTGAAAGTATAAGAGGGCATTATTACCTCATCGTTTTTTTTTAGATTTATTAATATCATTGCTATTTCAAGAGCACTTGTACAATTTTGTGTTAGAGCAACAAAATTTGTTTTAATTTTTGTTTTAATAAAATATTCACATTCTTTCTGAAAAAATCCATCCGCGTATTTGTTTTTTTTAAATACTTTATCGATATATTTTTTATCTGAATCAATGATGAAAGGTTTATTAAATTCTATAGATTTCATTATTTATATAAACTTGTTAAAAATTTTGTAATTAAGTAATCTAAATTTTTGTCTAAAGACATACTTCCTTTTAAAATTTTTTTCAAATAATCAAAAGAATCACATCTACGTTTAATCCAATTTTTACTTAATAATTTATACTTTTTAGACTCTCCTAAACTTTCATAATAAGTAAGGTTTTCATTTATGGTATAGAACGATTTTTGATTAAAAAAAGAATAAACTCCCATCCTAAAACCCATCCAAACATTTTCAAATTTATTTGTAAATTTTTTATTACTTTTTAAAAAATTAAGCATAAATTTTTTTCTAAAAGATATACAACTTTCTGGCGCTAAATAAGGCCAAAAACTTAATGGGTTATTTTTATTTTTTTTCTTTTGAATTTTTTTTCCTTCAATTAAATAGGGTAGGTTTTGGACAAAATCTATTTTTGGGTTTTTTCTAAAAACATTTAGGATTTTACCAATCTTATTTTTGTGAAAATAATCATCACTATCAAGTAAGCAAATAATACTACCTTGTGACTTTTTGAAAATATTTATATATCCGTTCATTGCATCTAATGCAGGAATTTTTTTTTTATTTTTTTTATTAAAATAAATTTTGACTTTTTTAAATTTTTTAAATTTCTCAATAATTGACCTCGAATTATCATTTGACTTATCATCAAATATTATGATTTCAAAGTTTTTATAGGATTGTTTGAGGCAAGAGTTAATAGCTCTTGATACAAGCTTTGCGTTGTTAAAATTAATGATTAAGATAGAAATTAAAGTATTTTGTATTTTCATTAATTAGGTTTATATAATTCAAGAAATATAGAACAATGAGTCAAAAAAGACTAATAATTTTTATACCATCTATTGAAGGTGGAGGAGTAGAAAAGAACTTATTTATCATATCTAATTTTCTCACAAAAAAAGTTGACGATATTTCTGTTATTTCAATTTCAAGACGATTCAAAAATCAATTTAACAAAAAAATAAAATTCATATCCCCAAAACTAAATTTTTGGGATTCACTTGGCAGAAGAAAGAAATTTATTGTTAGTCTATTTTTACTTTTAAAAGAAATTCTTAAAAACAGACATTTAATAGTTTTTTGCTTTCAAGGAAATATTTATTGTACTCTTCTTTGCAAGCTAATGAGAATTAAAATTATAGTAAGATCTAATTCTGCTCCAGATGGATGGTCAAAAAATATATTTAAGTATTTTTGTTTCAAGTACATCTTTAAACTTGCTGATGAAATAATAGTTAATAGTATTGATTTTAAAAAAAAATTTAAATCAAAATTTAATTTAAAAACTATTTGTATTTACAATCCATTAAATAAAAAAGAGATTATAAAAAAATCAAAAATTAAACCCAAATATTTATTTAAAAAAAAAAAAATTTATTTAATTAATGTTGCTAGGTTTACAGATCAAAAAGATCAAATTACTTTGCTGAAAGCTATAAATATTATAAAAGAAAAACTTAATTTTTGTTTACTTATTGTAGGCTATGGTAAAAAAAAAAGTTTTTTACTAAATTATATTCAAAAAAATAATTTAAACAAAAGTGTTAAAATTCTACCATATCAGCATAACCCGTATAATTTAATTAAATTATCTGACATATTTATTTTAACCTCAATCTACGAAGGTTTACCGAATGTTTTATTAGAGGCCCAAGTTCTCAAAAAGTTTATTATATCTTCTGATTGCCCTACAGGCCCAAGAGAGATTCTTTTAAATGGAAAAGCTGGGTATCTATTCAAAATGAGAGATTATAAAAACCTTGCGGAATTAATAATAAAGGCTTCAAAAAATATCAATCAAACTAACAAAAAAGCAATGGTTGGTTACAAAAATTTACACAGATTTGATTACAAAGTTAATCTTAACAAGTATTACAATATAATAAACAGATTTTTATAAAGATAATTTATTACTTTATTTTTAATGAATTAATTGAATAATTTTTGAATTGTTATTTTAAGATATTGTTTTTTATTAAATCATCTTTAATTTCAGTTAGTATTGCAGGATCATCAATAGTTGCAGGCATTTTATAGTCTTCTTTATCAGCAATTTTTCGAATGGTACCTCGTAAAATTTTTCCAGATCTAGTTTTTGGAAGCCTTTTAACTACAATCGCTATTTTGAAAGCCGCCACAGGTCCAACTTTATCTCTAACCATTTTAATACATTCTTTAGAAATTGTTTCATTATCTTTTTTAACACCAGCTTTTAGAGCAATTAGACCTATAGGCAGCTGTCCTTTTAGTTGATCTTTAATTCCGATTACTGCGCATTCAGCAACAGACTGGTGCTCTGATAGAACTTCTTCTATTTGTCCGGTAGATAGTCTATGACCAGCAACATTAATTATATCGTCAGTTCTTGACATAATCCAAATATAACCATCATCATCTATATGTCCTGCATCATACGTTTGGTAGTAACCTTTATAATTTTTCATATAGTTTTCTTCATATCTTTTATCTGCGTTCCATAATGTTGGAAATGTTCCCGGTGGCAATGGCAGCTTTACAACTATATCCCCCATCTCATTAGGTTTTGCTAAAGATTGATCTGGTTTAATAATTTTTACATCATAACCTGGGACAGATTTACAGGCTGAACCGTACTTTGTCTTTTGCATCTCAATTCCAGTGCAATTTGAGCTAATTGCCCAACTAGTTTCTGTCTGCCACCAATGATCTATTACAGGAACTTTTAATAAATTTTCCGCCCATTTAATTGTATCTGGATCAGCTCTTTCTCCTGCAAGAAATAGAGATTCAAATGAGCCTAAATCATATTTAGAAAAAAATTTTCCCTCAGGATCCTCTTTTTTTATAGCTCTAAAAGCAGTTGGGGCAGTAAACAGAGATTTAATTTTATATTCAGATATCACTCTCCAAAATACTCCAGCGTCAGGAGTTCCTACTGGTTTTCCTTCAAAAAGTACTGTTGTACATCCTTTAAATAATGGAGCGTATACAATATAAGAGTGACCAACAA
Source organism: uncultured Pelagibacteraceae bacterium (assembly GCA_902606115.1). GTDB lineage: Bacteria > Pseudomonadota > Alphaproteobacteria > Pelagibacterales > Pelagibacteraceae > Pelagibacter. The sequence continues at coordinate 7,395 of CACLFM010000009.1, forward strand.
TCCAACCAATATCGCTCGCTGACCACCATACGTCATCTGTATCTATATTATATATATTTTTCATAGTCCATTTTAGAGCAACTATGTGACCCCCGATATCTCTTACAATACCTTTTGGTATTCCAGTGGTTCCAGATGTGTACAGGATATATGCAAATTCATTTGAACCCATCTCTACACAATCTGTATCTTTGGCATTTGATAAAGATTCCTCCCAACTTATTTCTAATGGAGAATTAAGTTTTATTTCATGACCTTGTCTTTGAAAAAAAATTACTTTTTCTACTTTGTGTTTTGCAAGCTTTAATGCTCCATCAACAAGAGGCCTGTACTCTACTGTCCGACCTGGTTCAAAACCACACGAAGCGGTTACTAATACTTTTGCCTTACTGTCATCTATTCTGCTTGCAAGCTCATTTGATGCAAAGCCTCCAAAAACAACAGAGTGAATAGCTCCAATTCTTCCACAAGCTAGCATAGCGATCACTGCCTCTGGTACCATTGGCATGTAAATGATTACTCTATCGCCTTTACTTACTCCTTGATTTGATAATGCGCCTGCAAACTTAGAAACTTTATCTTTTAATTGCTTAAAAGTGAATTTAGCTTTGTTACCTGTTATAGGGCTATCATAAATTAAAGCTGTTTTATCTCCCCTACCTTCATCGATGTGGATATCTAGAGCATTATAACAGCTATTTGTAATTCCATCTTCAAACCACTTATAGAAAGGTGGCTTATTATTGTTTAATATTTTAGTAGGTTTCTTAAACCAGAAGATATCGTTTGAAACTTCTCTCCAAAATTCCTCAGGTTTACTTATAGATTTTTGGTATATCTCCTTAAAATCCATTTTCATTAAAATTGATTCATAATTAGTTAAAATTGAGCTTTATGTATCTATAAGTTGTATTAAATTTCAAAAACCTAGTAAAATCAACAAAAATAGCTTCAAATTTATACTTCTAATAACCTTTTATATTTGATAATTAAACCACAACTCTGGCTTTGAATAAAAGCCTTAGTTTAAATTTAAACTAAAAAAAACTAACTAAAGAGGGAGTTTTTTATGAAAACAATAAAAATGTTAGCTTTAGTGCTAGTTCTTTTCGGAGCTACCACAGCAGCTAACTCAGCAACAGCCTTCTTAGCTACAGATGATTTCGTAGGTATTTCATTTTGGCTAATTTCAATGGGTATGTTGGCAGCTACAGCATTTTTCTTTATGGAGCAAGCAAACGTAAGCACTCAGTGGAGAAAATCAGTTAACGTAGCTGGATTAGTAACAGGTATTGCATTTATCCACTATATGTACATGAGAGCGGTTTGGGTTGAAACAGGTGACACTCCAACTGTTTACAGATACATCGATTGGTTAATTACTGTACCGCTACAGTTAGTAGAATTTTATCTAATTCTATCTGCAGTTAAGAAAGTACCAACAGGAATATTCTGGAGAATTTTAATCGGTTCTTTAGTTATGTTAGTTGGTGGTTATCTTGGAGAAGCAGGAATGATAAATGCTACGCTTGGTTTTGTAATCGGAATGGCTGGATGGATTTACATTTTATATGAAATCTTTTCTGGTGAGGCAGGTAAAGTTGCTGCTAAATCTGGTAACAAATCACTAGTAACAGCGTTCAGCGCTTTAAGAATGATCGTTACTGTAGGTTGGGCTATTTACCCACTAGGTTATATCTTCGGATACCTAACAGGTGGTGTTGACGCTAACTCATTGAACGTAATTTACAACTTAGCAGACTTCGTTAATAAGATCGCTTTTGGTATTATTATCTGGTCTTGTGCGGTTGCAAACTCTGGTAGAAGTAGAGCATAATAAGCTTCGACTGAGAGAAATTTTAAATAGGGCAAGTAGAAATACTTGCCCTATTTTTTTTTATACCTATATATTAATAAATGACAAAAATTACTTACATTGAAAACAATGGAAAAGAACACACCATAGATGTTCAGAATGGACTTACTGTCATGGAAGGAGCTATTCAAAATGATATTCCAGGAATTGATGCGGATTGTGGAGGCAGTATGGCTTGTGCTACATGTCACGTTTATGTCAAAGATGATTGGTATGATAAATTAGATGAAAAGAGCGAAGGTGAGGATGATATGATAGATCAAGCATATGATCCAAAAAAAAATAGTAGACTAAGTTGCCAAATAATAGTCTCAGATAAAATAGAAGGACTAATAGTTCATTTACCTGAAAAACAAGTTTAATGATAAAAACAGATGCATTAATAATTGGAGCAGGCCCCACAGGATTATTTACTGCACATCAATTAAAAATAATTGGATTAGATTGTCAGATTGTTGACAACCTAGATAAGATAGGTGGACAATGTATTGAGCTATATCCAGACAAACCTATTTATGACATTCCAGCAATACCTGAATGCACAGGTGAAGAGTTAACAAAAAATTTAATTAAACAACTTGAACCCTTTAATATTAAATTTCACTTAAACGAAAGAGTCGATGAGGTTAAAAAAGATAATAACAATTGGGAAGTTAAAACAAGCAATGGAAAGAAATTTACAACACCTAATATAATAATTGCTGGAGGAGTAGGTTCTTTTGAACCTAGAAAGTTTCCTCTAAAAGAGTGTGAAAATTTTGAGAATAAATCTTTATTTTATTCTGTAAAAGATAAAAAGATATTTGACAAAAAGACAGTTTCTATTTTTGGTGGTGGAGATAGTGCACTCGATTGGGCGGTAGAACTTTCAAAAAATTCAAAAGTTAATTTAATCCATCGAAGAGATGAATTTAGAGGAGCAAACGCAACAGTTGACAAAGTTCATGAGTTGGCAAATGCAGGAAAGATAAGCTTATTCACAAAGTATCAACTAAATGGAGTAAAAGGGTCCGATAATTTAGAAATTGTAGAGATCACTAACGACAACAAAGAAGTTAAAACTTTAAAAACTGATTACATTTTAGGTTTCTTTGGATTAATTATGCAACTTGGACCAATTGCAAAATGGGGTTTAAATCTCAATAAAAAAACAATTGAGGTAGATACTGAGAAATTTGAAACAAACCAACAAGGTATATACGCTGTTGGAGATATATGCACTTATCCAGGTAAACTGAAACTTATTTTGTCAGGTTTTCATGAGGGCGCATTGGCTGCAAGGGCGTGTTTTAAATTAGCAAGACCAAACGAAAAATATAGATTTGAATTCACTACATCTTCTAAAACTATAAAAGACAGGCTTGGTGTTAAAAGTGATTGAGCTATTTACCGCAAATACTCCTAATGGTAAAAAAATATCAATTATGCTTGAAGAAATCGGCTACGAATACAAAGTAAATACAATTAATTTAAATGAAGGAGAGCAATTTAAATCGGATTTTAAAAAAATAAGTCCTTTTAGCAAAATACCTGTAATTAAGGATCATGAAAATAATGAGATAACTTTTGAGTCTGGGGCTATTCTTATTTATCTTGCAGAAAAAAGTGGAAAATATTTTGATAATGAAAACAGAGGATATATTACACAATGGTTGATGGCACAAATGGGATATGTTGGACCAATTCTTGGCCAGCATCATCAGTTTCATCATTATAATCCTGGAAAAAGTGATTTTGGAGAACAAAGATATTTTAAAATATCCACATCAATTTATAAAAATTTAGATGAGAGATTATCAATTTCTAAATACTTAGCAGGAGAAAAATATACTATTGCAGATATTGCAACTTTTCCTTGGATTGCCAGACATGATTGGCATGACATTGGTTTAATGAATTATAAAAATTTATGCAGATGGTACTTGGAGATTTCAAAAAGAGATGCAGTTATTAGGGGTTATGATTACTTAAATAAAGGCGAAAAAATTCCTAAACCTTAGGCATCATCAGCATATACTTTTTCTTCTTTTTCATGTTTTTCTTGAGCTGCAATTGATAAAGTTGCAACGGGTCTAGCTATAAGCCTTTTTATTCCAATAGGTTCCCCAGTATCTTCGCAAAAACCATAAGTTCCATCTTTGATTTTTTTTAAAGCAGAGTCTATTTTTGATATTAATTTTATTTGTCTATTAATTGCTCTCATCTCAACATTTTTATCTGTATAAGAACTTGCTTGGTCAACCATGTCTGCAGAAGTACTATTATCGTCCATCGAGCTATTATACAAAGCTTCGTTATTTGATCTTACCAAGTCTTTCTTCCAAACTAGCAACTTATTTTTAAAAAAAAGTTTATGTTTTTCACACATATACTTTTCTGATTCTTTAGGGATATAAGTTTTAGAAATTCTAACCATTATCTGTTTTAAAACGTTGGCAGTATATTCAGCAAATAGATAGTGTCAAGTAAGGTTTAATTGTATAAATTCAAATAAATGGTGATTTATAAAAAGCAAATAAAAAAAATTTTTTACATTTTTTTAGTAACACATTTAATATTATGGACTCTGATTCCATCATTGACTAATAGCAATCTACCCCTTGATACTATAGAAGCACTCGCATGGGGAAGTAATTTAGATTGGGGTTTTAATAAACATCCACCCATGAGTGCATTATTTGTTGAGATAGTTTATAATATATTCGGATCCAATGATTGGGCATATTATTTGCTTAGTCAAATTTTTATAATTTTTTCTTTTTTTATCGTTTTTCAATTTAGTAAAGAAATTCTCAGTAATGAAAATTTAGCTTTTGTCGCTGTATTATTATTGGAAGGTATTTATTTTTATAATTTCACAACCCCTGAATTTAATGTAAACGTTTGTCAAATTCCTTTTTGGGTTTTGACAGTTTATTATTCATGGAAAATTTTTAATCAAAAAATACCTAAATTTAAGGACTGTATTATAGTTGGAATATTTGCTGCAGGTGGTTTTCTGTCTAAATATCTATTTATCTACTTACTGATATCAATTGATTTGTTTTTTATTTATTTAATTTTTTTTAAGAAAGATCGTAAATTTCACTTTAACTATGTATTTACCTTAGAAGTCTTTTTTGTTTTATTAATCCCACACATTATATGGCTGTTTAATAATGATTTTATCACTATTACTTATGGATTAACAAGATCAAGTGCAGATGTATCAACTATTTTGGATCATCTTTTTTATCCTCTCATATTTATTTTTAAACAAGTTGGAATATTAATACCATTTTTTGTAATGTTTTATTTTCTTACAAAAAAAATTAAACTAAATTACAGTTTAAAAGATAAAAATCTTTTGTTCCTTTTATCAATAAATATTCTACCAATTGTTTTAATTCTTTTGACATCTATGTTGATGGGCTCAAAGATCAGAACTATGTGGATGACGCCTTTTTACTTATTTTTTGGAACTTTGTTAGTTTACATTTTTCAAAAGTATATTAAGAAAAATTATAAAAGTTTTGTAATATCATTTTTAATTTTATTCCTTTTATCACCTATCACCTACGCATATGTTTCGATTATGAAAACTGATAAAAGGACAGACTACCCTGGAAAACAAATTGCAGAAAAAGTTCAAAATAAATGGAATAATGAATTTAAAGATCCTATAAATGTAGTTTTGGGAAATGAGTGGAGTGCTGGAAATTTGTCCTATCATTTAAATACTAGACCGGTTTGGGAGGGAGAGGTAGATAAAAATAAGCTAGATGGTTATAAAGTTTATATTTGTATAGATAATATTTGCGTTGGGAATAGATGAATGAATTTATAGATAAAAATAAAAAATTGATACTAATTATTTTTATAATTGGTGTGATAGAGTTTTCTGGGCATGGAATATTTGCATCTTTGATAAGATTTTTAAATTCAATAAATTTTATATGAAAATTAAAATATTAATTCCACTTTATAATGATTGGCAATCATTGATAAAACTTCTTGAGGAAATCGATCAACAAATAATAGAAATTAATAATAATTTTTCTGTAATAATTTTAAATGATGGATCGGTAGAAAAAATTCCGGATAATTTCCCAAATTATTCAAAAATAAATTCAATTAAAGTTCTAAATTTAAAGACTAATATTGGACACGCCAGATGTATTGCAATCGGTCTAAAGTATATACTTAAAAATGATGATGCCGATTATGTTATTCCTATGGATGCTGATGGTGAAGATAGACCAGAGGAGATTAAGGATTTAGTAAAAAAGATAAGAGAGAGTTCAGATATACCGGTTGTTTGCGAAAGGGTTAAAAGATCTGAGAGTATTTTCTTCAAGTTTTGTTACTTTATTCATAAATTAATAACAATAACTTTTACCGGAAATTCTATAAAGTTTGGCAATTTTACTTGTCTACCAAAAGTAGTTGTAAAAAGAATGATTGAAGAGAAAGCGACATGGAGCAGTTTTTCTGGAGCTCTAACAAAGATTTCAAAAATAAAAGTTGCAGTACCATCGGAGAGAGGCACTAGATATTTTGGACCGTCTAAAATGAGTTTTAAAAACCTTTTTGTCCATTCTTTATCGATAATGGCTGTTTTCAAGTATAACGTTTTAATTAGATCAATATTATTTTTTTTTATATACCTTTTTTTAATTTATGAAAAAATTTCGGTAATTACATTAATACCTATTTTGCTAATAATTATATTCAACTTATTGGTATTTATGGTCTCTAAAAGAGAAAATTTAGAGGATTATAAGAACTCAATTAAGAATATTTTTGATGTAAAAATTGTTAAATGATACTAAAATTTTGTAATGGAGAATATTGATTTGGAAACTGTAAAATCTTTCGTAGACACGCTTTGGGTAATAGACTGTGCTATATTGGTATTTATTATGCAAGCTGGCTTTATGTGTATGGAGACAGGCCTATCACGTCATAAAAATTCTATTAATGTTGCATTAAAGAACGCTGCTGATTTTGGTGTTGCTGTTGTTGTTTTCTGGATTTTTGGTTTTGGTTTGATGTTCGGCAAAAGTTATAATGGACTTTTCGGAACAGACCTGTTTTTTTTTAAGACAGATATAGCTGAATATATGGTGTACTTCGTATTTCAAGCAATGTTTGTTGCAACTGCTGCAACTATTATTTCAGGAGCCGTAGCAGAAAGAATGAAATTTAATGGCTATATAATTATAACAATATTAGCTACAGGAATTATTTATCCTATTGTAGGTCATTGGGCATGGTCTTCGAGTTATCTTAACAACATGGATGCAGAAAGACAACTATTAGAGATTACTGGTCAAATAAACACATCAGGTTGGTTAAGTAATTTAGGTTTCATTGACTTTGCTGGTAGCACTATTGTTCATTCAGTTGGTGGGTGGATGGCACTTGCGGCAGTTATGATTTTAGGACCAAGAATTGGAAAATATTCAAAAGCTAATCAAGGAAAGTTTACTGGCTCTAGTTTCCCTTTAGCAGTATTAGGTACCTTAATTCTTTGGTTTGGTTGGTTTGGATTTAATGGTGGTAGCAACGGTGCTATGGATGAAGCTGTCCCACTCATATTAATTAATACATTTCTAGCAGCTTCGTTTGGCTTACTAACTGGTCTTGGTATTTCTTTCTTTTTATTTAAAAAACCTGACCCTTATTATGTAATTATTGGACCTTTAGCTGGCTTAGTCGCTATTACTGCAGGATGCAACTCAATGACCTCTGTTGTTTCAATCTTTGTAGGGATAACAGGCGCTGTAATTGCAATAATTGTTAACGAGGTTTTACACAAATACGAAATTGATGATGTCGTTGGAGCTATACCTGTTCACTTAGCAGCTGGAGTTTGGGGAACTTTAGCTGTAGGTTTTTTTGGTGATTTAGATAAGCTTGGTACTGGTTTAAGTAGATTTGAGCAAATCGAAGCTCAATTAATAGGTATAATTTCAATTGGAGCATTTACTTTTATAGGATCCTATTTCATTTTAAAGGTTTTAAATTATCTTTATCCACTTAGAGTAAGCCCTGTTCAAGAAGAACTAGGACTTAATATTGCAGAACACAATGCAACTTCAGTCGAACATGATTTAATTTCTATCTTGGAAAAACAATCTGAAAGTGGAGATTTAACTATTAGAGGACCGCAAGATCCATTTACAGCCGGAGGTGTCATAGGCTTGTATTATAACAAATTAATGAGCAAGCTAGAGAATAGCGAAATAGAAAAAAATCAATGGCGAGACAGAATTACTAATGAAGTTAAACTTGCAGTCAAAGTTCAAGAAAATTTTTTACCTAAAAGAAATTTAGAGAATTATCCTGTTCATGGAGTTAATCTTGCAGCAAGAGAAGTATCTGGAGATTTTTTTAGTTTTTATCCTCACAATGAAAGTGTTTATTTCATTATAGCGGATGTAGCTGGCAAGGGTATCCATGCCGGTATGGTTATGGCAAAAGCCTCAACTTTATTTGAAATTATGTCCAGAGATCTAGTTGATGTAGATGAAATGGCATTCCACATGAATAATGATTTACACTTAACTAAAACAGGGGGAATGTTTGTTACATCGATTATAGGTAACTATAATATTAAAAGTGACGAGGTAACCTGGGTAAATGCCGGCCATCAACCTGCTTTATTAAGGGATAGCAAAGGTAATTTTGAAGAATTCGAGAGCAAATCACCACCCTTAGGTGTTATAAAGCAAAATTCAAAAAACGAATACTTTGTGCACAAATCTAACTTAAATGGAGATAGATTTTATGCTTTCACGGATGGTTTGTCAGAAAGTTTAGATAAAAATAATAAAGAAATTGGTATCGAGGGTTCTAAAGAGGTAATAAACAGAAACTTTAATAAGGATGTACAGAATGAACTCAATAGCATTACCAAAGAAGTATCTTCCAATGCGAAAAATCTACAATTAAGTGATGATTTAACTGTTCTAGTTATTGGAAATTAATTTTTTTTAACCAATTCTGATTTTTGGCATACAATAAAAATCAGCAGTATCTATTTTTGATGAATATTCTCTTCTCATATTCCATTTCTTATGAACACCGGCGCTCGCAAGACTTAAAGTAGACCTACCATATCTATAGTTAGTGTTATCAATTGATCTCATTAAGTTGTTTATTTTTTCATCTCTTTCAGACGAAAACAAATTTCTTTTTCCTATATCATTTGACAATCCTGTAAGCATTACGCCTGCTTTTTGATAACGATAACCATTTTTAAAAATATTTTCTAAAATAGAAACAGCTGTCTTTACTATTTCAATACTATTGTTTGTTGCAATTGGAAAATCTATCGTCTTAGAATTTGAATAATATCCAAAATTTCTTTGAAAGGGACTTGTTCTAACAAAGACTGTTATTGATTTTGCAACTAAAGACTCTGATCTTACTTTCTCCGAAGCATTCAAACAATAATTTGCTACAGCCTCTTTTAACTCTTGAAAAGTTTCTACTCTTTTGCCAAAAGAACGCGAAACTACACAGCTTTTTCTTTTTGAAGTAGTTTTTTCAAGATCTATACATGGTACACCCCTTAGCTCCATAGCTGTCCTTGAACTTAAAACATTTGAAGATTTTTTTACCCAAGTATTAGATTTATTTTTTAATTGTTTAGCATTGTAAATTCCGTTCTTCTGATAAAATTTAGTTAACTGTCTACCAACTCCCCATACATCATTTATTTCTATTTTTTCTAATATTGGGTCAAGATTTTCAATACCAATTAAACTTGTAACACCCGACTGTTTTTTCTTTGCAATATGATTTGCAACTTTACTCAGAGTTTTAGTTTTTGCTATTCCAATACTAGTTGGAATACCTGTCCATTGTAGCACTGTATTTCTTATTTCCTTACCAACATTCGCTATTTCATCATCTGGAAAATTAGACAGATCCATAAATGCTTCATCTATTGAGTATATCTCTATATCAGAATTAAACCTTTTTAATGTTCTCATTACCCTTCTTGATAGATCTCCATATAAAGAATAGTTTGAAGAAAAAACTTGTACATTATTTTTTATAATTATGTTTTTTGCTTTAAAATATGGTTCACCCATTTTTATTCCAAGAGCTTTTGCTTCGTTTGACCTTGAAATGATGCAGCCATCGTTGTTAGATAAAACAACGACAGGTTTTTTTCTTATTTTAGGATTAAACAATCTTTCACAAGACACATAGAAAGAATTACAATCAACTAATGCTATTTTTTTAGTAAACCGAATGGATGACATAAGTTACAACTCCCCAAATAAAAATATCCTCTTCTTCATTAATCAAAATTCGATCTTTAAAACTTTTAGATCCTGAAGTTAGAAATTTTTTATCCCTTTCTTGAACGAAACTTTTAACGACTAATTCGTCATGAACATTTGCAATTACGGTGGAAAAATTCTTTGGTTTTAAACTTTTATCAACTACTAATATATCTCCATCGTTAATACCGACATCAGTCATTGATCTACCCTGTACCCTAATTACAAAAGTTGCTGGAACATTTTTTATTAAATGAACATTAAGGTCTATATCTTCTTCTATATAGTCTGTTGCAGGAGATGGAAAACCAGCTCCAGCTTTATGTAAATAATATGGTATCGTAATTTTCATAAATGTTCTTATTTTGTTCTTTTAATATTTATAGCTTAATAATTAAATGTAGTCAAATAGGTTGTATTTTGAGTCTGAAATTGAATCAAAAGTGAATCAAAAGGTGAACATCGAAACTACATATTGTTGTGTTGTGGATAACTTTTACAATAGATAGACTGAGTATAATGAGAAAATTAACCTGTCATTGTGGTCTGATCGAAATAGAGATTGATTTAAAAAAAGATTTAGAGGATTTGTATAGATGTAACTGTTCAATGTGTATCAGGAAGGGTGCTATTACCGCAGTCGTTAATAAAAAAGATTTAAAAGTAGTTAAAGGGAAAGAACATTTAAGTTGTTATCAATTCAAGACGAAGGTAGCAAAACATTATTTTTGCTCTAATTGCGGAATTCAAACACACAACTTAAGACGAAGGGATCCAAACACTTATGGTATCAATGTAGCTTGCATTAATGAAATATCTACAAAAGAATTATTTAATTTTAAAGTTAGAATAAATGATGGAAAAAATCATATAATGGATAGACATTAATTATGAAAAAAAAACTAACATGTCATTGTGGTGAATTTGTAGCAGAAGTAAATATTCCTGACGCAGGTATCAACAAAATTATGAGATGTAATTGTACTTTGTGTAAAAGAAAAGGTTACGTGATCGGAGTTTTAGGAGAAAATGATTTTAAAATTGTAAAAGGTGAAAATTTTTTAAAACTATATCAATACTATACTAAAGCTGCTAAACATTATTTTTGCTCGATATGTGGAATTCATACACACAATAGACCTAGGATTAATCCTAAAATTTTTGGAATTAATGTGGCATGCGTTGAAGGAATGGATCCATTTGAATTAGAAAATATTGGACTAAATGATGGAGAAAATCACCCACTAGACCAAAATAAGTAATGCAAAATTATTTTGACTGTTTCCAAAAAGTAAAAAAGAAATGTTATAGCTTTATTTCTTCACAAGAAACTAAGAGAGAAAAATTTAAAAATAAAGAAAAGATGGTAAAATCTTTTTTAATTCCAATTTGTTTTTGGATATTTAAAAATAAACCAAAAAATAAAACTTTTATTATAGGACTTGCCGGTGGACAAGGAACTGGTAAGACTACTATTTCTTCTTTAATAAGATTAATATTATCAACATATTTTAAATTAAATGTATTTAAGGTTTCTATTGATGATTTTTATAAAACTAGAAAAGAAAGATTAAAATTATCAAAATCAAAACATCCCTTACTTTTAACTAGGGGAGTGCCAGGAACTCATGATGTTGACATGATAAATAAACTTTTTCGTAACGTAAAAAATTCAAAGTTTAAAAGTATGTTAATACCAAAATTTGATAAATCAATTGACGACCGTTGCAATAAAAAACTTTGGTTCAAGATGAAGAAAAAACCTGATGTATTAATATTAGAGGGTTGGTGCGTAGGCGCAAAGCCAGAAAACAATAAAACATTGAATATGCCAATAAATAAACTAGAGAAAAATTTAGATGATAAAATGAAATGGAGACTGCATGTTAATAATCAATTAAAAAATAAATATGCTAAATTATTTAATCAAATGAATAGCTTATTATATTTAAAAGCCAGAAACTTTAATATTCTTAAACAATGGAGAATTAAACAAGAAAAGAAACTTCAAATAAAAAACAAAAGAAAAAAAAATAATAAAATTATGAATAATATGGAAGTTTTAAAATTTATGATGACTTATCAAAGGATCACTCAAAATATGTTTAAAATTACTCCAAAATACTCTTCTATTATTATTGACTTGAATGATAGGCATCAAATAAAAAGAGTAAAATTTAAAAATGTATAAAAAAATAATATTTATAATTTTGTCTCAAGTTTTTATCATAAGTTATTCTTATGCTAATGATTTGATGAAAGCGTTATCAGATGCATATTATAAAAATCCAGAACTTAATGCTGAAAGAGAGAATATTTTGGTATCTAAAGAGGATCTTAAAATATCAAGAAGTGAATTCTTGCCATCAATAACAATAACTGGATCCAAAAGTGAGCAAACGACAGACAAATTGACTGATAGATCCGGAAGTAATGCTACTGTTACAGATGTAGATACCGAAACTCAAAAAATAACTATTGAGCAAACTTTATTTCAGGGGCTTAAAGGAAAAGCTGATTTTGATAAAAGTAAGATTGGCATAAATTTAGCAGAGGCAAATTTGTTAAAAAAGGAGCAAGAAATTATTCTCACAGCAGCAGAAGCATATAGTGGTCTAATTTTAGCAAAAAAAAAATTAGATATTAATAAAGAAAATTTAAGTTTGTTAGAAAGGCAAGTTGAAACAGATCAAAATAGATTAGAAAATGGTTTAATAACCTTAGCGGATTTAGCACAATCTGAGTCATCCCTTGCAGGTGCAGAGGCTCAATTTATAAACTCCAAAAATGATTTAGTAACTGCAAAATTAACTTATGAAAAAATAATTGGCCCACTAAGTGATATTGATTTAATTAAAGAAAATATAAATTTAGATTTTACTATCCCTGAAAATCTAAATAAATCTATTGAACTATCAACTGGTAATAATCCTGATTTAATAATTGCAAAGCTAGAATATGAGCAATCTAAACAAGATGTTAAAATAGCAATAGCTGAATTTTCACCAACAGCAAAATTGTCTGCAGAATCGACTAAATCAAATGATTTAAGTTCTACAGTAGATGAGAGAGATCAAGATACTCTTAAAGCAGAAATATCTTGGCCACTTTTTAAAGGTGGAAAAAATTCAGCATCTCTAGAAAAAAGTAAAAGATTAAATAATAGAAAAAAACTACTTTTAGACAACGCACTTAGAACAAATGAAACAAGCGTTGCTAGTGCATGGTCTAGTTTTTTATCATCAGAAAGTGCTCTAAAATCTGTTAGATCTCAAGTTAATGCTGCGGAAATTGCAAACGAAGGGATTACCATTGAGTATGAGACGGGTCTTGGTAGAACTACTCTAGATGTTATTCAATCAAATACTATATTGCTCACATCAAAAATCAATTTGGCTAATTCTGAGAGAAACTTTTTCTTATCCCAATTAGAGCTTTTAAAATCTGTTGGATTATTAAATGCGAAATATCTTAAAATAGTTAAGTAAACAGGCTATTTTTTTAATCCTTGCCAATGAGAACAAAATGTGTACATTTATATTTATGATTCGTATGTTAAAAAAAACAAAAAAAGAGGCAAAATATGAGTAAAAATAACTTAAAAGTAGTTAAATCAGCAAAAGATAAAGAATTGGAAAACAAAGAGAAAAATAAAGCTTTAGACGCAGCTATTAGTCAAATTACTGATAACTTTGGAAAAGGCTCAGTAATGAAGCTTGGTCAAAAAAAAGCTATGGATATAGAGTCTATTTCCACTGGCTCTCTAAGCTTAGATTTAGCATTAGGCATTGGTGGATTACCAAAAGGAAGAATTGTAGAAGTCTATGGTCCAGAGTCTTCTGGAAAAACAACTTTAGCATTGCAAGTAGTCGCAGAGGCCCAAAAAGCTGGCGGAATATGTGCGTTTGTTGATGCGGAGCATGCTCTAGATCCAGTGTATGCAAAAAAATTAGGTGTGAATACAGAGGAATTATTAATTTCTCAACCAGACGCTGGTGAGCAAGCACTAGAGATAGCAGATACACTTGTTAAGTCAGGCTCTATTTCTGTGATTGTTATTGACTCAGTGGCAGCATTAACACCAAGAGCTGAAATTGAAGGAGAAATGGGAGATCACCATGTGGGGCTTCAATCAAGATTAATGAGTCAGGCCTTGAGAAAATTAACTAGCTCAATATCAAACACAAATACAATGATGATTTTCATTAACCAAATCAGAATGAAAATAGGTGTTATGTTTGGAAGTCCTGAAACTACATCAGGTGGAAATGCATTGAAATTCTACTCATCTGTAAGAATGGATATTAGAAGAATTGGTGCAATAAAAGATAAGGATGCAATCATTGGTAACTCTACAAGAGTTAAGGTTGTTAAAAATAAAGTATCTCCACCATTTAAAGTAGTTGAATTTGATTTAATGTATGGAAAAGGAATTAGTAAAGTAGGTGAGCTAATTGACCTCGGTGCAAAAGCAGAGATTGTTGAAAAATCAGGCGCCTGGTATGCATATAAAGGTGAAAAAATAGGTCAAGGTAGAGAGAATGCTAAAGTCTACTTAGAACAAAATCCAAATGTTGCCGCTGAAATAGAGATGGCAATTAGAGAAAAAGCAGGTGTGATTACTAAAAAAATTGAAGGGAATCCACTTGATCAGGAGAAAATAGAGGCGAACGCAAAAGAAGAAACTCCTTCTACAAAAAAGAATTAGCTAAATAGTCATTAATAGTAAAGAAAGGCGTCTTATCAGACGCCTTTTTTCCCTTAACATTATAGACATCATTTAAAAAAACTGTATTTTAAAAATATGGCTCAGAAAACTTTAAATGAAATAAGAAATACTTTTCTCAAATATTTTGAGAAGAACGACCATACAATTGTTGAGTCTAGTAATCTTGTTCCAAATAATGATCCTACATTGATGTTTGCTAATTCTGGAATGGTTCAGTTTAAAAATGTTTTTACAGGTTTAGAAAAAAGAAATTACAAAAGGGCAACTACATCTCAAAAATGTGTAAGGGCTGGTGGTAAACATAATGATTTAGAAAATGTTGGTTACACTCCAAGGCACCATACGTTCTTTGAGATGTTAGGTAATTTTTCTTTTGGGGATTACTTTAAAGAAAAAGCAATTCATCTTGCTTGGGAGTTAATAACAAAAGATTTTGGATTAGATAAAAATAGGCTTTATTTTACTGTTTTTAGCAAAGATGATGAGGCTTTTAATCTTTGGAAAAAAATCACAGGTTTTGGTGACAATAAAATAATAAGAATACCAACTTCAGACAATTTTTGGTCCATGGGGGAAACTGGCCCATGTGGGCCGTGTTCAGAAATATTTTATGATCACGGTGATCATTTAAAAGGAGGTTTACCTGGCACTAAAGATCAAGACGGTGATCGTTATATTGAAATTTGGAATTTAGTATTCATGCAATATGAGCAAGTTTCTAAAGATAAACGAATTAATTTACCAAAACCATCAGTAGATACAGGCATGGGTTTAGAAAGAATAGCAGCATTACTTCAGGGAACCCATGATAACTACGAAACTGATCATTTTAAAAAAATTATAAGTTCAATTTCTGATGAATTAAAAGTTAAGCCTGATGAAAATAATTTATCAAGTTTTCGTGTAATTGCTGATCATTTAAGGGCAAGTTCTTTTTTGTTAGCAGAAGGTGTTATGCCATCAAATGAGGGTAGGGGATATGTATTAAGAAGAATAATGAGAAGAGGTATGAGACACAGTCATTTACTTGGATCGAAAAGTCCAATCTTTTTTAATGTATTTAAAACTTTAATGGATGAAATGTCAGGAAATTATCCAGAATTAAAAAGAGCTAGCTCACTAATTAAAGAAACTCTAAGAATGGAAGAGGAAAAATTTTTAGTTCTACTTGATAGAGGTATAAACATTTTAGACGAAGAGATAAAAAAAGTTGATAAAGAATTACCAGGAGAGGTAGCATTTAAACTCTATGATACTTATGGCTTCCCGCTGGATTTAACAGAGGATATTTTAAAAAATAAATCTCTAACATTAGATCAAAAAAAATTTGATACGTTAATGAAGCAAAGCAAAGATCTTGCTAAAAAAAATTGGAAAGGTTCAGGCGATTCTTCTATTGATGAAATCTGGTTTAATATCAAAGACAAATCTGAACCAACAGAATTTCTTGGTTATGAAACAATGTCATCAGAAGGTATTATAAAATATATCATTAAAGATAATAAAGAAGTTAACTTACTCTCAGAAGGCGATGAAGGAAATATTATTTTAAACCAAACACCTTTTTATGGCGAGTCTGGCGGACAACTTGGAGATTTAGGTACAATTAAATCAGGTAATAACATATTTGTTGTTAATGATGTACAGAAAAAGTTTGGAGATTTGTTTATTCATTTGGGAAAAGTTAAAGAAGGCACAATAAAAATAAATGATACTGTAGAATTGAGTGTAGATTCTGAGAGAAGAAAAAACATCAGAGCATATCATTCTGCAACACATTTACTTCATGAGTCATTAAGAAGAACACTTGGAAAACATGTTATGCAAAAGGGTTCATTAGTCGCTTCTGATCGACTTAGATTTGATTTTAGTCATATGAAACCAATATCAGAAAAAGAATTAATAAAAATTAATTCAACTGTTAACGAAGTGATTAATAAAAAAAATGAAGTTGTAACTAGATTGATGTCTCCAAAGGAGGGAATGAAACATGGCGCCCTCGCTCTTTTCGGAGAAAAATATGGTGAAGAAGTAAGAGTGGTTTTTATGGGTGAAGAGGGAAATAAATATTTTTCAACAGAATTATGCGGGGGAACACATGTGAAAAATACTGCTGAGATTGGAAAATTTAAAGTTATTAGTCAATCTGCTATAGCAGCCGGGGTTAGACGTGTAGAAGCGTTGAGAGATGTCCAATTAGATAATTATCTTCATGAAAAAGAAAAAAATATAAATTTATCTACACAAATAGATAAATCAAATATTAACAATTTAATTGATGAAATTAAAAAACTAGGAGGAAAACCGAATACAAGTTCAGAGGATAATAAAATAGTAATTAAAGAGCTTACAAAACAATTGGATCAATTAAACATAAAAAATGTTCTAGGGGATAAATCAAAAAATATAATTGAGGATTTAGAAATTAATGAAATTAAAGTTAGATTTCAAAAAATAAGCAATTTATCACCTAAAGAACTTAGAAAATTAGTTGATGAAGGTAAAAATTTTTTAAAAAAAGGCATTGTAGTAGTATCTGCTTACAAGGAAAACAAAGTAGGTTTAGCAGTTGGAATAACAGAGAATTTAACTAACAAGTATGACGCTGTTAAACTTGCCAAAGTAGGATCTGAAATTATTGGTGGAAAAGGTGGAGGAGGTAGAAAAGATTTTGCTCAATCAGGAGGAAATCTAATAAATAAGATAGACGAAGCATTCAAAGAAATTAAAAATCTTATTTAATTTTTATTAAAATACTTAAATTAATTAATTTTTATTACCCTTGATATCCGTTGTAAGTTCTTGATAAACCATAACTGAAATAGCTCTTATATTTTTTTCTAATCTAGTTATATCAAAACTAAAATTTGCATCATTACAGTTCAATTCGTGAAAATAATAAGTATTGGTAGTGCCTAAACTTGGGTTTACTTCATCACTTATAATATTTAATGCCTGAGTTTTTTTATCAATAGTAAAATTATAACGACAAACACTAGTAGTTGCCCATTGAAGAATTAAACCAATTACAATAGCGAATGTAAGAATAATTTTTGTCATTTTGAGTCAACAACTAAAATTGTTAGATCATCTTTTTGAACCTTTCCTGATTTAATAATATCATCGATAATAATTTTAAGCCTTTCATTATTTGGTTTACTTTGATATTTACTTATATATTCCTTGAACCCATCTGATCCTAGCATTTCCCCTTTTGGATCTTTAATTTCTGTTATACCATCTGTAAAAATATACATTGAGCTTTCATCAAAACTAATTGTATTTTCGGTGTATTTAGTTTTGGCCATTATACCTAGAGGTGGCCCAGCTTCTTCAAAGGTAGAAAAAGTCCCATCTTTTTTCAAGATTAATGGTGGCTCATGTCCTGCACTAGACAACTTTAATTCTTTTTTATTGCTATCATATATGCCAACCATCATTGTTACAAACATACCTCTTGAAATAGTTTCACATATTTCATCATTAAGAAGCATTAATAATTCAGACGTAGAAAACATTGTCTTACTCAAACATCTATAAAGACTAGAAGCTTTAGACATTAATAATGAGGATTTAATTCCTTTTCCAGATACGTCGGCTACCCCAAAACCATATTTACCTTCACCAAGATCAGAAAAATTATAAAAATCACCAGATACAACTTTTGCAGGTATATTTATGCCTGCTATTGGAAAATTATCTTTTTTATTTTGTGATAACAATGATTTTTGAATTTCACCAACTATCTCAACTTCTTTCTGTATTTTATTTTTTTCGATCATCTCTTGAGCCATTTTTGCGTTTCTAATTGCTAAAGCAGCTGGTGCAGAAAGTGTTTCCAAAAGCTTTCTGTCATCCTCAATAAATAATTTATCGTTAGTTTTTTTGTTTAAACAGTGGATTACACCAATACAATCATTTGCAGCTATAAGAGGAGAACATAAGACTGAATAAGTAGTAAAGTTTGTTTTGTTATCTAAGTCAAAATAAAATTCCGCAATCTCCCTTACATCTTTTCTTACATTTCCAACTCTTACACATTTTCTTTGCTGCACAGCTTTTCCCATGACACCATCTTTTAAATCTAGCTCATATTCATCTAAATAATTTTGATGCAATGAAGCTATGCATTCAAATTTTTGTTTTTTTTCATTTATTAAAAAAATGTTTGCTGCTTCTGCATTTATTCTTGCAATGATTACTTGAAGCGCTGTCTTTAATGTATCGTTAAGATCAAGAGATACGGCAAACTCTTGATTCATTTTTGTAACAATTTCAAGATCTACATTAACCTGTAGATTTTTATCACTTTCGTCTTTTACTTGCTTTTTAGATTTAAAAAACATTTATTATACTAGCATTTTAAACAATTTTTGCTAAATTTGATATTAATGGAAATTATAATAAATACACCAAATCTTTACATTCATCTTCAAGATGCAATGCTAGTGATACAATATGTAATAGACGGCATACTTCATATTACCTCAAACTTAGAACTTTAATTTCGCGTGGATATACTATTTGTCATGACCTTAGGTGCGCTCTGGGGAAGTTTCGCAAATGTATGTATTTATAGATTACCCAATGAGGAAAATGTTGTATCGGGAAGGTCGTATTGTCCAAAATGTAAAAAAAAAATTAGTTGGTTTGATAACATTCCAATAATTTCTTTTATATATTTAAAGGCAAAATGTAGATGTTGTGTTTATAAAATTCCGAGCCAATATTTTATAGTTGAAATTTTAAGCTTATTATCATTTACATTAATTTATTTTCTTTTTGGTATTTCATTAACAACATTATTTTTTTGGATTTTATATTTATCTTTTATTATAATTTTTTTTATAGATCTAAAACATTTTATTATTCCAAATGTAATTACATTTCCTTTAATGATTTTGGGGTTTTTAAAATCATTTGATCCAAACCTTAGTTATCTTTTTCCAAATTTTATAAACTCGTTATTAGGGGGAATATTGGGTTATGGGATAATTTTTTCGATAATTTATTTTTACAAACAAGTTAGAAAAAAAGAAGGCATGGGTTTAGGTGATGCAAAATTATTTGCCGTGATAGGGTTTTGGTTTGGCTGGATCTCAATTCCTTTTATTATTTTTTTATCGTCACTAATTGCATTAATTTCAGTACTTCCAAGCTTAATAAAAAAATCAAAAGAAATGTCCTCTGAAATCCCGTTTGGTCCCTATATCATTATTGCAACATTAATATTTGTTCCTTTAAAAGAAAGCTTATTAGATTTTATTTTTTAGATAGATGAAAAATATAAGTTTTTATTTTTTTATTTTTTTATTTTTTGTTTTAAACACATGCAGTGAAAAAAATTCAAAAGATATTAAAAAAATAATTTTATTTGGTGATAGTTTAATGAGTGGCTACGGTTTATCTAAAAAAAATCATTTACACAAAATTTTAGAAAAAGATTTTATGATTGAAGGTTTTGAAATGAAGATCATAAATAATAGTATATCTGGTGATACTACTGCTGATGGATTGGCCAGATTAGAAGAAACTTTAAAAATTAAAGATATTGATCTAATAATATTAGGACTGGGTGCCAATGATATGCTTAGAGGAATTGATACCTCTATAATAAAACAAAACTTAGAAGAAATTATTAAAAGAGTACAAAATAAAAATATTGAAATACTTTTTACAGGAATGGTTGCAACAACTTCAAGAGGACTATCTTATAAAAAAAAATTTGATCAAATATATGTGAATTTATCTAAAGAATACAAACTTAATTATATGCCTTTTTTACTCAAAGGGGTTGCCCTTAAACCAGAATACAACCAACCAGATGGCATGCACCCCAATTTTGAGGGATTAAAAATTATGTCAAAAAATTTGAAAAAAAATATAATTAGAATAATGTAATAAATTATGAAATCTAAAGGTTTCACACTAATTGAACTTCTTGTTGTTGTTGCAATCATAGGCATTTTAGCTGCTGTTGGGGTTGTTGCTTATAATGGGTACACAAGTAGTGCAAAAAAAAATGCAGTGAAATCAAATCACAAGAATGTAGTGAAATACATAGTTAATGAAACTATGAAATGTATTACAGGAGAGTCTACAGCAATGGGCGGTGAATTAGATTGTAAGAACCAATCTAAAAGTAATTGGAAGGATTTTGTGGCAAAGGCAGTAGAAAAATCACTAAGTGATTTTAAAAATCCATATGACACTTCCAGAACAGCTCTTACTCATGGAGGAGACATTACTAATGACAATGATGTTGGTTACATAAGGATGAGATCACCAGGATCAAAAATTGAAGTCATGAGTTGTATTCAAACACCATGTTCAGCCACAAGATGTTCATCTGATAATCATGTTTGTAGTGGAGATATTAATTTAAATTAGTGAAACAAAAAGGCTTCACATTAATAGAACTCCTAGTCGTTGTAGCAATCATTGGTATTTTAGCTGCTGTTGGAGTAGTTGCATATAACGGGTATACGGCTAGCGCTAAGAAAAATACATTACAAACTAATTTCAAAAATTTAGAAAAAAAAATTTCAATATCTGCAACAGGTTGTTTTAGTGGAGTGGAGGTTAAATTTGGTCCATATTTAGATGGCAGATCTCCAAATAGTCATACTTGTAATACCTCAAGTTTTTCTGGAAACTTGTTAAATGCAGACTCAATTACATATAAATTATACTTGGAAATCTATGGTACAAAAAATCCTATGGATGACTCGGTTGCTGGAGCAGCATGGAGTAATGGTAGATGTCCTCCAGCAAATGTACCGCAAGGTCAAATAGCCTTAGGATATGCTCACAAAAATAACACATGTGGAATGGCAGGCAATATGTCTTGCGTAAAAGTAAACTTAGGTGATACAGATGGAGATGGCAATGACGACTTCTTATCTAAAGAATATAATTTTTGTGAATATAAATAACAAAATAAATGGATCAGTTTCTATATTTTAATATTTTAATTTCAGCATTAAATATTTTTATTATTGTTTACGCTTTCTCATATAATTTTTTTCCAAAAAAGTGGAGAAACAAAGTTAAACAAGGAACTATCATTGGTTTAGCTTTAATCTTTATTACAATGATTACAATGTTTTCTTGGGTAATTTATTTTTATTATCTAATCTTTAAACCATTAGATAATTTAAATTTTTTAGCTCTAATTTAGAAGTTTTCTTTCCAAGAATTTCTGTATGATGAAGAACCACCTTGACCAGATTTTATCTCAACCAAGTCTTTTTTGTTTCCTGCAGATTGACCCGCAATGTTAGCAAATAGTTTATCAGCAAAAACTACAATTTTTGATAACACACCTTGACCAACATAATAACATGCTTCGCCTTTTCTGATGGTTCCTAATTGACTAGAGTTATTACTTCCACATTCATCATCAGCTTGACAAATATAAGCATTTCCTAAACTACACTTATTAACTGATTGCGTAGGTTCATAAATAGGGAAATAGGCAAAACCTTTATATACAGTTGGTTCTGCAGTTACTTTAGAAGAATTATCTAAAACTATATACCATCCTCTATGTTTATTTTCTACAAGACATGTGGTTGGCATATCATTTGTTGTATTTCTACATTTGCCTATATCGTCTGCTGTTGCCGCCTTACCAACATCTCTAAATAAAGGATAAAATTCATCCTTTATACCTAGTAAGTAATTAGATGTTCCAGTTGAGGTGTCATTTATTCTGTTAAAGTCTCCGGTTCCTGCAAACAACCATAATGAATTAGTTGATCTACCAATAGTAGCATCCATTGGATGGAACATATACCTTCCATTAGTTTTATTTGATCCTGCAGTAAATAAAGTTGTTTGGTCGTATAATTGTATACTATTTCCGTTACCATCGTCACTCATATTTGTTAAATTAAATTTTGTTATTTTACCTTCTAGATCACTTAGATATAAAAGACCACCTGAGTAAGTCACTCCTCTTGCAGTATCAGGAGTTATCAATACTGGAGAAGACGGGGTTGAATTAATAATATCGCTCGCTTCAATGTCTTCAATTTCTACTCTTTTGTAAAGACTTCCAGGATTTGTAAAATCCTCTAAATTAACAATTGTTAAATTTGATCCAATACCCTCAAACTGAGTACCATATCCACCACCCATTGCAGCTACATAAACATCATCTAATATATTAGTATCACCTGCTCCATTGTTTGGAATTCTAAAAATTCTAGGATCTGACCATGTTTCACCAAGAAGACTGTAGTCATACTCTGGATGAGTAGTTACACCAGTATTTTTGGAGCCAACTTTAATAGTAACACCGAGTATTGAACTTGTATTGCTGTCGCCTGTATCTGCAGAATATGTTATATCATCAGCAAAATTTAAAACTGTCTCACCATTTCCATCTTTTGTAACAGTAAAATTCGTATACCTTTTGTCGTTAAATAAAACTTTTATATCACTTTTTGAAATATCTCTTACAGGAAATGTCCATGATTTACTCTTGTAACATGAAGTAGTAAGCTCTCCATTACCATCTCTAGTTTCTTGACAGGTATTTGATATACCGCTGTTTTGAGAAAATCTATCTGTAACCTCTAAAGCCTCAGCAAAACTAGCTAAAGAATATGATCTTGCAATATATTTATAAATATGAGTATTTTCATTATGATCTATTCTGTAAACAGTGCTGTTAATATTGTCATTGTATATTGACATTAAGTGCAAAGGTTTAGCAGGATCTGTAACATCAAGTACAGAGAAACCAGCTCCGCCTCTACCATAAGGCACCATTAATATCGTGTGCCATTTTTTTACTGTATCTAAAGGACTCTTAAAGAACATGTCATGCACTACAATAGAACCATCAACTCCAAAGACTGCATTTGTTCCACCTTTTGTCTTATTTAGCGATCTATTCATAACTAGTGGAAGGTTTGGAGCAACTAAAGGTGGCACAAATCCCCATAACTCTTTTCCTGTCTGAGATTCGAAAGCGTGAAGTATTCCACTATTAGAACCTGCGTAAATTACCTCTTTTCTATTTTTGTTTGTAGAAGCAAAGTTAGAATAGTTATTTATACTTCTGTAATAAGCTTCCTGATTAGTTCCTGAAAATGCTATGTCAGCACCTGGTGGACCAACTACTACGAGCTGTGAATGATAAATGTCACCTAAAGGATTGGTTCTAGTTTCAGTTAAATTGCAATCACCATCATAATCGAAATAATCTTTACCTCGAATAAATTCTATTAAGCCAGCTTGATCATCAGTATTTCCATCTACAACACCAGCTGAATTTGCACATCTATTATTTGTCGTATCAGTATCATTATGAAAATCGACAATTGCATTTTTGTATAAACTAAATAGAGCACCTACATCTGATGAATTTGCTGCAGTAAAATTGTTATAGCCAGATTTGTAGTTTGTTCCTGGAATTCCAACACTCCAAATTTTCCTACTATCAGGCGCTGGCATCACGTCCACAGCTGACCAATTACCGCTATCTTTCTCGTCTAGATTTCCATTTGAGTCAATCGCTGTTCTTGTAATAGTGCCTGCCCATTCTTTATTTTGTCTGTAATCAAATTGTGCTTGAAATAGTGATCCTGACGACTCAATCGTTGCTGTAATTGCAGGAGCTGTAAATGATAATTTTTGAGCTATAATTTGTGAAATTGCGGCTTTCAGCTCTGATTTTAATTGAGCAGCTGTTTTTGCAACAATTGCAGCATCTGTTCCACCTTCTTTTGCAAGTTGATTAAAATTTCTTAAACCACTTGACGATATTCCTGTTCCAAAAGCAACTGCAAATGTTTTTACGGGATATTTTTGTGTTCGAAGATTTCTTGCAGCATTCTTAGCGTTATTATGGTTATACCAGTCTCCGTCACCAATCACTAAGGCATAGCTGTTTTGACATGGAGAGTTTTTATCGATTGGACTGTATGTTCCATGATTGTAATACTGTTGTGCAATTCTCATAAAAGCCATCGCATCTGTTCCACCGCCAGGATTTACCCCACTGATTATTTGATTAATTCTTGCAGCACCACCTTTATGAACTCTAACTTTCAAACAGTTATAATTGTTACATGGTGATGAATTACCTGTAGTTATGTTTCCGCTCCAATTTCTAAAACCGGATGAACCATGTGCCCAATAAGCAAATCCAAAGTTAACACCTGAAGTTAAAGACGCATCGGTAACGATCGCTTTGATTGCCTCGTGAGCTGCCTGCATTCTTGTTTGCGGTGCGCCACCAAAATTTTTAAGCCAGTTTCCATTCATATCAAAAGATTGAACAGTTGCTTTATTTAGCCCTGTCGTAATAATTCTACTCATTGTATAATCTACTGAAATTCCCCAAGGATAATAAAAATAAGTAGCGCTACTTGTTGAAGTTGCAGTGCTTCTAGAACCTTTGACCCATGTTGAATTATTTTGACCATAAGATACTTTTGTAAGTTTGCTATTACCCCAACTTAAATGGTAAAGCACTTGTTCATTATTTGGATCTACTGTTAATCCACCGTAATTGTTTCCATAATTGTATCTTTTATTACCAGCACTAACGCTTGGACAACCGTTACTGTCGAATTGCCATCTATATATATTGTTACTTCTGTAAGAATACATGTAGCTAAAATTTTTATCAGCTGCACCAACCATATAAGAATATCTTAAATTGGAATTTACATTGCAATTTCTTGCACTACCTGTGTTTACATTATAAAGATAGTACCCTCGAGAGGTTCCAACACCTATAAATCTACCTGCGGAGTTCTGAAATAATGAAAGATTGTAAGGATAAGCACTACCAAGACTGATATAACCTAAACATTCACCATCCGACTCTCTTATTTTAACTATTCTTCTGTTTGACCAACTAATTGCATAAAGAACTCCACCTGCTGACTCAATATTGTATGGATAATAAGTCTGACAATTACCTTTTTTCGCTGTACCATTTGATCCCCAACTCGTATCAACCTTAGCATTTGAATATTCTAATTTTTTAATTCCATATGAAGAATATTGTGCAACATATAAATTACCGTTAGCATCTGTTGTTGTATCGTAAGGCAAACTTATTCCAGAAGATCCCCCACTCATTCTCCAACCCATACTTCCAGACTTATCTAAAAGTATTAATACATTAGCTGGCACGTCACCAATACCAGTACCGGGAGGTAATGCTTTTCCTAAAACTATGCTAAAAGAGATTAAATAAAAAAATAATGAAGTAATTATAAATTTTAAATTTTTCATTGTGGTTTATCCAGTTCTTCCTCAATTTTACCTAATTCAAAATTATTAATATGTTCTGCTAAAATTTGATCATACTTTTTAGTAGACAAATATAATTGTTCATCAATTTTATTTTCTTCACCTAAAAATCTTTGGTAAACCACAAACTCATCTGATTTTTCAAAAATATGATAACCAGTAAAAGAATTAGGATTTTCAGTAGTATCAAAAGCACCATATACATTTTTAGTATATTTCATCAGTGTTAATTTTTTTGAGATGTTGTTATTTTCATCGTTTAACGCAACAAAATTTATAGCAACAAGAATATCGTTAACAAACCTATACTCGACCATAATTCCCTCATCTAATCCTTCTCCAGGACAAATATCTTTTGCAAAAAAAGGATATATATTCATTCCAGGATATCTATACGGGGGTGGAGGACCGTATTTTGCTTCCATTTTTGATAAGTTATCACCAATGTTGTAGACGACATTGCACTTTGCATGCGCTGCGGTTGATATTAGTAAACTTAATAATAAAAGCGTTAATCTAAAATTCATGAATTTTAGAAATTATAGTCCAATATTGAAGCATTTTGAATTAAATTTTTTACTCATCTAGGAAATACAATTGTGCTTTCTAACGAAACTACCATATTTTCACTGTCCATGTTAAGTCCGCATCCATAAACCCTATATGCCATACCGCTCTGCCCTGAGTCTGATTGGGTTTTCTTTACACTTCCACCAAACCCCTTAAAGGGAACGGCGCCAATTCTATAAATAAAAAATTCGTAATAATAATCATATAAATCTTCTGCCTCTTCTTTTTCACTTTTGCTGGCAGTAGTTTTAAAACTATCTCTTAGTAATTTACCAAAATTCCAGCTTTGTGCAGTAACCACTCCTTGGTTGTCTATATTTTTTTTGTCTAAGTCATGAAAACTGTTGAAACACAAATCACTCGTATTTTGATAACTACCAAAGCTTTTGTCGTAATTTGCAAGATTCATTGCACCTGAAAAACCAGATCCACCAAAACTTTTACCTCCTGTGTTTCCAGGCAACTTTCTTAGACTTAAATCTCTTTTTCCTGATTTAGTATTCCAAGGACCAAGAAAATAGTTTTTTATATAATTTTCACCTTCAATAATTGCAGTTTCTGCAACATAAAATGTTTGTTGATAATCGTCGCTGTAATTATTACTTTGATGATCACCTGAAGAAATGACAATTAAAGCACCGCCCATCAAAGACATCACTAGAAGTAATACTAGAGATAATACTAAAGCAAATCCTTTTTCATTTTTATTTTTCATTCTAATCCTACATTTCTAGCGTAAGCAGTCACAGTTAAAGTGTCTCTTAAAAATCTATCATTAAATCTTGTAAGATCTCTAGAGGAATTTGATAATGCATAAATCTTTTTTTGTTTATTATTATTATAAAATGGATTTTTAGATCTTACTGCCATAGCAATATCTACAGTTTTAATATCATACAGTTTATTTTTGTTAGAGTTTGTTGGCGAAGGTGGTGGCGAAAGTAAATTACCATTAGCATCAACTGGATTAAAAATCATATCTTGAACGTAACCTTCAATAAATTGTTCTGCATATGTCCTTTCATCCAGTTTACTACTATTTGGATATGTGTCAGTAGCAGGATTATCCCAGGTATTTTTTTGTTTACTCCATTTTACTTTGGTTTTGAAAACTGAAAATGCATCAATATTATTGTTTGTTATTTTGTCTTTGACAATTGAAGGTTTACAATAATAAGAAACTTTATATCTTATAAATGTATACCTTTTATTTACATCAGTTTCGTTAGGTTTATATTCAACGTCCCCATAAACGATATCAATTTTATCACAATCATTCAGCTTGTTCGAAGTTTTAGAAATTAATATTGGAGGATCTGAAACTTTCAAATCATCTCCATAATATTTAAAACCTGCCATTCTAATATCTCTTACCAACATGTTAAGTACAACTCTTCCAGTTTGACTAATTTTTACTTTGTCCGTAACTTTCTGAAAAGAATTATTTACAGCTGTATAAGATGCATACATTGCTGCCATCATAATAGATGAGATAACAATACCAATTAAGATTTCAACTAAGGTAACTCCAAGAATAGATTTTTTATTTTTTTTCATTATGGTTCAACATTTACGTGAACAGGAAAATAAATAAATTTATCTTTATCTCCATTGTTTAAAAAAAGTTGGAATTTAGCTATGTACATTTTGTCAAAAACTTTGTCATTTTTGTACCTGCATCCTGAAGGGCAGATATCAAATATTTTCAAAAATTTCTTTTCTTTAGTACCCGTGCCGTCTTTTCTACATTTTAGCCTTCTTTCTGAAAATCGATTATTCCATTTGTCTAATTTTTTATCTACAATGTTAGTAAAATTGGAATTTAAATTAGAACCTGTTGAACAACTATTCGAACCCCAAGATTGATTATCTCCAGTGCTATTATCTTGCTTGCTATTATTAACTAAAATATCAACAAACTTTTGACTTGATTTTTCTGCTTGAGAATTTCCCATTAAGTCCTCAGCAACCATACTAACTAAGTAAGTACTTTTAGTTCTTTCCCCCGATACATCAATTGATTGAACTGAGTAATTAACCATTTGAAAAACAGCAATAAATCCAATACCAACTATAACTGTAGAGATCAAACCCTCAATAAGTGTAATCCCTTTTTCAAAAAATCGTTTACTGTCTTGACCAAGTATTTCCATTAAATTTATACCTTGTTACATTACCAAATCTTGACCATTCTACCAAGTAGGCAGGTTGCTCCAAATTTGGCGCAGATATTGGACATTTATTGTTATTCTTTACTGCAATCTCTGTCTTGCAAAAAATTATATACTGATTGGAAGTTCTTCCTTCCAAAGTAAGGTTTTTATTAGCCAAATTTTTATACGAGTAGTAAGAACCATCTTGTGAAAAACACACAGCCGCTATTGAGTCATAATGTGCAGCACCTTCGCCCTCATAGTAATCTATATATTCTGATGATCCATTTATTTTAGAATAATAATTATTACCTGTTTTACATTGAGGTAATAAACCAGAATTCAGAGTTTCAGAAAGTTTTTTTCTAGTAAATCCTCTTGAATGAAAAACAATATTCCCATTAGCTTGAGACATATAAAATGATATAAAAGGGTAGCTTCCTCTTTGCGCTTGCGTTGTTGCTGAATTAATCATCGCTGAAGCTTTTTCAGCTAGAATTCTTATTTTACGATCAGCATTCCAATCCATAAAGTTTGGTATCCCAACTGCGGATACAATCCCTACTATTGTAATTACTACTAGTAATTCCAAAAGTGTAAAACCTTTAATGTTCTGATCTTGCTGCACCTGGATCTATCTTACCTGACTTTGCTAATTCTTCCAAAGATTTTTCCATAGTAATCATGCCATCTCTTACCGCAGTCTGCATAATGCTTGGTATTTGATGTATTTTTGCTTCACGAATTAAGTTTTGAATTGGAGGTGTGCACTTCATAACTTCAAATGCACCAACTCTACCTGCTCCATCTCTTGTCTTGAGTAGCCTTTGTGTAACAACCATCTTTAATGACGTTGATATTTGTGCTCTAATTTGTTCTTGTTGTTCAGGTGGAAACACATCGATAATTCTATTAATTGTGCTTGGCGCACCACTAGTATGCAAGGTCCCAAAAACTAAATGTCCAGTTTCAGCTGCTGTTAGTGCTAAACCAATAGTTTCAAGATCTCTCATCTCTCCAACTAAAATTACATCTGGATCTTCCCTTAATGCTGCCTTAAGAGCTGCTGCAAATGTTTTAGTTTGTTTACCCACTTCTCTGTGTGAAACGATACTTCTATTATCTTTATGTATAAATTCAACGGGATCTTCAACAGTAATAATATTTGCGCTTCTTGTCTTATTAATTTCATTTATGATTGCAGCTAAAGTCGTCGACTTACCAGATCCAGTCGGACCAGTAACAAGCACTAAACCTTTGTGCATATCAACTACATCATATAAAGATTGAGGTAAATTAAATTGATCCATATTAGGAATTTGACTTTCAACTCGCCTAAGAACTGCCGCCGTTCCATTTATTGTTTTATAAAAATTAGCTCTAAATCTTAAACCGCTTAACATGACAGCCGAGTCTAATTCATGTGTTTTTTCAAATTTATCAATTTCTATTTCATTACAATTCATGGACATTAGATCTTTTAAATCTTGAGATTTAATTGAAACATCTTTAACCAGTACAATTTCTCCGGTTTGTCTGTACGCAAGTGGTGAACCAGATCTAATATGAAAATCAGAAATTTTTTTGTTATTTTTTGCTAGATCCTCAAGTTTTTCAAACATATTATAATTTTAACTTTATATTGCTCTTTTAAGCCTAAAAATGCAAAATTTCCAATGATTATTATGGGTCAAATTATTCTAGTCTAAGTTGATTAATATATATGAATAAGCTAAGTTCTGACTTGAGTCTAAAATATGAAAAATTTCTTTCAAAATATTCTTAAAAAAAAAGAAAATAGTCCTGATACTTCACCTAAACCAGAAGCTAATGAAAAAGGTAATAAAAAAATCAATTCTTTAATAGAAAAGATAAAATCTAAATTTAGTTCTGGGATTAAAAATAAATTAGGAAAACAAGCTATACAAGGTGAGGAAATAGTAGGTGTAGAATTAACGCCATATGAAATTAGATTAGCTCAATTAAATAATAACAAAAATAATGAATGGGTTTTAGAAAAATTTTTTGTTCATGCCATTGAAGGCGTACCCGAAAATGCCTCAGTTTTAGAGCACGCAGACAAAATTGGAGACGAACTTAAAATTGCTCTGCAAAAATCTAAAATTGAAACATCAAATGCAGCAATTGCTATTCCTGTAACTAGTGCAATTATAAGAGTTGTAACAGCACCCTTAATGACGGATCAGGAACTAGGTAAAGCGATTGATACAGACTCTTTGTGGGAAAACCTAGTTCAGTTAACTGATAATTTAAATGACTATTCGATATTTCACCAGGTTATTAATAAAGATAAAGAGAAGAATACAATGGATATTCTTTTTGTTGCTTCCAAATTATCAGATATAAATGGATATACTTCAATAATTAAAAAAGGTGGACTAAATGCGGTAATCATTGACGTTAAATGTTTTGCTCTTAAGTCTGCAGTTGACCAAATGAATCAAATAAAGGGTTCAATTGAGGAAAGTAATTTGACTGCGGTTTTAGAATTTGGCCTAGATGAAAATTATGTAATGATACTTTACGATAATAATCCTATAATTACAGATATTTTCATAAGAAGTCAGGATAGAAACACTTTACAAAAATCAGATAATCAAGAAGAAATGGATGGCTTAGTGAGAAGATACATGACCCAAGTTAAGCAAGCTATCCAAGACTTTGAAACAAAATATGAAAAAAGAATAAGAAATTTAAAAGTAGTTTCAAATTTACCAAATGTAGATTCGTATTTAGGCAGTTTTAGAAAAAATTTAGCAAATACCGGTTTCAATTTGTTTGATCCAATGTCTGAAGTAAAAATTCCAGCTCAACTGTCTGAAAGTGTAAAATTTGCAAATAGATCATACTTTTCTACTGTTATAGGGCTAGCATTTAGAAAACTTGATGTATTTGGTTATTACAAATTTGTTACTGCTGTAAAAAATATAAATTTATTACCAAACAGAGACAGCATGATTGCACAAAAAAAAGCAAAAATATTTTCAAATTTTGCTTTTAAGGGAGTGGTTACTGTTGTCGGAGCTATATATATAATTCTCTTCGGATTGTCTTTTTGGCAAATAAGTTCTCTTAACAAAAAATTAACTGACTATGATCAAATTGTTTCTGAACATCAGTTAAAGACTTTAGAAAAAGCTAAATTTGCAAAAGAATTAGGTATTATTAATAAGTCTTTAGAGTTAAGCGGATCAATAGAGTCAAATAAAAAAATAAGTTTTAGAATTTTAGCTCAAATAGCATCATCAGTTCCAAAAAGAGTTAAATTTAATTCAATAGACTTTGATGGACAAAACCAAGTTATTATAAACGGAGTTGCATCGACAGACCAAGACATATTAAAACTAATAGGCAATCTTAATGAAAAAAAACTCATATCTCAGGCATCTTTAGCTAGTATGACCTTACCAGAGAGTAATGATCCAACTAAACCTAAAATGAAAGGTTTTAAAGTTGCTTGCACCGTGGAGAGTATATAATGGACTTAAAGAATATTGATTTAAAAAATATAAACATTGAAGATCTTAAAGCTAAGTTACAAAATGTAGATAAAAAAACTTTAATAAAGTTTGGATCTGGTTTTGCAGCAATATTGATTTTTTTAATTGGTTATTATGCAATTCTAAATCCAATAGTTAATGAAAAGAAAGAGAAGTATAATGATAAAGTTCTAAAACAAGATGAAATTATGCAAATGAATAATGAAATTAATCAATATAATGCACAGATTAAAAACAAAACTCCAGAATTCGAGCAAACATCATCACTGTTTCATACAAAAGCTGAAGTAGAAGGATTATATGACAGTCTAAGTAAATATGCTGGGGTAAACGGATTAGTAATTTCTAAAATAGAAAAACAAAAACCAAAACCTGTTTTAGTAGAGGGAGCAACCGAACAGTCTGATCAAAATTTAGAAATCCAAAGCGTTAAATATTTTAAAATTCCAGTTGCTTATGAAATAAAAGGAAACTTTCTTGGATACATAAAATTTAAAAGAGCTTTAGCAAGATCAAATAAAATGTTGAACTTTGATAAAGAAATTATAAGCTTAGTTCAAAACGACCCAAACGGAGCAATAGTTGCAAAGGGAGAATTAACAATAGTAGGATTACCTAATGAATTTTTTTAAAATATTTTTTATTACTTTGATCTTAATCTACTCCCAAGTATCATTTGCTGATCAGCATGAGAGTGTTGAAGAACAAACAATTGAACAGCAACCAACAGAACAGGTAACGTTAACCGAAGATGAGGAAGACGATGTTCCTTTGAATGATCCATTTGCTGGAAACGAGTCTGGTTCTAGTATTTCCAATATTCCGGATGGCGAAGAAGAAAATGAAATGAGTTTATATAATTTTAAATTGGTTGGAATAATTTCTGGTGAAGAAAATAGTTATATTTCTTTAGTTGATGCATCTGGAGAAGTTGTCACTTTATCATTATCTCAATATTTAGGAGAAATTAAGTTAGTTGATATGAGAATACATGAAGCAATATTTGAAAAAAATGATAAATCTTATATTATCATAGACTTTAATAACCAAATTCGAGAAGCAAATGAATATTAAAAAAATTATATACCCAACTGTTCTTCTAGTAATTTTATTAATATTTTCAGGATGTGCAAATCAACAAAAACTAAAAACCTTTAAACACAACACCCCACTTATAAAAAAAGATATTAAATCTGAAGGTCAGGCAGAAATAGCTAAAACATTAGAGATGGGACCTAATCCAGTTGAAGGAGATATTGTAAAACTGCAAAAAAGAAAAAAAATATCTTCTGAAGCACAAAGAAACTATCTTTTAATCCCTGATGATTTTCCGATGCTTAAACAAAGAATAACATTAAGTTTTAAAAACTTAGATTTTAAAGAGACTATGAAACTTATGGGAAAAATTGGAGAAATTAATGTACTTGTTGGAGATGAGGTTGCGGGAGCTATAAGTGCCGAGTTAATTGATGTGCCTTGGGATAAAGCATTTCAAGCACTTTTAGATATGAAAAACTATGCATCTGATATTGATGTAAATAGTAATTTAATAAGAGTTCACTCTCCAGAAACATTAACATCACAAGAAACTTATAAATCCGAAAGAGCCTCTGCTGTTAGAAAAAAAGTTGAGTTAGAAGATAGTGTTGAACCGATTTACTCAGAAATTTTTAGGTTGTATTATATTTCACCATCTCAAGCCAAAGCAACACTCGATGAATTGTTCTCGTCAGGTCAAGGTGAATCAGCTTTTGCACCTATACAAATAACAGAAGAGTCAACAACAAGATCAATAATTATTAGAGGTAAAGAAAAAGATTTAGATGTGGTTGATAAAGTAATTAAAGAGATTGATGTTAGAACGAAACAAGTTTTAATCGAAGCATTTATTGTTACAGCTAGTTCTGAATTTGAAAGAACGCTCGGAACAAGACTGGGAGGTTATTACACAAAAGGAGGTAAGGTTGTAGGAGGCATAGGAGGAGGTACCTCAGGTGGTGAACGAGGTGTAAATACAGATTCAGCTAGTAACCTAGGCGGTGCGGCCGACTCTATATCCAATTTTCCTGTTGCAGATGCCACTAGTGGAATTGGATTGTTAAAAAGAACAACAACTGCTGTTTTAAAAGCAGAAATTACTGCATTAGAGGGTTTAGGTTTGGGACAAATTATTTCAAATCCCAAAATTTTTACTTTAGATAATCAGTTAGCTACAGTCACACAGGGTCAAGAAATACCATATACAACTGTATCAGATGGAGCTGCATCGACATCTTTTAAAGAAGCAGCATTGAAATTAGAAGTTACTCCAAGTATTGTAGGAGATGGAAATGTACTTATGACTATTAAGGTAAATAATGATAGTGTCAAAGAGGGGTCAGAGTCTGATGAACCTCCAGTAGATAAAATGGAAATTAATACACGACTCTTAGTTGCAGACGGCGATATAGTCGTGATTGGTGGAATTAAAAAAAGCTCAATAAGTAATAGAACTGACAAAACTCCTAAACTTGGTGATGTTCCTGTAATAGGCAATCTCTTTAAAGGTACCTCAAATTCTGATGACCTTAGTGAGTTGTTAGTATTTATAGCGCCCAGGGTATTATAAAATGATAAAAATTAGTCGAGAGTCTGAAGTTAATTTGATCAATGTTCTTATTGATCAAGATGTAATATCTGGAAAAGATTTACCAAATATAAAAAAACTATCCTCAGAAGGAGAAAAATCACAATTAGAAGCAGTGTTTGACTTAAAATTAACTGATGAAGAAAAAATTTTAGATCTCTTGGTAAAAGATCAAAATTTAGATGTTGTTGAATTAGATAACCAAGACATAACTGATGAGGTAAAAAGTGTTTTGCCTGCTAACTATATTAATATGAATTTTATAGCTCCCTTTAAAATTGAAGGTAAAGTTTTACACATAGCGATTTCAGATATTTCAAAACTAAGTTTGATGAGAAATTTAAAAACAATAACTAAAAAAGATATAGAATTGCATGCTGCAAAAATAACTCAAATATCTAAACATATTGAAAAAATTTTAGATGGTAATGAAACAACAATAAAAAGTATTAAAAGCCAAAATGAAAAAAAAGATAGAACAAAAACTTTTGATTCAGATTTAGCTGAAGCTGGTGAGGTTTTAGAAAATAAACCTGAAGAAGATATAGAAGCTATAGAAAATGAGTCTGAAGTTATTAAATTTTCAACAGCGGTCGTAGCAGAGGCAATCAAAATGGGTGTATCAGATATACACATTGAACCTTACAGATTTTCATCAAGAGTAAGATATCGACTGGATGGAATTTTATCTAGTCAAGAAAAATTCAATAAATTTTTACATGATAACTATGGAGCAGTTGTTACAAGATTTAAGATAATGGGCAAACTAGATATAGCTGAAAGAAGACTGCCTCAAGATGGAGCGATTCCTTTTAAGATTGAGGGAAAAGTTGTTGATTTACGTTTATCCATTCTACCTACCGCAAATAATGAAAGAATTGTAATGAGAATTCTAAACAAAGATGCAGGCGATATAAGTCTTGAACAATTAAATTTTGAGGATACAGATTTAAAAAACTTAAGAAAAGCAATTCATGGAACACAAGGATTGGTTTTAGTTACAGGTCCAACAGGTTCTGGAAAAACTACAACCCTGTATTCAATTTTAAAAGAAGTTTCTAAACCCCATCTTAATATATTAACAGCTGAGGATCCGGTTGAATATGAATTAGATGGAGTAGGGCAGGTTCAAGTTAAAGAAGATATAGGTTTTAGTTTTGCCACTGCATTGAGATCTTTTTTAAGACAAGACCCTGAAATAATTCTAGTAGGAGAGATGAGAGATAAAGAGACTGTTGATATAGGATTGAAAGCAGCGCTTACAGGACACTTAGTATTCAGTACACTTCACACCAATGATGCGCCTAGTACAATCACAAGATTACAAAATATGGGAACACCAGATTATTTAATCAGTGCAGCAGTTACTCTTGTGTTGGCGCAGAGACTTGCAAGAAAAACTTGCATGGAATGTAGAGAACCTGATCAAGATGTTACTCCAAAAGCATTGGCAGATTTTGGATTTACAGTAGAACAAGCCTCAAGAGCAAAAGTTCAAAGAGGTAAAGGATGCCCCAAATGTAAAGATACTGGATATAAGGGCAGAATGGGTATTTACGAAATATTAAATGTAACAAAACCAATAAAAGAAGCTATTTTGAGACAAGCAACAACACCAGAACTTAAAAAGATAGCAACAGATGAGGGATTTAGAACAATGCAGGATATGGGTAGAGAATTAATTTTGACCGGTGATTTGAATTTTAGAGAATTTGATAGAGTATTATCAGGAGAATAATAATGTCATCAGAAACTTTTACGTATAAAGGAATTTCCGCTGGAAAATATGTCGAGGGAAATATAGAAGCTCTCAATCAGGAAGAAGCTTCTTTTAAGCTTAAGGAACAAAAAATAATAATTACCAATTTAGTTAAAACAAAAAAGAAAAAAGCTGCAAAAGATAAGAAAAAAGGGTCTGGATTTTCATTTGGAAAAAAGAAGGTGTCCCCACAAGATGTAGTTATATTTTCAAAACAATTTGCAACAATGGTTAAAGCAGGATTACCGATTTTAAATGTACTAACAATGTTAAGGGATCAAATTGAGCATCCAACTATGAAAGAAATTATCGAAGACATTAGAAAAAGTCTTGAGGGTGGAGTAACCCTTTCAAAATGCTTTGAAAAATATCCTAAAGTTTTTGATAACATTTATATAAACCTAATTAAAGCAGGGGAAGCTAGTGGTAAATTAGATACATTCTTATTAAAATTAGTAGATTCATTAGAAAAAAGAGAAAAAGTAAAAAAGAAAATCAAAGGGGCTCTCACATATCCAACGGTCATGTTTACTGTAGCTATAACTGTTATGGTATTTATGTTAATAAAGGTGGTTCCAGTATTTGCTAAAATGTATGAAGGTATGGGTGTTGCTTTACCAACCCCTACTGCAGTAATTATGAATGCTAGCAATTTTATGAGAGGTGCAGGAGGTCTAACACTTTTTATTATTTTAGTAATTAGTTTTGCAGTGTTTAAGTACACTACAACAAAAATACCTGCAGTAAGATATAAGTGGCACCAACAAGTTTTGAAAATGCCTGTTTTTGGAGATATGATACTTAAATCTTTAATTGCAAGAATTTCTTTGATCATGGGTAATCTCAGTGCAGCTGGTGTTAATCTTTTAGAAAGTATAGAAATTGCAAAACAGGTTAGTAATAATGATGTTGTTACACAAGCGCTAGAAAATGTAAAAAAAGGAGTTTTCTCTGGAGATACTTTAACTAAGTTATTTTTAAAAGAGCCAGTATTTCCGCCTACATTCAGTCAATTAATTTCTGTTGGTGAACAAACAGGAAATCTAGATGAAATGTTTACATCTGTTTCGAGTTATTATGAAGAAGAGTTTGATACTGCAGTTGACAACATGTCAAGTTTAATAGAACCAATAATGATTGTTTTTATGGGTACAATGATTGGTGGATTAATGATTGCAATGTACTCTCCAATATTCAATGTTGGATCTATAGTCGGATAATTTATAATTGTTTAGTAAGAATTAAATGATTTATCCAGGGCTTATCGCCCTCTCTAAAAACTACGGCATCCATTATTTGTTGAATAAAAAAAGTTCCTAATCCGCCTGGCTTAATATCATCGATGTTTCTATGTCTTACTTTCGCCCCATCCACTGGTTTTCCTTTATCAAAAAAACCTATTTCCAGCTCGTCATTTTTTTTTAACGATATTTTTATTTCCATTTTATCATTATTAGACTCAATATCTTTGTAAGCATGTTTGACAATATTTTGAGCAGCTTCAGCAATAGCCAAAACAAGTTCATCTTTTAAATCT
>CACLFM010000010.1 GCA_902606115.1 uncultured Pelagibacteraceae bacterium
GATAGTAAATCTTAGTAAAATAATAAAAAAGGCCTCCTATTTCTAGGAGGCCTTAATTAAACGTCAAACCAAAGAGGGAGAGATGCTTAATCTCGTATAGCGTAACCTATTACGCCAGTTTCAAC
The DNA here is from genome assembly GCA_902606115.1 of uncultured Pelagibacteraceae bacterium. Taxonomy (GTDB): domain Bacteria; phylum Pseudomonadota; class Alphaproteobacteria; order Pelagibacterales; family Pelagibacteraceae; genus Pelagibacter. Next base: position 126 of record CACLFM010000010.1, read on the forward strand.
GACGTCTGTTCCTTTAAGTTCGGCTTCTTTACTTAATCTAATACCAATTGTGCTCTTCATTATTGCCCAAACAATGTAAGCAACCACAAAAACAAAAGCATTAACTGAGATTATTCCAAGTAATTGAGCTCCGAAACTTGTATCTGGATTTGTTAATGGAACTGCTATTGTACCCCATATACCAGCAAACATGTGAGCTGGGATAGCTCCAACAACATCGTCAATTTTCAATGCGAAAAGTAGTTTTGTTCCATAAACAACTATTATACCACCAACGGCACCAATTAATATTGCTGCAAATGGTGATGGCATTAATGGTTCTGCGGTAATAGCAACTAAACCACCTATACATCCATTTAACATTTGAATAACATCTGTTTTACCAAAATGTAATCTTGTCACTGTAGCTGCTGCCATAACTCCACCGGCACCTGCTAAAAATGTATTCATAAATATAGTTGATACTGCGATTGCATCATCTGCTGTACCCATTGCTAATTGTGAACCACCATTAAATCCGAACCAACCTAACCACAAGACAAATACTCCTAATGTAATTAACGGAATTGATGAAGCTGCGAAGGGTTTCATTGGAGCAGGATCGCCTTTTTTAGTAAATCTTCCTAATCTAGGACCAAGCAACATTGCACCAGCTAACGCTGCTGCACCACCAGTTGAGTGTACTAAAGTTGAACCCGCAAAATCTGAAAATCCTGCAGCTGCCAACCAGCCTCCACCCCACTGCCAACCCATTACGATTGGATAAATAATTCCTGATAAAATTGCAGCGAATAAAAAGAATGGCCACAATTTAATTCTTTCAGCTAGTGTACCAGAAACAATTGATACTGTTGTTGCACAGAATACCATCTGGAAGTACCAGTCAGAACCATCTGAATAGCCTGTGTCTACAGCACTTGCATCTGACCATGGTAAAAATTTACCAATGTAACCACCTTCTGAAATTCCATATGCTAGATTATAACCAAACAACCAGAACATCATTCCGGCAATTGAAAATAATCCTATGTTTTTAGCACAAATTACTGATACGCTTTTTGAAGTTACACTTCCTGCTTCTAGCATTGCAAAACCTGCAGCCATAAACATGACTAAGAATCCACAAACTAAAAATAGAAAAGTATTAAAAATAAATCCGACTTCAGCGGATACCGTTGTTTCAGCATAACCAACACTGGTCATGTTTAGTAAGAATGTAAAACCTACTACTGAACCTAACAGTTTATTAAATAGTTTTTTCATTATTCCTCCCTTTTAGAAAATCTGTTTATAGATTTTTATGAGACAATAACTATTGCTAACTCTATTTAATAGGTATGCATAAATTGCATGTAGAAACAGCCTTTATTAACTTTTAATTAATAAAGGCTGTTTAGAGGAAATATTTATTTATTGAATATTTCTTTAAGTGCTTTTGCGGGTAAAAATTTTACCTTTTGAGAAGCAGCGATTTGGATTTGTTCTCCGGTTCTTGGATTTCTACCAATTCTTGCTTTTCTTTTAGCAACTTTATAGGTACCAAAACCTGCTATTTTAACAGAATCGTCGTTTTTTAAAGCATCTAAAATAGTGTTTGTTATGGTATCGAATGTTCGCTCAGCATCAGCTTTACTTTGATTTAAAGATCCAGCTAATTTGGCGACTAATTGTTTTTTGTTCATTTTAGCTCCGGTATTAGGTTATTTCCATACTTGTCAAAATCCTTGATAAATCAAGCTTTTTTTTAGTGTTTAATCTGGTTTTAAACACAATATATAGTGTTAAAAAAACGTTGATTTTATTGGTTTTTTTAAGGTTAAAAAACCCTTTAAAATAAGCCTAAATCTTTGAGATCATTGTAAGTCGCAAAAAACATTAAACTTAACAATAAAAACATTCCGATTCGAAAAAAGCCTTCTTGGGTTTTTTCGCTTAATGGTCTTCCAAGGATTTTTTCTATTCCGTAAAACATTAAGTGGCCCCCATCAAGTAAGGGTATTGGAAATAGATTAATTAAACCAAGACTTATAGATATATAAGCCATCATGCTTAAAAAAGGAATAATACCAAATTCCGCAACTTGACCAGAAATTTTAGCAATTCTTATTGGTCCACCTAGCTGCGAACTATCACCTTTTCCTGTAATTATAGTGCCAAGATACTTTAATGTTGAGGTAGTAACAAAATAAACCTCTGTCAGTGAATAATACATTGCTTTAATTGGTCCAAGCTTTTTATGATTAACGTTATTATTGTAGGGCAACAGAGTTATTCCAATCATTCTTTTTTTAACTTTATTACCTAGACTATCTTCAGAGTCTATAAAATCTGGTTTAACTTTGACTAAAATTTTTTGATCATATCTTGAAACTTCAAAATCAATAAATTCCGAAGTGGAAAGAGTAATGTATTTTGAAACGTCCAAAATACTTTTTACATCATTGTTATCTATTGATAAAATTACGTCATTTTTCTTTAAACCCGCAATATAGGCCGGACTATCTTTTTTAACCTCATCTATCATGGCTGGCGTAAAATCCTTACCAGCAAACATATTAATCATTAAAAAAATTACTACTGCTAGAATGAAATTAGCCAAAGGTCCACCAAAAACAATTAAAGATCTTTGGTACAGAGGTTTTAAAGTAAAAAGTTTTTTTCTATCCTCTTCTTTGTATTTTTTTAAAATTTCATCACGGTCTGACTGAGAAAATACATTTCTATCTCCAAAAAATTTTACGTAGCCGCCTAGAGGTATTAAGCATATTTTCCATCGCGTTCCAGATTTATCATTCCACCCAAACAACTCTTTTCCAAAACCTATAGAAAAATCTGTTACTCCAACGCCATATCTTCGCGCAAAATAGTAATGTCCATATTCATGAACGAAGACTACTACGATAATTAATATCATGAATGGTAAAACAAACTCAAACATTCTTGTATAATAGTGTATTTACTTTACTTTCCAAGTCATAATTGGAAGTAATGTTGCCGCTATAAATGATAGAAATAAAAGAGATTGTGTGACAAATTCAGGAAAATAACTTACAGGTATTATAAAACCTACTAATATACTTTTTGAAAAGTCAGGACTTGGAAATAAGAGTATTCCACCAATTAATCCAGTTATTATTGAAACATAAGCAGTTTTTTCAGTTAAAGATTTCGAGTAAAAACTATAAAAAATACTTAGTACAGCTGCACAACAAAATAGATCTGCTAACAAAAATAAATATAAAATACTTAAACCTTTTGAAGCTATATAAAAAGAGATTAAAGAAATTAAAATAATTATTTGTTTAGACAATTTTATATAATCACCTCGATATTTGATAATCTTATTTCCATCAATGATTATTAAACTTGATATAGCATTAATTAGTGTATCTATACTACTGACTGTTAAAGAAATTGCTAAAAAAATTACTATTATAGATAATGTTATTGCATTTTCTTTTAATAATAAGGAAAAGAAAGCTAAATCAGGAACAAGATTTGATTTTTCCGAGACAGCAATTAAACCAGTAAATCCCATTATAAACACAACTGGGATTATTATAAGGAACGAGAGTATTAAACTATTACGTAAGACTTTATTATTTTTTGCAGCATATACTCTTTGCCAATTACCTTGGTGAAAAAGATTTGTGGCCGCAACTGCTATAAAAAAAGTCAGCCCAGCAGTGAAATTAGGAAGATAATCAAAACTAATTAAATTTGGTTTATTTAATTTTATAAATTCCATGTTAAAGTTATTTGTGTTGAATGTAATCAAGAACGAGAAAGAAATAATTAAAAGTAATATAAAGAAAATAAACTGTATATTATCTGTAAATATAGAAGCTCTTAAACCGCCATATAAGGTATACAAAAGTGAACTTAGGATTACTATGAATGCTGTAATCCATAAATCTGTTCCGGAAATATAATTGATCAATATCGATACTGCAGTAACTTCTGCAATTAAAAAAATGGTCATGTAAAAAATCGATAAAAATAGTATTAATTTGAATAATTTTGATCCAAATCTTAAACGTATCACCTCTATTAATGATCTGGCTTTAGGGTACTTATTTCTAAAAATTTGACCCAAGTATATTAGTACGAAAAGAGGAAAAGCAGTCCCTAAAGAATAACCTATCACCGCACCTATCCCTCCCCATGTAGCTGCTGAAGCTGGTCCAAACAAAATCCAAGCACCTAAAGCTGAGGCTACTAGGCTCGTTGTTAATGAAAATGTCCCTACGGATCTATTTGCAACTAGATAATTCTGTAATCCTTGATATTTTTTTGAGTAAATTATACCAATAATAACAAATGCAGAGCTGATAAATAAAGTAATTAAAACTGCAGATGATTGATTTAAAATGTTAATTTGTTCCAAGTTTCCCTTTCTGAATTACCGGACAGGTTCATTGGGTATTTCTCAGCCTTATTGGCACCCCTTATTTATAATATATAAATATTTTTAGATTGTAAATAAATAATATTAAAATTGCTCTTTTTCTGTAGAGCCTTCCATAGCAGTTGTGGAACTTTTTCCCCCGCTAATCGTATTAGATACAGCATCAAAATAAGACGTTCCAACTTCTCTTTGATGTTTTACGCTAGTATAACCATCTTTTTCTCTTGCAAATTCTTGTTGTTGTATTCTTGAATAAGCAGTCATACCCTCTTTTTTATATTTTTCAGCTAATTCAAAAATCGCAATATTCTGTGTATGAAAACCTGCAAGTGTAATAAACTGAAATTTATAACCCATTGCACTTATTTTTTGTTGAAACGTTGCGATCTCGGAGTCTGATAAATGTTTTTTCCAATTAAATGATGGAGAACAATTATAAGCCAGTAGTTTTCCTGGGAACTTATCATGTATTGCATCTGCAAACTTTTTTGCTTCCTCTAAATTTGGGGTAGCAGTCTCACACCATATTAAATCAGAGTATGGTGCATAAGCGAGACCCCTTGATATTGCTTGATCAATTCCATGTTTTACGTAATAAAATCCTTCAGGTGATCTCTTGCCGGTTAGAAAAGGTTTGTCATTTTCATCATGATCATTTGTGATTAATTTTGCTGCGTTAGCGTCTGTTCTTGCTAATATAATTAAAGGTACGTCGGCTATATCCGCGGCTAATCTAGCTGCTTTTAAATTTTTAATCATTGTGCCAGTTGGAACCAAAACTTTTCCGCCCATATGGCCACATTTTTTTTCACTGGCTAGCTGATCTTCAAAATGAACTCCAGCAGCTCCTGCTTTAATAAATTTTTTTGCTAATTCAAAAACATTTAGAGGTCCACCAAAACCTGCTTCTCCATCAGCAATTATTGGTAACATATAATCAACCCTATCCTTTGATTTCATTTCATCATTTTTAATTTCCATATGCTGTATTTGATCAGCTCTCATTAATGCATTATTCATTGACTCTACTAGTTTAGGCGCACTATCGTATGGATATAAAGATTGATCTGGATACATCTCTCCAGCACTGTTTGCATCCGCTGCTACTTGCCAGCCACTTAAATAAATCGCCTTAAGACCTGCTTTTGCATGCTGAACTGCGTGATTTCCAGATAAAGAACCTAATGTATTAACATATGGTTCGGTATTTAATAATCTCCATAATTTTTGGGATTGGTGTTTACACATCGAGTATTCTATTTTTATAGAACCTCTTAATCTTTCTACATCTTCTGGGGTGTAATCTCTTTTTACTCCCGCAAATCTCTTTAGATCGTATGATATCTTAGACTCGGAACTCATTTTTTCCTTGAAACTTTCAATAATTAAAACTTTAGAAATTAGTTACTATTATACTCGTTAGTAAATTCATTCATTCCGCTTGAACCCCAATCACAGTGATCATCTCTTAAATAAATGCCTGAGCTATTCGAGTGATTTTGAGACTCTTCGTTGAAATTTAAAGCCTTATTTACTTGGTTTTTGATCTTGTTTTTATCGTTCATGTAAACTTTATAATTTACAAAGTTTACAATATCCAGTATTATATTGAAAAAGCTTGTAAAATAGGGAAATTTGTTGTAAATAATTATTTACAAAGTTTACAAATAGAAAATTATGAGTCAATTAGAGCTTAAAATAGGGCCAAAAATCAAGTCTTTTAGAAGACAACTTGGACTTCAAGCAAATAAACTTGCAGAGCAACTTGGTATATCACCAAGTTACTTAAATTTAATTGAAAGCGGTAAAAGAAAAATAGATGGAGACCTGCTCTTAAAGGTTTGTGAAGAATTAAAAATAGAGTTATCAGATTTAACCAACAAGTCCGATTTAAATTTAGTAAATGATATTTCAGAATTATTAGATGATCGATTATTTGAAGATTTAGATATTCTCGGACCAGAGGTAAAAGATTTAGTTAATACAAATCCTAAAATTGCTAGAGCTTTAATAAAATTGGGTGATAACTTCAAACAAAAAGATCACGAAATAATATCTAAAGTTGAAAGTTTGTCAGGCAAAATTATTGATAGTCGTAAAACATCATTTCCAGGTGAGGTGATATCAGACTTTTTACAGGAAAAAAGAAATTATTTTCCTCAACTTGAAGACTTTGCAAATAAAATTTTTGAAAAAGTTCAAGTAAATAATCGAACTAGATATATAGCTCTTTGCGATTTTTTAAATTCAGAATATTCAATAAAAGTTAAAGACGTAATTCCTGAAGAAGATAAACCTTTTTCAAAGATTTATAATAAAAATAAAAAGGAACTTCTTTTAAGCGATTACAACTCTTTAGAAACAAAAAAATTACATGCTGCTGCTCAAATAGCTCAAGAAGGCGCAGAAAAAGAAATTAATAATTACTTATCAGAATTTAAATTTCCTTCAGATGAAGCAAAAAGATTAACAAAAATTGCTTTACTAAACTATTGTGGCGCTGCAATATTGATGCCTTACAGATTATTTCATTCGGAGTGTAAAAAATTAAAATATGATCTAGAACTACTGCAAAATACTTTTGCAACTTCATTTGAACAAGTTGCGCATAGAGTTACCTCTCTACAAGATCCAAAATTGCCAGGAATTCCTTTTCATATGTTGAGGGTAGATATAGCTGGGAATATATCAAAAAGATTTTCTTTGTCAGGCATTGAAATACCAAGATACGGTGGGGCATGTCCTAGATGGAATGTTTACTCGGCTTTTACTAGACCGGGAGTGATACAAGCCGCTGTAAGTAAAATGACTAATGGTAAAAAATATGTTTGTATTGCTCGAACTGTAGAAAAAGGTGTTGGAAGGTATGGTCAAAAGAAGAGTATGTTATCTATCGGTTTGGGTTGTGAAGCAAAATATGCCAAAGATTTTGTTTACACTGAGAATTTAAATTTAAATGATAAAAAAACAGAAATACCAATCGGTGTATCGTGTAGAACTTGTGATAGGTTAGATTGTTCTCAAAGAGCATTTCCTCCTCTACATAAGAAATTTGATGTAGACATAAATTCTAGAGGAGTTTCTGTTTACGTGACAGACAAATAATTAATTAAAAACAAACTAAATGTTCAATGTAAATAGGTTTTTTAATTCCAAACTTTTCGTCAATATCGTGTTGATGAATATGATGAGAATGAACGAAAACTGGAATTAAATTACCTTTTTTTGTTCTTAAAGTGTAAATGAAATTTGTTCCTCTAAATTTTCTATCAACTACGTCAAATTTTAAATTGCTTTTATCATCGTGTATTAGGTCTTCAGGTTGCAGTAACAGTTTTACACTAGATCCAATAGATGCAGGTTTAACAAAGTTACCCTCAATAGTTCCAAGATCTTCATTTTCTAGAGTATTGTCTCCTACCACCTTAGCTGGAATTAGTATTCCCCTATTTAGAAAATTAACCACATCAACTGAATTTGGATAATGATAGACTTTATATGGGTCATCAAATTGTTTTAGTTTTTCATTTAAGATCACTCCACATTTATTACCTAAATAAAAAGCCTCATATGAGTCGTGAGTAACCACAATTGTTGTTATTTTTAGGTTTTTTAAAATTTTCTTTAATTGAATTTGGATATCTTCTTTAAAACTTTGGTCAACATTGGATAATGGCTCATCTAAAAGCAATAAATCAGGTTCAAACACTAAAGATCTTGCTAATGAGACACGTTGAGCTTCACCAGCACTTATTTGGTGAGGAAATTTTTTTAAAACACTGTTTAAATTTAATAGTTTAACAATGAATTCAGTGCTTATTTTTTTAGTGCTATTTTTATTTTTATTTATTGCAATTTTAATATTTTTCTCAACTGTATAATGTGGAAACAAACAATTATCCTGAAAAGCTAAAGATATATTTCTATTTTCAGGTTCTATATGATTGTTTTTTGATGACATTAATTTTCCTTTTAAAAAAATTTCACCTTCATTAATTTTTTCAAGGCCCGCTATTGTTCTTAATACTGTTGTTTTTCCTATTCCAGATGGTCCCAATAAGCAAATTATATCTCCCTCATTTTCAATTGAGAAAGACACATTTTTTACTTTTTCATTTCCATCCACAGAAAAAGTTACATTTTTTATTTCAAAAATATTTTTCATTTAATCTCTTAATATAAACTTTGAAGTTAATAAAATAAATACACTAGCAATCAAAATTAAAAATAAAGAAGGTGCAGCAGCTGCCTCTAACAAATCTTCTGAAGCATATATATATGCAGTTGTAGCAAACGTTTCAAAGTTAAAAGGTCTTAAAATTAATGTAATTGGTAGTTCTCTGATTATTTCTAATGATATTAAAATTCCAACAAATAAAATAGAATTTCTTAAGTATGGTATGTGTACATTTATAAATGTTTTAATTTTTGAATATCCTAATAAATAAGCACTTTCATCTACAGAAATATTTATTTTTTCATATCCTGATTTTATTCCATTACATGCTAGAGAATAAAATCTTATAAAGTAAACAATTACAAGACCTAAGATTGAGCCAAAAAATATTTTTTTAACAGACTGAAACCCAAAAGATTTTACAAAACTATTATCGATCCAAGAAATAAAAGTAATAAAAGCAATAGCCAAAATTACACCTGGTATTGCATAACCTGAAATTGATAATGTATTTAAAACGTTTAAAGGTTTGCTTTTTGAAATTCGCATTCCATAATTTGAAATAAATGAAAAAACTATAAGTGCCAAACTTGATAAAAAGACAAGATATAATGTATTGTAAATTAGTCTTAGGATTTCTAAATCAAATAAATTATCTGAGTAAATTATTGTCCAATATAACATTTGGCTTAATGGAAATACGAAGCTAAGAAAAAATATTACAAAACAGAATAAAAAAGCTAAAAAACCTTTTCCACCGGTTAATTTATATTTGTCTCTTTGTTTAAATCTACTTGAGGAATTAGAGTGATATTTTGCTTGTTTTCTCGATAAATTTTCTAAAATAAATAATGCAAAAATAAACAATAATAAGAAGAAAGATAATCTGTTAGCAAATGCAAGATCATCAAATGTTATCCAAGAATTATAAATACCAGTTGTTAAGGTATTTATTGAAAAGAAATCTACCGCACCAAATTCTGCCAATGTTTCCATAGCAACTAATGATAAACCAGCAACTATAGCTGGTCTAGCTGATGGTAAAATAACCTTAAAAAATGAGCTTATTTTTGAAAATCCTAAATTTTTACTTAAATCTATAAGATTTTGAGATTGATACAGAAAAGAGGCTCTCGCTAAAATATAAACATAAGCAAATAATGAAAAAGATAATGATATTATTGCTCCAAACATTCCATCAAATTTAGGGATATGTCTATTATAATTTCCTTCTCCAAATACACTTTTAAGGATTGTAAAAGCAGTCCCGTAGTTTTCAAAAAAAGCAAATATAGAGTAAGCGTAAATATACGGAGGTACAGCAAATGATAATATTAAAGCCCATTTAAAAAAATTACTCCCTGGAAAATTATAAAAAGAGACAAGATAAGCAGTACCTGTTCCAAAGATAAATGTAAAAATTAGAACACCAAGTAATAAAATTACAGAGTTTAGTATATACTCAATTAGAAAAGTATCTTTTAAAATTTTATAATATTCACTTGTTTCTTCGAAGAAACTAAATGAAACTGTCGCTATAGGAATTAAAACTATTAAAGAAATTAATAAAGAACTTAAATACCAAATGTTAATTTTTGCCATATTATAATCCGCCTTATAATCAAAAAAAATACCCGTGAAAAGGAGATCTAATCACGGGTATATATCAAAAATTTATCTAAAAATCAAAAACCTTTAGGATGTGCGGAACTTCCTTATCTTTAATATCAGACAAACTTCTTTTATTTATTCTTTCATTGATTTTTTTACACTCTGTAAGACACGGTGAGCATCCTACAGAAGATTTATTGTAATCAATATCGGAAATAAATTCTTTTTTTTGTTTCATATGTTATTTCCAACCAGCAGCTGTCATTACTTCTAATGCGTCAGCTTGTTTTGCTCCATAACTTGAAACTTTTGTTTTTAGATCTTGTTTAAAATCTAAACCAATGTTGTTAACTACTAAAGGACTTGGAGAAACACCATCAATCATCGGAAACTCAAAAGTATTATTTGTAAAATGCTCCTGGGACTCTGGTGTTAACAAAAACTCTACGAGTTTAATTGCGTTTGCTTTATTAGGTGCACCTTTTACTAATGCCGCACAACTTATATTCATATGAGTTCCTCTGTCATTTTGGTTAGGAAAGAAAGCTTTTACTTTTTTTGCTGCAGCTTGTTGTTCTGCACCTTTATTTCCTGACAACATAAGAGCTAAGTAATAAGTGTTAGCAACAGCAATATCTGCTTCTCCTGCAGCAACTGCCATAATTTGTGCTCTATCATTACCTGTTGGTGTTCTAGCCATGTTTGCGACAACACCTTTTGCCCATTCAGCTGTAGCTTTTTTACCATTGTTTTTTACTAATGATGCTACGAGTGATTTATTGTAAATGTTGCTAGATTTTCTTATTACAAGTCTACCTTTCCATTTTGGATCTGCTAAACTTTCATAAGTTAAACCTGATAATTCTGCGCCTGAAACTCTATCTGGAGCGTAGTAAACAATTCTGGCTCTTTTAGCAATTCCTGTCCAATGTGTAGTTCTAAAGTTTGATGGAACAGCAGCCTTGATAGCAGGTGAAGTTAATCCACCTTGGGTCATTCCTTTTGCTTTGAAAGCTCCACATCTACCAGCATCAGCGGTTATGTATAAATCTGCTGAAGAGTCTGAACCCTCTTCGATCATTCTTTTTTCAAGAGCTCCAGCTTTTCCGTTTATTAAATTTACTTTTATTCCAGTTTTGTTAGTGAACTTGCTGTAAAGTTCTGCATCTGCTTTGTAATGTCTTGCATTAAATATATTAACTTCAGCAGCTATCGTTAAACTAGAAATAAAAGTTAAAAGTAATATGTATATACTTAGTTTTTTCATTTTATTTTTTATCTTTCTTCCGCACTATTGATAATGAGAATTAATCTCAATGAAGATGATAATTAATCTCAATGATAATGATTATCAATCGCATATATTGACGCAGGCGTCAAACGATATTTAAAATTCCCACTCTGAGATTTTGCTATATAGAAAATTCCTAAAAGCTTGAACTCTAGCCACATTTTTCATTGATTGAGGGTAGACAAAATGGGCTTCTGTTATTGGTCCTTCGATATTGGGTAAAACTTTAACAATATTAGGCTGATTTACAGTAATATAGTCTGGTAAAGCAGCAAGACCTACGCCGCTTTGGACAGCTAATAATAAACCGTATACGCTATTAACTTTCATAACAGTTTTTCTTTTTTTATTGTCTTTTGTGCCTAATTTTAATGCCCATTCGGGATTATACACGGGTGATGGTGCGCCTCTTCCAAATGATATGAATGAATGTTTATTTAAATCACTAACATTCTTTGGAAAACCGTGTTTTTCTAAATATTTAGGAGAACCATAGATATGGTAATTTATATCTATCAGTTTTTTTTGAATATAATTCAGTTGTTTTGGTCTTCTCATAAAAATACCAATATCAGCTTGCCTAGTGCTTAAATCTAATTCTTTATCATCAAATATAAGCTCCACCTCTATATCTGGATTTAATTGCATAAATTCTTGGATTCTAGGTGTAAGCCAGGTCGTTCCAAAACTTACAACTGTTGTTACTGTTAATTTGCCACTTGGTTTGTTTTTTTGATCACCTAAAGAGGTTTCAACTTCTTTAAGTTTACTGATTACCTCATGTGCTGTTTTAAATACATATTCACCATTTTCAGTTAAAGTGAGTCCTCTTGCGTGTCTTTCAAAAAGTTTGACTTTAAGATCTTCTTCTAAAGCTTGAATTTGTCTACTTATTGCTGATTGACTAAGATTTAAATTGACTGTTGCACTTGTAAAACTACCCGCTTCCGCAACTGCGTGAAATATTTTTAATTTGTCCCAATCCATTATTTGTTGACATTAATTATGTATCTTCCAGAAGTTTTGCCTTCCAGCATTTTAGGATACTCAACTAAAAGTTCTTCGAGACCTACTTCCTTAATAGACTTGTCTAATAATTCAAAATCTATAAGTTTTGAGACTTCATCCCATAAAAACTCTCTTCTTTTTATTGATACACTAACAGAATCGATGCCCCAAAGTTTTACACCCCTAATAATAAAAGGCATCACTGTAGTGTTTAATTTAATACTTGATGCATTACCACAAGCAGCAACAATACCATTTGGTTTAATATGGGTAAGTATATTAGCTAATATATTTCCACCAACCGTATCAACAGCGCCATCATACATTCCTTTATCTAATGGCCTTGCTTCTTTATCTAAGTCACTCGATTTTATTATATTTTTTGCACCTAATGATTTTAAGTAATCTTCATTTGGTTTAGTTGTTGCAGCCGTGACATTACAACCCATTTTACTAAGTATCATCACTGCAATACTACCGACTCCTCCGGAGGCACCAGTTACGATTACGTCATTTACTTTTTCACCTAATAATAAAACTTCTCTAGTTTGTTTTGTAGTAAAAGCACATTGGATTGCTGTCATACCAGCCGTTCCTAACATCATTGCTTGTCTAGAAGTTATATTTTTTGGTTTTTTTACTAAAAAATTTGAATTTACTTTCGCAAATTGAGAATATCCACCGAAATAAATTTCACCAACTCTCCATCCGGTTTGTATTATTTCGTCACCTTCTTTAAATTTATCACTTTCACTTTCAACTACTGTTCCTGAAAAATCTATACCTGGGATATGTGGAAATTCTTTTACTAATCTTGCCCCGTTCTTTAAAATTAATGCATCTTTAAAATTTAATGTGGAGTAGTCAACTTTTACCAAAACATCTCCATGTTTTAAGAATGACTTTTCTATATTTTTTATTTCTCTTGAAAAATTTTCGCCTTCTTGATTTACAATTAAAGCTTTAAAATTATCAGACATTTATTAATTTGGCTTATTAGATTTTGCTACTAATAAACCTCAGATATCTATTTTGACAAGCAAGATCATCTTTAAACTTACCTAAATAATAATTAGTGATAGTTGTAGCTTGTTCCTTCCTAATTCCTCTAGTAGTCATACATTGATGAGTTGCATTGATTGAAACCGCAACACCTTTGGCTTCTAGGGCATCCATTAAAGTTGTTGCTATTTGTTTTGTTAGTCTTTCTTGCGTTTGCATTCTTCTAGCAAATACTTCTACAACTCTTGCAAGTTTACTTAGACCCACAACTCTCTCATTCGGAATGTAAGCTACATGTGCGATCCCTAATATTGGTGCCATGTGGTGTTCACAATGACTTTGTACTGATATGTTTTTTTGAATAACCATATCATTATAACCTTCTACATCACCGAAAGTTTTACTTAAAATTTTACTAGGATCCTCAGTGTAACCTTTGAAGTACTCTCTATAAGCCTTTAAAACTCTTTTGGGAGTTTCAAGCAACCCTTCTCTATTTGGATCTTCTCCTATCCATTTCAAAATTTTTACTAAAGCTTCTTTTGCCTCTTCATCTGATACTTCGTTGCTAATAATTGGCTTATTTCGGTCTTTAACTAATTTCATCGTAATAGTTATATATATAATTTAGTATTTTTAAAATATTTATTATAATAATTTATATGCTAAATACTTCTTAAAAATGTTTAAAAAAAGAGAAAATGTCACAGATATAGAAGAAGGAGATTTATTATCTCCTAAATTCGACAATGATGGATTAATTCCAGTTATAACAACCTGTTCAGCAACTAAAGAAATTTTAATGCATGGTTATATGAACATTGAGGCTTTTAAAAAAACTATTGAGACTAAAGAAGCACACTACTGGAGTAGATCAAGAAATCAAATTTGGCATAAGGGTAAAACAAGTGGTTTTGTTCAAAAAGTTACCGAAGTTAGAGTAGATGATGATCAAGACGCTGTATGGTTAACAGTTGATATTGGTTCAGGATCGAGTTGTCATGTGGGTTATCGGTCTTGTTTTTACCGATCTGTTCCACTTGGTAAGATTGAAAATGCAAGAGAAATAAAAATGAAATTTGAGGAGAAAGAAAAGAAGTTTGACCCTGAAGTTGTTTACAAGGGTCAACCAAATCCGACTAAGATATAATGTCAAAAAAAATAAATATAATAAGTCCTTTTGGACCTAAGTTAGCGAAAATAAAACTTAGTAAGAAAATTGTAAAAGACATCAATCAAGAAGTTGAAAGAATTATTTTAAATGAAAAGAAGTCTAAAAAAAAGGATTATTCTAAAAAATTAGTTGGTGAAGTTTATCAAGAAATTGAGCTTTCTAAAAATTTTATAAATAGAAAACTCAAAAATTTTATTCAAAAAAAAGTAAAAAATTATTTGAAAAATACAATTCATAAAACAGCAAATAAAGTAGATATTAAAAATTTTTGGGTTGTTCGGCAATTTAAGAATGAATATAATCCAGTTCATTATCACGATGGAAATATATCTGGTGTAGGATATCTCAAAATACCAAAATACTTAAATTACAGTAAAAAGAAAAAAAAGACTAATGGGACAATAGATTTTATAAATGGGTCCAGAATGTTTTTAAATAATAGTATTTATAATCACGTACCGAAAGTAGGTGATTTAATTTTGTTTCCAAACTATCTTATGCATACAGCGTATCCGTTTATAGTAGATGGAGAAAGAAGATCATTTTCTTTTAATATTGAATTAGATAAAAAAACTGCTGACATTTTTCATGACTAAAAAACAAAGAAATGTTCTTGGTGAAGATCTCGAATTGTGTTCAACAAACCCATTAACTGGTTGGTTTAGAGATGGTTGTTGCAATACAGATGAAAATGATAGTGGTATACACACAGTCTGTGCAAAAGTATCTAGTGAATTTTTAAATTGGTGCAAAGAAGCTGGTAATGATTTAATTACTCCTCACCCGGAATTTGGTTTTCCTGGATTAAAAGACGGAGATAGCTGGTGTGTTTGTGCTAGCTGGTATGCAAAAGCAGTTGATGCAAATAAAGGTTGTCCTATATTTTTAAAAAGAACACACGAGAATACTTTAAAAATTATACCAATAGAGACTTTAAAAAAACACGCAATAGACTTATCTTAAATTACATATTGCCATATTTTGGACCACCACTACCTTCTGGTGTTACCCAGGTAATGTTTTGGGATGGCTCTTTAATATCACATGTTTTGCAATGAATACAATTTTGCGCATTTATAACAAATTTAGGGACTTCATTTTCAATTTGGACCTCATAAACTCCAGCTGGACAATATCTTTGTGCAGGCTCATCATATTTTTCTAAATTATACTTAATTGGCAACTCTGCGTCTTTTAATTTAAGATGAACAGGTTGGTTATCTTCATGGTTTGTGCCCGTTAAATACACTGAGCTAGTTTTATCAAAAGTTAAGACATTATCAGGCTTGGGATACTCTATTACTGGCATTTCATTAGCTGGTTTGAGTGTTTCATGATCTGCGTGTTTATGTTTTAACGTAAATGGTAATTTTCCTCTAAATAATATTTGGTCTATTCCAGTAAAAATAATTCCTAAAATTAGACCCCAGCTAAAACTCGGTTTTACATTTCTAGCAGCATATAATTCCTCATATACCCAACTTTTTTTAAATTTTTCCTCATAAATAGACAAATCTTTTTTATCATTTAAATGTTCAAAAATTGTTTCAGCAGCAATTAGTCCACTCTTCATGGCTGTATGAGATCCTTTTATTTTAGGCATATTTAAAGTTCCAGCATCGCACCCTATTAACAAAGCACCAGGCATGTACATTCTGGGTAAACTTTGAATACCACCCTCGATTAATGCTCTTGCACCATAAGAAATTCTTTTGCCCCCACTAAGCATTTTTGAAATTGCTGGGTGTGTCTTAAATCTTTGGAATTCATCAAAGGGTGATAAATGAGGATTTTTATAATCTAAACCAATTACATATCCAAGATAGACTTCTTTATTTTCGGCATGATATATAAAACTTCCGCCATAAGTATTATTGTCTAATGGCCATCCAGCAGTATGCATTACCAAACCCTCTTGGTGATTTTTTTCATCTAGTTTCCATATTTCTTTGAAACCAATTCCATATTGTTGGGGATTTTTTCCATTACTTAAATCAAACTTTTTAATTAAATTTTTTCCTAAATGTCCTCTACAACCTTCAGAAAAAACTGTAACTTTTGCATGAAGTTCCATTCCTGGTTCGTAACTATCTTTTCTTTCACCTTTTTTATCTAAACCCATGTCTTGAGTAACCACACCTTTTACTGAACCATCTTCGTTATATAAAACTTCTGAAGCTGGAAAACCTGGAAAAATTTCTACACCTAAAGCTTCAGCTTGCTCAGCCAACCATCTGCACAAATTTGCAAGGCTTATAATATAATTTTTGTGATTTTGTTGAACCTTAGGAAGTAACCATGTTGGCCAACTTAAAGACTTCTTTTTACCTAAGAATAAAAATTTTTCTTTAGTAACTTTCGTCTTTACAGGTGAGTTTAGTTCTTTCCAATTTGGTATTAGCTCATCTAGAGCTCTTGTCTCAAATACATTGCCAGATAAGATATGAGAACCTATCTCGGCACCTTTTTCTAAAACACAAACATTTATCTCTGAATTAAGTTGTTTAAGTTTTATTGCTGTAGCTAAACCGGATGGTCCACCTCCTACAATCACAACATCGTATTCCATAACCTCTCTAGTCATGAATTACTTTTGAAGACTGTTTAGTTTATTTAATTCATCTAAAAATTGAGGAAGTGCTTCAAACAAATCAGCTTCTAATCCATAATCTGCAACACTAAATATTGGAGCTTCTCCATCTTTATTAATTGCAACAATTATTTTACTTTCTTTCATGCCCGCAAGATGTTGTATCGCTCCAGATATTCCAACTGCTATATACAAATCGGGAACAACTACTTTACCTGTTTGACCGACCTGGTGATCGTTTGTAATATAACCTGCATCAACTGCAGCTCTTGAAGCTCCTATTGCAGCATTAAGTTTATCAGCAATAGCAGTAATCAATTTAAAGTTATCTGAATTTTGCATTCCTCTTCCACCTGAGATAACAACTCTAGCAGTACCTAATTCTGGTCTATCTGATTTAATTTCTTCTCTTTTAACAAATTTTGAACTTTCAAATTTTTCGCCTGGTTCCGACTTTACTATTTCTGCTGAACCACCAGTTGAAGGTGCTGCATCAAAAGAGGTAGGTCTTATAGTTATACATTTTTTTTTATCAGTGCTTTTTACAGTAGCAAATGCATTTCCGGCGTAAATTGGTCTCAAAAATGTATCTTCTGAGATTACATCTATAATATCGCTGATTTGAGATGTATCCATTAATGCCGCAACTCTTGGCATCAAATTTTTTCCAAATGTATTGGCTGAAGATACAATTTGTGAATAGTTGTCTGCATGTTTTAAGATTGTTGATGTATAATTTTCAGCAGTAAAATTTTCAAAAATTTCATTGTCAACATGTATTACTTTTTTAACCAAAGGAATTTCACTTGCAGCTTTTGCAACACTCTCTGAATTATTTCCAAGAATTAAAATGTGTAAATCTTCATTAATTTTAGATGCAGCTGTCACTGCGTTATAAGAAAACGGTCTTAATTCTTTATTGTTATGTTCTGCTATTAATAAAACTGACATTTATATTACTTTAGCCTCATTTTTTAATTTTTGAACCAATTCTGATACACTTGCGACCTTAATACCCGCTTTTCTTTTTGGTGGTTCTTCTACTTTGATTTGCTCTATTCTAGCCTTAGTATCAACCCCTAAATCACTTGCATTTAATTGTTCTAAAGGTTTTTTCTTTGCCTTCATTATATTTGGCAATGAAGCATATCTTGGCTCATTTAATCGTAAGTCACAAGTTACAATCGCTGGTATATTGACTTCAATAGTCTCCAGACCTTCATCAATTTCTCTTGTAACTTCTAAAGATTTTTCTTTCACATCAATTTTAGACGCAAATGTAGCTTGAGGCCAATTTAAAATCGCAGCTAACATTTGACCAGTTTGATTACAATCATCATCAATTGCTTGTTTGCCCATGAAAACTAAATCTGGACTCTCTTTTTCGACAATTTTTTTTAATATTTTAGAAACTGCAAGTGGCTCTATTATTCCTTCAACTTTAACATGAATTCCTCTATCTGCTCCAACTGCAAGAGCTTTCCTCACTGTCTCTTGAGCTTTATCATCGCCGATTGTAATGGCAACAACTTCTTTTGCTTTACCAGATTCTTTTATTTTAACGGCTTCTTCAATTGCATTGTCATCCGGAGGATTAGTGGACATTTTAACATTATCAGTCACAACACCAGTTCCATCATCTTTAACTCTAATTTGAACGTTATAATCAATTACTCTTTTTACAGCTACCAATATTTTCATTATACCCTCAATAATTTATTTTCTGGATCATATGGGCTCTCATCCAAAATTGTTGCATCATACTTGTCACCTAAAATTTCAATTTTCAATTTTTGTCCAACATTTCCTAGTTCTGGTTTTACCATTCCTAAAGCAATAGATTTACCTAATCTAAAACCATAATCCCCACCAGTTGCTCTGCCAATCACACTTCCATTTTCATAGATAGGATTATTTCCTAGAACATCTGCATCTTTTGGATTGTGAATTTCCAATGTTACTAATTTATTATTAAATCCTTTTTCTCTCCATTTATTTAACGCTTCAAGTCCAATAAAACTTCCTTTATTTGGGTGAATAAATCTGTCTAAGCCACTTTCATAAGGTGAGTATTCAATTGACAATTCTGTTCCAACTAATTTATAAGATTTTTCTACCCTTAAACTGTTCATTGCTCTTATGCCGAAAGGTTTAATACCTATATCTTCCCCTGCCTCAATTAGTTTATCAAAAATATGATTTTGATATTCAATTGGATGATGAAGTTCCCATCCAAGCTCTCCAACAAAATTAACTCTCATCGCGTTAACAGGTGCATGGCTTACATCAACCATTTTAGAACTTAACCATTTAAAGTTGTCGTTTGAAAAATCATCTTTTGATACTCTGCACATTAATTCTCTTGCTTTTGGTCCAGCTACAACTAAAACACCATTGCTATTAGTTAAGTTTTCAAATTGAACTGACCCATCGTCAGGCATCCAACTTAAAATCCAATCGTGGTCTAATCTTTGATAAGCCCCAGCAGAAACTAAATAAAAACTTGTTTCAGACTCTCTCATAATTGTAAATTCTGAGTGAACTCCTCCTTTTGTATTTAGTGCATGACAAAGATTAATTCGTCCGGCTTTTTTGGGTAATTTATTTGCTACCAATTTATCTAGAAAAGCCTCCGCACCTGGTCCTTTAATTCTACATTTTGCAAAAGCTGTCATATCTAAAAGACCAACATTTTCTTTAACATTTTTGCATTCTTTTTCTACAGCTGTGAACCACTTGGATCTTCTAAACGACCAATCATCCTTTTGCTCCATTCCCTCTGTTGCAAAAAAATTGGGTCTCTCCCAGCCAAATTTTTGACCGAATACAGCACCTAAATTTTTCATCCTATCATAACATGGAGCGGTTCTTAATGGTCTTGCCGCGGGTCTTTCCTCATCAGGAAAGTGAGTTATAAAAACATGGCTATAAGCTTCTTCATTTTTTTTAATTAAATATGATTTAGAACAGTAATCTCCGTATCTTCTTGGTTCTACACCTAACATATCAATAGTAGGTTCACCATCCACAATCCACTCAGCTAGTTGCCAACCTGCTCCTCCAGCAGCAGTTATTCCAAAACTATGTCCCTCGTTAATCCAAAAATTTTTTAATCCCCAAGCTGGTCCAACAATTGGATTTCCATCAGGTGTATAACAAATTGCTCCATTATAAACTTTTTTAACTCCTACTTCACCGAAAGCTGGAACTCTATGAATTGCGCCTTCGATGTGTGGCGCTAACCTATCTAAGTCTTCTTGAAATAGTTCATACTCTGACTCTTTAGATGGTCCATTAACGTAACATGCTGGAGCGCCATCTTCATATGGACCTAAAATTAATCCTCCTGCTTCCTCTCTCATATACCATCTACTGTCACTGTCTCTTAACACTCCCATTTCAGGTAAACCTTCTTTTTTTCTTTTTTGAATTTCTGGATGAGGTTCTGTTACAATATATTGATGCTCTACTGGTATAACAGGAATATTTAATCCTACCATTTTACCAGTTTGTCTTGCAAAATTTCCTGAACAAGAGATCACATGTTCGCACTCTATTGATCCTTTATCTGTTTCAACTACCCAACCATTTTTAATTTGTTTTATTCCTACTACAGTTGTGTTTCTATAAATTTCTGCACCTCTATTTCTTGCGCCTGTTGCTAATGCTTGTGTTAAATCTGCTGGCTGTATGTATCCATCTTCTGGATGTTGAATAGCGCCGACTAAATCTGATGTATTACATAGTGGCCAAATTTCTTTTACTTGTTCTGGTGTTAAAAATTTTACATCAACCCCTATTGTTTGAGCTACACCTGCATACTGAAAATATTCGTCCATTCTATCTTTATTATTAGCTAATCGAATATTTGAAACTCTACTAAAACCAACATTTTTTCCTGTCTCTTCCTCTAAGCTACCATACAAATTTACTGCATATTTATGTAATTGACCAACTGAATAGCTCATGTTGAATAAAGGCAATAGTCCTGCTGCATGCCAAGTCGATCCTGAAGTAAGTTCTTTTCTTTCAACTAAAACAACATCAGACCAACCTTTTTTTGCTAAGTGATAAAGGGCGCTAACGCCTACCACTCCACCACCAACAACAACAACTTTACTTTTAGATTTCACAATAAGGTTTTACTAAATTTTGATTATTAACGAAACATAAATTTTGCTAATCATCTTCAAAGTCTCGCCAATCTTTTATATACATGAGATAACCTGCTACAGTAACGCTAATAGCACCTGCAACCATTCCACAATTAAGACCTACTGCTTTACCCCAAAAATACCATCCAATTTGGTTTGCACCGATAGGTGGTAGACAAAGGATTGCCATTAAAATTGGTATCCTTAGATAAAAAGGAGGCTTGGACATATTGTGAAATTACCAAAATGTGAATTTTAATATATAATTCTAATGACGCACTATGACAAAAAAAATATTAATTATATTAAGCATTTTAGCTCCTTTTATAACTTTTTATTTTATAAAAATAGCTTTTAAATTATCGAATAAAAAAATTCCATTTATGACCTTATCGATTGCTAGCTTAATACTTCTAATTCTTACTTTAGTTTACTTTAGATTCGACAATAATTTTTCCCCGGATACAAAATATTCACCACCTAAAATGGAGAATGGTAAAATAAAGCCAGCAGAAAATAATTAAACCGAAGAGCCTAATATTTTAGGAGCTAAAACAGCAGTTGTTAACCAACACCCTTTAAGTGGTCCATCTTTATTGTATTTTTCAACTTGCCATTTAAATTTATAAAATTTTTTGTCTTTGCCTAAAATTATTACTTCATAAGTTGCAATATTTTCATTTATAAATATTTCATTAATTTCATGTGCTTTATGATTAATTAAAATTGAATATGAATCTTTTTTTATCATCGCTTTAAACTTATCATAAGGTCCTGTAAAAATTTTATTTTTTGGATGTGCAAATTCCCATGTTTGCATAATACCGTAATCCTCTTTGGGCATATTATTTTTTTGCAAACCACTTAATTGAATTTTAACAACTTCTGATGGCAAAATAGATATATTTGGTTTCAAAATTTCTGCGTAAGAAAATTGAGTATATAAAGAAAATATAATTAACAATAATGGTTTAAAAATTTTAAAATTCACAAATTTATAATATAATATTTAAATACAATTTTAAGAAAAAATGACACTTTATTTAAATTCGAAGAAAATAATCAAGGACTGGACAGACTACAATGGGCACATGAATGTCGCATATTATGTTTTAATCTTTGATTTGTTTGGAGCAGAGATATTAATGAATAGATTTCACATGGGAGAAGAGTCTGCTAAAACTAATAAAAAAAGTACCATGGTTGTTGAGTCACATATTACTTATAATGAGGAAGTAAAAGAGGGTGATGAAGTAGATGTAAATCTATTATACTTTGACCATGATAAAAAAAGACTCCAGTACAAGCTTGAAATGATACATAAAGAAAAAAAATATGTTGCATCTACGATTGAAACTTTATCACTGTATGTTGACTTAAGTCTAAGAAAAGTTGCAGAGTTTGAGGAGGAAAAAGTAAAAATTATGGATCAATATATTAAAGAAAATTCATCCAAGTTTATTCAAGAGAATTTAAAATTTTCAGGTAAATTAAAAAAATAAATTATAAACTTGCAGCTGTATTTTCTACGTCTTTTAAATATTGCTTTCTTTTTTCGTCTGATACAAATGGAACTTCAAAATATCTTCTATAGAGAACATCCTTAATACCACATATAAAAAAAACACCCCTTTTAAGTCTTCTAATTGGCATATTTAGAAAAAAAGTTGTAACTGCAAACCTTGGTGAACCGTAAGTACAAAATATAATGACTTTTTTTCCTTTTAAATTACCTTTTGGATAACCATAGTTTCCAAATAATTTTTTAAATGTGAATGCCCATGGTGGGGAAAGAACCCTATCTATCCAACCTTCAACAATCGCTGGCATTCGATAATTCCAAATCGGAGCTACCAAAACTATAATATCAGATTTATCAATTCTCTTTTGATGATCTAATACTACATCATCTGGTTTCTCACCTGCATAAACTGGATTAAACTTTTCTTTATATAAATCAACACAATCAACTGAATGTCCTTTTTTTTGAGCAGCTTCAGTAAAAGTATTCTTTATGGCTGCATTGAATGAACTTTGATTATAATGACCGTAAACAATAAAAATATTTTTCATTTTTCCCAGATTTGCTCTAATCTATTCTCTCTACCACAACCTTTTTTATAAAGTAAGTAATTAATAAAGTTAGTTTGATAATAGTTTTGGTGATAATCCTCTGCTTTATAGAACCTATCAAAACCTTTAACATAAGTTACTACACTTTTATTATATTCAAGTTCAATTTCTTTAATTCTATTTTCTATTATTTTTTTTTGTTCTTGGTTTTGATAAAAAACGACAGATCTGTAGCTATACCCTTTATCACAAAATTGGCCAGCTTTATCAAATGGGTCGATATTTTTCCAAAATATATTTAATAAATTTTCAAAATTTGTAATTTTATTATCATAGATAATTTCAACTACCTCAAAGTGTCCTGTATTTCCGTAAGTTACCTCTTTGTATGTTGGGTTTTTTGTTGTACCTCCAGAATACCCAGATATCACATCTTTTACACCTTGAGCTTTATCGAAAGACTCTTCCATACACCAAAAGCAACCTCCACCAAAATAAACTTTTTTTAAATCTTCGGCAAAAGCATTGGTATTAAAAAGCAAAAATGAAATTAAAATTAGTCTCAGCATTTCGTGGTTTGTTTAATTTTTTAATGCTGGAAAAACTGGATTAACTTTTTGGAAAATATTTTGATAATCCTGTTTAATGCAGCGATTAGAAATATACTTGATTTTTGCGTCATTCGCTATTTTCTCTGCTGCGTCATTTTTAATTCCATACTGTAACCATAAAACTTTAGCATTAATTTTTACTGCATCTTCTGCTATTGCTGGTGTTTCTTTAGACGGTCTAAATACATTAACTATATCTATTTCGTCTTTTATATCTCCAAGTTTAGCCACTACTTTCTCACCATGAATTATTTCTCCTACTGCAAATGGGTTGACTGGTATAACTTTATATCCAAATTCCTGCATATATTTCATAACAATTGTAGAGGGTTTTCTTTTTAAATTTGCTTTATCCTCTTTTTCTTTTAAAGAACTAACACCAATCATTGCAATTGTTTTTGAGTTTTTTAAAATTATTTCTAATTCTTGTTTCATCTATTTTTCCACCGCGGAGATCTTTTTCCTAAGAAGGCGGATATCCCTTCTTTGGCATCTTGTTTCATCATATTTAAAGTCATCATCTTACTTGTATAATTGTAGGCTTGTTTTAATGGCATCTCTAATTGTTTATAAAAAGCTTTTTTTCCAATTCTAATTGAAGCATTTGATTTAGATGAAATAACTTTTGCAACTTCTAAAACTTTTTTATTAAGTTTTGATTTTGGATAGCAATCGTTTACCAAACCAATTTCTTTTGCATATTTTGCATTAATTGGTTCACCGGTTAACAACATTTTCATCATTCTTTTTCTACTAATTTTTCTACTTACCGCAACCATTGGGGTACTACAAAAAAGACCAATATTCACACCTGGGGTTGCGAATTTAGCATCTGTTGAACAGTAAGTTAAGTCGCAACTTGCAGCTAATTGACATCCAGCTGCATATGCCGAACCGTGTACTTTTGCTATAACAGGTTTTCTGCATTCAACTATATCTAACATTAATTTAGAGCATAAATTAAATAGTTTTAAATATTTTGATCTTACTTTTAAACCTTTGACTTCTTTTAAATTGTGACCAGCACTAAAGCCTTTTCCCTTTCCACTTATAACAATGACATGAGTTTTATTATCGTTATTTAATTTTTTAAATATCTTTATTAAAGATCCTAATGTTTTAAAAGAAAGCGAATTATAAGTTTTAGGATCATTTATAATTATACTTTTTACACCGTATCCTAAGTCTTTTAATAAAACAGTCATTTTTATTCAAGATCTCCCTCTTCGCGCATTTTTTTTCTGATATTTGTTGCAGATATTTTTTGAATGTCCTCTGGTAATACTATTTCCTCTATCTTGTAACCTACCCCTCTACCGTAACAAATATTTGTAATATTTGGCACTAACATTATTTTAAATCTTCCCTCAAACTTTGGGTTTAATCTTTCTTCAATTTTTTTTTTTACTGTTTCAAAATCAAAAGGATTATCATCAACGCCTTGAACATCTCTTATTTGAATGCAAACTTGTCCTGTTTTTTTTATTATTTCCTCGAATAAAGCATAGTGACCATCATGAAAAGGCTGCCAACGTCCTAACATTTGTGCTGTTGGTTTTTTATTGTCCCATTGATAACTCATATATACCTCTTTTTTTTGAGTTTAATCTTATTGAAATAAATTAAAAGACTTTATTTAATACAATATTAGCTTCTCTGTTTTCGCCTAAATTTGTTAAATCATCATTAACATTAAAGCTTAAATTTAAACCGTTTACATTTTTTTTAAATTCTAACTTCGATAGTAAATTTTCTGAACCATTGATTGTGAATGCATATTCGGCACCTTCATAAGGTAGATATCCTAATGCAATATGTAAATTTTCATTATGACTAGAACCTAATGCCTGATTACGTTCATATATTATGAATAAACTGTATCTGTTAGGAAAAACTATATCCAAGCCAATTTCGGCATTAATATTATGTAAAGAGCCTACGTGCAGTTTTTCAGAGTATGATGTTTCTTTATCAAAAATATATTGATATTTAAAATCAGACGAGCGATCAATATCAGCTAAGTATTCTATTTTACCGTGGCGCTTAAATTCATATTTTTCATTAGATAAATCCTCAACCACCGCAAGAGTTGCTCTTAAATTTTTTGTTTGGACATGTTGCTTATCTGCAATAATCCCACCATTAGTTCCGATTTCTTCATAACCATCTAGCAAAGAATGTCCTATATCAAATTGTCCAGACGGAATTAATGTAAAATTCTTTTTTCTAAATTCATCTTTTATTTTAATAGTTCCATAGATCTGATTTCCATTTCTATCTGCTGTAAATTTTTTACCATCCACTGAGGTGTGAATATCAGATCTAATTTTCCCAATTCCAAAAATTCTATCAATTAACTTATTATCGTTTTTCATAGGAGCCGAACTGTAATAAGTTATATTAAAAGTTTCAGAATCTAATTCACTTTCACCTAAATTAAGAGTTGTTTCATCATTTCCAAATCTAAAAGCAAATCCTCGTATACCACTTTTATCTGTAAGACTATCAAATCCGAAAGTTAGAGAATTAGCATCTATGTGCTTCGATGAAGCAATACTTGTCTCTCCTACTTTACCAATTGCAACACTACCTTCGCTCCAATAAAAATATTTTTGCTCAGAATTATCCTTGTTTTTTTTTACAGCTATTTTTTTAAAAGGTGAAATTGGTAGTTGATTTAATGATGAAAGTAGATTGTTTGAAAAATTTAATTTAATATTTTGATTTGATAAATTTTGTTTATCCTTATTTCGTCTTATCCACTTCAACCTATTTAAGGCGGAATTTGTAGATAAATTAATAGTCCTTTTTGCTAACTCTGCTTGAGCTTCTGCCATTGCGGTCCTGTCTTTAGATGTGTAGCTTTTGCACTCTGCGCCCTCGATAATATTATAAGGACAAATTAAATCAATTTCACTTACGTGGTCTCCTTCATTACCATTATTAGTTCTATCTGTGCCAATGAACATTATCAAACCATTGGCACTAAAGGCAACACCTCTTGGTTGTCCAAAAAAACTAGTGCCGCCTAAATTTACTAAATTAACTTCACCGTCTTTTGTCACTGTTTTTGAAGAATATGCAACACTTAATGAATATTGAAAAACTGACGTGCCATGCTGAACAGCCCAAAATCTTTTTCCATCTGGACTAAATTGCATTCCCATAAAATTTGTAACACTTGCTAATTCAATACCCTCATTCGTATCAAGTGTCATACTTTCTATATCGTAAGGGGTTGTAAGATTATATTGTAATAACCTAGTTGGCTCTGATCCATAACCATTAACAAGCAAATATAATATTGTTCCATCATTATTAAAGTCAAGAGCTTGAAGACGTGTATTGCTACTTTTTGCTGTGGCGTCTCCGGCTGTAGTGCTTCCATTAAACATATTATCGTCAGCTGCTGCATCTAATTCATCAGTTTGAAATTGTAATTGACATGTTGACAAATCATAGGGCGCTGACAAATCATATCTAAACACTCTGTCATCATTAGCGTTATTACCATTTTGCCCTCTTACAACAAATAATTTGGTTCCATCCTTAGAAAATTTCAAGTCAAAAATTCTATTTACAGGTCCCTGGGAAGTATCAGAACTAGTTAATCTACATTTTTTATCATCGCCCGCAAAAGTGGAAGTTGATATATCAAAAGGAGTACTTAGATCGTACTGACTTACATGTGTGAAATCATTAGAAATACTTTGATTGTATACTGCAAACATTTTTGTACCATCTGGATGAAAAGTAATACCAGCTACATGGTCACCGTCAGTGTCAACTCCAACTGTTGTAGTGTGTAATCCTCTGGCGATTTGAATTTTTTCAATAAAAGTAATGCTAGCATTTGCAAAAATACTATGAATGAAAAATAAAATTATAAAATAAGTTAATTTTAAATAATTCATATAATATTAGGCTATGCTATTATCTCAGTTCTTCAAATATTTTTTTTGCCCAATTTTTTGCATCCTGAGAGGTTACATGAAAGTCGTATTTTTCAGGCTTTATAAACATCTGATTTGTATCCTCAAATCTACCCTTTTTAATAGTGTCTACCCAAACAGTATAATCTGCTGGAAACAAACTTCTTGCCTGTGGTGTTGGGCAAATAAAATCTGCGATAACGAAATTACCCTCTTGTTTTAGCTTTATAGCAAAATCTGCCATTCTTTTTGCTTGTCTAGTTCTTCCCTCTGGTGAAAAATCCCAGTCGTTTGCAGCTTTTCGCACTTCATCTGCATTTAATCTTTTAGCATTCAACATTGGTGCAAGCTCATCAGCGAGAGTTGTTTTGCCGGCTCCAGGTAGACCCATTATTAGTATAATTTTCATAAGCAAATTTTTTGACTTATATAATAGATAAATTTAAACATTTATAGATCAAAATTGAGGCCTCTAAATCAGACTTTATGACGTCAAAATTTATATAGACAGATAATTTAAAATAAATAATGATCGCCAAATGAATTTTTCTATAGAAATTGGACCAAAAACAAATTTGGATACTCTGCCAACCTTAAAAGATGTCTATATAACTATGCTACCTGGTGGTGATTTTAGGGAAACTGCTCAACAAGCAATAAACTTAGTTGAAAAAGGTTTTAACCCAGTTCCTCATTTTCCAGCAAGATCTATAGCGAGCGAAGCACAACTAAAAGAATATGTAAAAATGTGTAAAGATGGTGGTGTAAAACAAGCTCTTGTAATTGGCGGTGGAAGAGAGCCTATGGGAAAATTCGATAGTTCCTTTCAACTTTTAGAGACTGGTTATTTTGAGAAAATGACGATAGGAATTGCTGGACATCCAGAGGGGAGTCCTGATATATCGGGAGAAATGTTAGAAAAAGCGATGATTGATAAAAAGCCTTATGCTGACTACATAGTTACTCAATGGTTAATGCAGTCAGAACCAATTATCGAATTTATTTCTAAACAGAGTGTACCAGTTCATGTTGGAATTACTGGACCTATGAAAATATCAAGTTTGATTAAATTTGCTAATATTGTAGGAGCAAAAAATTCCATAAATTTTATTAAATCTAATTTTAGTAGGGCAATTGATTTACTAAAACCAAAAGACCCAAATGATCTTGTAGATAAAATTAAAGATCATACACAACATTTTCATATCTATACATTTGGCGGACTTAAGGAAACCAACAACTGGCTAAAGGAAAATAATTATGCCTAAAAAAAGAAAAAAAACAAAAAAGTCCAGCAGCAAAATATCACCAAGTAGAATAATTGAAAAAGTTGATTATTCAAAAGTTTCTCATGCAACATCTGTAGACCAATCAGATAGGCATGTTCCATATAATTTAAGACAAAGTGGTCCAACAAAAGTAGAATTATTAATGTCAACTAGAGTAAGAAAGTCTCCTTACTGGCACTTATCAATGAAAGCTGGATGCTGGAGAGCAACAGTTTACAACAGAATTTATCATCCACGTGGATATGTTAGACCTGAAAAAGGCGGTGCGATGGTTGAATATAAAGCAATTAAAACCATGTAACAATGTGGAATGTTGCGGTTGAAAGACAAATTAGAGTCAAAGGTCCTGATGCAGAAAAATTTACAGATTATGTAATTACAAGAGATGCTACAAAGATTTCTCCGATGAGAGCAAG
>CACLFM010000011.1 GCA_902606115.1 uncultured Pelagibacteraceae bacterium
TTTTGCTTGTTCTAAAGTTCTGGGATATCCATCAAATATAAGTTTGTTTTTTTTTTTTATATCAAATATAGCATTTTTAATTAGTTTATTGACAATATCATCATCAACAAATTTACCATCATTCATGTTATTAATTATTCTTTTTCCAATTTCAGTTTCTTTTTTTATTTCATCACGTAACAAATCGCCTGTTGAGACTTGAAAATTATCTAATTTTTTTTCTAAATATTTTGCTTGAGTTCCTTTGCCAGCTCCTGGTGGGCCAAATAGTATTATATTCACCTTTATCTTCCAAATTTTGTTTTTTTAATTAGTTGTTCATATTGAGAGCTCATTAATCTTGTTTGGATTTGAGTAACTGTATCTATTGCAACTACTACAACAATTAATATTGATGCACCTCCAAGATAAAAAGGAATTGGGTACCTTGAAATTAAAAATTCAGGCATTAAACAAACTAAAGTTAAGTACAATGCTCCAATAGTTGTTAATCTCGTTAAGATCTGATCAATATAAATTGCTGTACTTTCTCCCGGTCTAATACCAGGTATAAAACCACCATATTTTCTTAAATTTTCAGCTGTTTCAACTGGATTAAATGTTATTGATGTGTAAAAAAAAGTGAAAAAAATAATTCCTGTTGCATATAGCAGCATGTAAAGAGGTTGACCTTGTGTAAAATAGGATGCAATTGAGGTTACAGCATCATTTGTTGAAAAATTAAAGTTAGACAATGTTACAGGTAAAAGTAATAATGCTGAAGCAAATATTGCTGGTATAACTCCAGCTGTATTAATTTTTAAAGGAAGATGTGAAGACTCTCCACCATACATTTTATTACCCATTTGTCTTTTTGGATAGTTTATTAATATTTTTCTTAATGCTCTTTCCATAAACACTACAAACATGATTGTAAGTATTAATAATAAGAATATTAAAATTATCATTACAGTAGAAATTGCACCAGTTCTGCCTAATTCAAATGTGGTAACTAATGCTCTTGGTATTTCTGCTACTATACCAGAGAAGATTATTAAAGAGATTCCATTACCTATACCTCTTTGTGTAATTTGCTCACCAAGCCACATTAAAAAAACAGTACCAGCAACGATTGTTGTAACTGTTGAAATTTTAAAAAAAATACCTGGATTAATTACTAACCCTTGTGAAGCCTCAAGACCTACAGAGAGACCATATCCTTGGATAGTTGCAAGTAAAACAGTTCCGTATCTTGTTATTTGGGTAATTTTTTTTCTTCCAATTTCACCTTGGCTTTTTAAATTTTTAAAATAATCAGAAACACCAGTCAATAATTGAACTATTATAGCCGAAGAAATATAGGGCATTATACCTAGTGCAAAGATAGCCATACGGCTTACGGCTCCACCGGCAAATACATTAAACATGCCTAAAAGACCTTTTTGGTTTCCTTCCATCATTGTTTTTAGTTGATCAGGATCTATTCCTGGCAGAGGAACAAAAGTTCCAAATCTATAAATTGCAAGTATTAATATTGTGAAAATTATACGATTTTTTAAATCTCCAGATTGGGCAATTGAGCTCATTTTAAAGTTATTTATTAATAATTTTTATATTTGAACCTGACTCTTCTAATTTGTTTTTTGCTGAGTCTGATAAAAAATTAACTTCAATATTTAATTTTTCTTTTATTTCACCTTTTCCAAGTATTTTGAGTTTTTTGTATCTTTTTTTTATAACATTTAGTTTCTTTAAAAGAGCTAAATCAATCTTATCACTTGTTTTTATTTTTTTTAGTTCTATGAAAGATTGAATATCTGCAAGATTTAAAGATCCTGTATCTTTTATTCTTATTGTATTAAATCCTCTTTTTGGCAGTCTTCTATATAATGGCATCTGTCCACCTTCAAAACTTTTAATAGCAACACCAGACCTGGATTTTTGACCCTTTACCCCCCTTCCAGAAGTTTTTCCTTTTCCTGATCCTATACCTCTACCAACTCTGATTTTTTTTTGTTTAATTTTTTTTAAATTATTAAGCATTTAACCTCTTTTTTCTATTATTTCTGCGATTTTTTTATTTCTAATAATAGATATTTGTTTGGGGGAATTTTGTTTTTTTAATGCTTTTAAACAAGCTCTTATTACATTGTGTGGATTAGCGGTACCTAACGATTTTGCAACAATGTCTCTTATACCTAATACTTCACAAACTGCTCGCACAGGGCCTCCAGCAATTATTCCTGTTCCCTTTGGAGCAGCTCTCATTTTAATTTTTCCCGCACCGTCTTTTCCAAATATATCATGATGTATTGTTCTTCCTTCTCTTAGAGGTATTTGAACCAAATTTCTTCTTGCTAGCTCATTTGCTTTTTTTATAGCGTCAGGGACTTGTTTTGCTTTTGCGTGCGCAATACCAATTTTACCATTTTGATTTCCAACAACAACAAGAGCTGAAAAACCAAATCTTCTTCCACCTTTAACGACTTTAGTTATTCTATTAACATGAACTAGTTTTTCTATAAAATCATCTTTTTGCATTTAAAATTCCATTCCATTTTTTCTTAAAGTTTCGGCAAACTCTTTGACCCTGCCGTGATATTTAAATTTCCCTCTATCAAAATAAATTTTCTTGATATTTTTATCTACAGCTTTTTTTGCTAATTTTTCTGCAACTATTTTAGAAATTGATATTTTGTTTGTTTTAGGAACAGCTTTAATATCTTTTTCTGTAGATGATGCTGACAATAAGGTCTTATTATTTACATCATCTATAATTTGAGCTGAAAAATTTTTTAAACTTCTTGATACACTTAATCTATATCTGTCATTGCTTGCATATTTTTTAAGCTTATTTCTAATTCTGAATTTTTTTCTTTGAACAGTATTTAATTTCATTATTTCTTTTTTCCCTCTTTTTTCAAGACATATTGACCTTTTTCTCTTATACCTTTACCTTTATATGGTTCTGGAGGTCTAAATGACTTTATTTCTGAGGCAATCATCCCCACTTTTTGCTTATTCATTCCTGTAATTTTAATTGTTGTTTGTTTTTCTACAACAATTTTAATTTCGTTTGGTATATCAAAGTGAATGTCATGACTGAAGCCTAACTGAAGAGTCAATTGATTTCCTTTTAATGCTGCTCTGTAACCAACACCTGTCAATTCAAGGATTTTTTCAAACCCGACACTTGAACCTATTATTGCGTTATTTATCAAACTTCTGTTCATGCCCCAAAGTCTTTTCGTAGTTTCATCTATTTTTTTTGGTTTTATAGATATATCTTTTCCATCATTTACTTTTAAATCAAAAATATCCAAATTAATTTTAAGAGATTGTTTTCCAAATGGTCCTTCAATGTTAATATCAGAACCCGAAAGAATTACCTTCACTTTATCTGGTATTGAAATATTTATCTTTCCTATTTTTGACATTAAAATACCTTACAAATTACCTCTCCACCCACCTTTTGCTTTCTTGCTTCTAAATCAGTCATAACTCCCTTAGGTGTAGACACAATAGCAATTCCTAAGCCATTATTTATTTTTGGTAAACTCTCGGCGCTAGAAAATATCCTTCTACCGGGTCTTGAAATTCTTTCAATAACTGAAATTACTGGTGAACCAGAATGATATTTTAAATCTATTATTAAAGTATTTTTATTATCATTATTATCTACATTAAAATTGTTAATATACCCCTCATTTTTTAGAACATCAGCGATTTTAGTTTTAAAGATTGAAGAAGGCATCTCTACTTTTTTATGATTTCTCATTTGAGAATTTTTAATTCTTGTTAACATATCTCCGATTGGATCACTTAAGCTCATAATTTTTCCTTTCTACCAACTTGATTTTACCATTCCAGGAATTTTTCCTTGAAGTCCTAACTGCCTCAAGGCAATTCTGGAGATTTTTAGTTTTCTATAAACACCATGAGGTCTACCAGTAATCTGACATCTGTTTCTTACTCTGTTTTTTGCCGAATTTCTTGGTAATTTAGATAATTTTTGTTGTGCTCTAAATCTCTCCTCTAGAGAAAGTTTTTTATTCATTATCATTTTTTTTAACTTTGTCCTCTTTTTTTCAAATTTTTCCGCAAGTTTAATTCTTCGATTATTTTTGTTTATTGAACTAAGTTTTGCCATTAATTACTCCTCTCTGATTTAAATGGAAAGTTAAATTTTTTTAATAATTCTAAACTGTGTTCTTTAGAAATAGATTTTATTACAATAGAAATATCTAATCCTCTAATTTTATCAACTTTATCAAAATTTACTTCTGGAAAAATGATGTGTTCCTTCACACCAAATGTGTAATTGCCAAATTTGTCAAAACCTTCGTTTGACAAGCCTCTAAAATCTTTAATTCTAGGTAATGCGATATTTACAAGTCTGTCAATAAATTCGTACATTTTATTTTTTCTTAGTGTTACTTTTAAGCCTGCTTTAGTATCTTTTCTTGTTTTAAAGTTTGAGATCGATTTTTTAAATTTTGTAGTTACAGGTTTTTGCCCAGTTATTTTGGACAAATCTTCCTCGCAAGATTTTATAATCTTATTATCATTTCCATCTATACCTAAACCCATATTAATGACTATCTTATTCAATTCTGGTGACATATTTAAATTTTTAAAACCATACTTTTCTTTAAGTAAAATTTTTATTTCTTTTTTATAAAGTTCTTTTAGTCTTGGTATCATTTTTGTTTAACTGTTTCCTTTTTTTTTTCCTTTTTTAAAATTGAAATATTTGACACATGTATAAAATTTTCTTTCTCAAATATTCCGCCTTTTTTATCTTTAGTAGTTTTTACATGTTTTTTAATTATATTTGCTCCTTTAATTTTCACACGATTATTAGTTCTGTCAATTTCAATTACTTCGCCTGTCTTGTTTTTATCTTTACCGCTTAATATTTTTACATCTATTCCTTTTTTAATCATTATATTACCTCCGGAGCTAAAGATATTATTTTCATTTGACCTCTGCCACGCAACTCTCTTGTTACGGGCCCAAAAATTCTTGTACCTATTGGTTCACCTTTATCATCGGTTAATACTGCTGCATTGTTATCAAACTTTACCTTTGAGCCATCGTCACGATGAATACCTTTTTTAACTCTTACCACAACTGCTTTATGGACTGACCCTTTTTTAACTTTGCCCTTTGGTATAGCCTCTTTAACAGCTACAACAATAGTATCACCGATGCTTGCATATCTTCTTTTTGATCCACCAAGAACCTTAATACATTCAATTCTCTTAGCACCAGTATTATCAGCAACACTTAATTCGGTCTGAACTTGGATCATTTATTATCCTCCATTACTTGAAATTTTTTTGTTTTAGAATAAGGTCTACATTCAATAATCTTTACCTTGTCACCATTTTTAAATCTATTTTTTTCGTCGTGAGCACTAAATTTTTTTCTAACTTTAATTACTTTTTTAAATAAAGGATGTTGATATTTTCTTTCGACTAAAACTGTAACAGTTTTATCTGGTTTATCGCTTATTACTATTCCACTAAGAATTTTTTTAGGCACTTTTTTTCCTCTCTATAAACGTTAATAATTTGGCAATTGTTTTTTTGATTTGATTAAATTTAGAAGTATTAGTCAGTTGACCGTTAGTTTTTTGAAATCGCAAATTAAACAAATCTTTTTTATTTCTTTCTAAATCTTTTTTAGCTTTCTCTAGCGTTAATTTTTTAAATTCACTCTTTTTCATTATGTAAATCTTCTAATAAATTTTGTTTTTATAGGTAGTTTTGCTGAAGCTTTATAAAGTGCCTCTTTTGCAATTTGTTCTGAAACGCCGTCGACTTCAAATAAAATTCTACCAGGTTTAACTCTGCAGGCCCAAAATTCAGGTGATCCTTTACCTTTTCCCATTCTAACTTCAGTGGGTTTTTTTGAAACTGGTATATTTGGAAAAACTCTTGTCCATACTCTACCTTGTCTTTTCATGTGTCTTGTTAAAGCAACTCTGGCTGCTTCAATTTGTTTTGATATAACTCTGTCGGGTTGTAGTGCTTTTAAACCAAAAGAACCGTAATTCATTATATTGCATCTTGCTGCATTACCGTGAATTCTACCTTTATGTGCTTTTCTAAATTTTGTTCTAGTTGGTTGTAACATAATTATTTTTTATTTGTCTCCTGATTAAATTCTCTTGAAAAAATTTCTCCTTTGTAGATCCACACTTTTATTCCTATAATGCCATAAGTGGTTAATGCTTCAGACTCTGCATAATCAATATCAGCTCTTAAAGTGTGAGAGGGAATACTTCCTTCTCTTAACCATTCAGTTCTGGCAATTTCATTACCTCCGAGTCTTCCACTTACAGATACTTTAATTCCTTTTGCTCCTAATCTTAATGCAGATTGCATGGCTCTTTTCATTGCTCTTCTATATGAAATTCTTTTCACTAATTGTTGCGCTATATTCTCTGCTACTAGAAAACCATTTGTTTCTGGTTTTTTAACTTCTTTAATATTTAAGTTTACCTCTGTGGTGGTCAAAGCTGATAATTTATTTTTAATTTTTTCTATATCGCTTCCCTTTTTTCCAATTACAAAACCGGGTCTTGATGTATAAATGGTAACAAAGCATTTTTTTGAAGTTCTCTCTATCATTACTTTAGACACACCAGAATTAATAACATTTTTTTTTATATATTCTCTAATTCTAAAATCCTCGATTAAGAATTTACCAAAATCCTTTTTTTTAGCATACCAAACAGAGTCCCAACCTCTGTTAACACCAAGTCTGTATCCTACAGGATTAACTTTTTGTCCCATATTCCTCCTTTTGATCTTGCTTTGACTCAGACAAAATTATAGTTAAATTTGAATATGGTTTAATTATTGGTGAAGCCCTGCCTTTTGCTCTTGGTCTAAATCTCTTCATTATGACCTGTTTACCGCAATAAGCTTCTTTAATAATTAATTTATCTATATCATATTGAAAATTATTTTCTGCATTAGCTATGGCGGATGAAAGTGTTTTTTTCACCTCACCACATATTCTTTTATTTGAAAACTCTAAGTTTCTGAGCGCAGAATCAACTTTTTTTCCAACTAATGATTTTAAGATAGGTTTTAGTTTTCTTGTGCTTGACCTAACGTTTTTATTAATTGATTTAACTAAATTCAGATCTTTATTTTTTTTAATTTTATTCATATATTATTTTTTTACTTTACTTTCACCCTCTTTAGCCTTTTTATCAGCTGGTGTATGTCCAAAAAATTGTCTTGTAGGAGCAAATTCTCCAAATTTATGACCAACCATATCCTCAGAAATTGTTAATGGTATAAACTTTTTTCCATTATATATAAGAAAACTCAATCCAATAAAATCAGGAATAATTGTTGATTTTCTTGACCATGTTTTTATTGGCTTTTTATTAGCCTCATTTTTTTGTTTTTCAGCTTTTTTGATTAAGCTTTCCTCAACAAATGGACCTTTCCAAACTGATCTTGCCATAAATTATCCTCTTTTCTTTTTCCTTCTTCTAATTATATATTTATCTGTTCTTTTGTTATCTCTGGTCTTTAAACCTTTCGCTGATTGACCAGTTCTAGATACGGGGTGTCTACCACCTGCAGATTTTCCTTCACCACCACCGTGGGGATGATCAACTGGATTCATAACCACGCCTCTAGTATGGGGTCTTCTTCCTAACCATCTTGATCTTCCAGCTTTACCAATTTTTATGTTTTTTTGGTCAGGATTTGACAGAACTCCAATTGTAGCTAATGATCTAGAGTCAATTTTTCGAATTTCTCCAGAGGTCATTTTTATTATAGAATAACTTCCATCTGTACCTGATATGGAAACGGATGTTCCAGCGGATCTAGCAATTTTACCGCCTCCGCCTGGGTTAATTTCTACATTGTGTATATCGATGCCAACAGGTATTTCAGATAGAGGCAAACAATTACCAACCTTTATTTCAGATTTAGCTCCATTAGATATTTTGTCACCGACATTTATTTCTTTAGGTGCTAAATAATAGTATCTTTCTCCATCATCAAATTTTACTAACATTATATAACAAGACCTATTTGGATCATATTCTACTCTTTCAACTTCACCCTTTGAATCTATTTTTTTTCTATAAAAATCTATAACTCTATATTTTTGTTTATGGCCACCACCATGATTTCTGGAAGTTATCCTGCCTTGATTATTTCTACCGCTCGAGGAATACTTAACAGATGTAAGGGGTTTATAGGGCTTGCCTTTCCACAATTTAGATTTATCAACTAGAATAGTACCTCTAGTAGATTTGGTGTATGGTTTAAATGTTTTTAAGCTCATTAAATACCTGTAGTTAAATCAATACTTTGACCTTTTTTAAGAGTTACAACTGCTTTTTTATAACCCTTAACTTTAACTGTTCTACCTCTCGTAACTTTTGTTCTATTTTTTTTATTAATTATATTTATTTTAGTAACGTTTACTTTAAATATTTTTTCAATATTTTTTTTTAAATTTATTTTATTAGCACTATCAACCACTTTAAAAACAATCTTATTTAAAGAGGATAAGTTTGTAGATTTTTCTGTTATCACAGGTGCTACAATTGAATCATATAAATTAATTTTTCTCATTTAATTATATCGCTTTTCTAATTCTTTTAATGAACTCTCAGTAAAGATTATTTTTTTATACTTAACTATATCAAAAGCACTAAAATGATTGATATCAGTACATTTAACGTTAGGAATATTTCTAATAGCTTTATCAATATTTTTTTTAGAAGGCTTATCTAAAATTAAAATGCTGTTAATGGCATGAAATTTTTTTAAGATAAGATTCATTTCTTTTGTTTTTTTGATTTCTGTAGAAAAATCATTGAATATTATTAAATCATTTAATTTGTATTTTTTTGTCAAAATTGATGCAATGCTCAATTTTTTTTCATTTTTATTTAATTTTCTTTTTTTGTATTGGTTTTCACCCTTGGGTCCATGTGCAACTCCACCACCTACAAATATTGGGGCTTTTCTACTTGCATGTCTCGCGTTACCTGTTCCTTTTTGGGCATATATTTTTGAAGTAGAACCTATAATTTCGTTTTTTTGTTTTGTTTTTGCTTTTCTTCCTTTGTAATTTGCATTTGTTTTATAAATCACTTCACTAATTAAGGTTTCATTAATATTTGTTGAAAAAATCCTATCTTTGACTTCAATAGAAGTCTTTTTTCCATCTAAACTTATTTTATCAATTTTCATTTTATTTTTTCTTCTTTTCAGGAATTTTTTTTAATTTTTCAATTTTTTCTATTTTTTCAAACATTGTAAGTTTTCTAATATTTTTAACAGACTCTTTAACTATGACCTGAGTATTTTTAGAGCCTGGTATAGAGCCTTTTAAATATAATAAATTATTTTCCTCATCAGATTTAATAATTTCTATATTTTGCATTGTTCTGATTTTATCTCCCATATGACCAGCCATTTTTTTATTCTTAAATACTTTACCAGGATCTTGGTTTTGACCAGTAGATCCGTGTGCCCTGTGTGATATAGAAACACCATGTGAGGCTCTTAAACCAGCAAAATTGTGTCTTTTCATTACACCTGCAAAACCTTTTCCAATTGTCTTTGACTTGATATCCACAAATTTTGTATCTTTAAATATTTCTATACCTATCTCATTTCCTTCTTTAAAATTTTCAAGACTTTTAACTCTAAATTCTTTAAGTATTTTTTTTGGCTCTGTATTTTTTTTACTAAAAAGACCCTTCATCTGTTTTGATAATTTTGAATTCTTTATTTTTCCAAAACCAATTTGAACTGCGTTATATCCATTTTTTTCTTTTGACATTAAATTAATGACTCTTCCTTTATCAAATTTTATAACAGTCACAGGAACAGATTGACCAGATTTATAAAATTCTCTAGTCATGCCGATTTTCTTTCCAATTAATCCTATTTCAATCATTAAATCTTAATCTCCACATCAACACCTGAGGCTAGGTCTAGTTTCATTAATGCCTCAACTGTTTGAGGCGTTGGTTCAATAATATCTATTAATCTTTTATGAGTCCTGGTTTCAAATTGCTCTCTACTTTTTTTATCTATATGTGGAGATCTTAAAACAGTGTATCTTTCAATTTTTGTTGGTAGAGGTATAGGTCCTTTTATATTTGCACCAGTTCTTTTTACAGTATTTACTATTTCCTCTGTTGATTGGTCTAATACCTTATTATCGTAAGCTCTTAGTTTAATTCTTATGTTTTGTTTTTCCATTATTTTAAGATCCAGTTTTTTTTGTTACTTCGTCTTGAACATTTTGTGGTACTTTATCGTAATGATCAAAAAACATTGAATATTGTGCTCGACCTTGAGACATTGATCTTAAAGCATTGATGTAGCCAAACATATTAGCCAAAGGCACCATTGCTGTTATAACCGTTGCATTACCTCTTTGTTCTTGAGTGTTTATCTGTCCTCTTCTGCTATTTAAATCACCTATTACATCACCCATATAATCTTCTGGTGTTACAACTTCTACTCTCATTATTGGCTCTAACAATTTTAATGTAGCTCTATTACATGCTTCTTTGAAGCATTGTCTAGAAGCTAACTCAAAAGCTAAAACACTTGAGTCTACATCATGATGAAGTCCATCTAAAATTGTTACTTTATAATCTATAATTGGAAAGCCAGCTAAAATTCCTGAGTCTGATACGCTTTCAATACCTTTTTCCACACCAGGTATAAATTCTTTTGGTATTGCTCCACCTTTTATTTTGCTCTCAACTTCTCTACCTTTTCCCGGTTCTAAAGGCTCAACGGATAATTTAACTCGAGCAAATTGACCAGCTCCACCACTTTGTTTTTTATGAGTGTAATCAAATTCGGAACCTTTTAAAATTGTTTCCCGATAGGCAACCTGAGGTGCTCCAATATTAGCTTCAACTTTAAATTCTCTTTTCATTCTATCAACAATAATATCTAAATGGAGTTCGCCCATTCCTTTTATAATAGTTTGTCCAGACTCTTCATCGGAGGTAACTCTAAATGAAGGATCTTCTTTTGCTAATCGACCTAGAGCTTCTCCCATTTTTTCTTGGTCACCTTTTGTTTTTGGTTCGACTGCTATTTCAATTACCGGATCTGGAAACTCCATAGGTTCGAGTAAAACTGGTTTATCTTCGTCCGCTAAAGTGTGGCCTGTAATCGTGTATTTTAGTCCAGCTAATGCTACTATATCTCCTGCATTTGCTTCTTTGATATCTTCTCTTGAATTTGCATGCATTAGAAGCATTCTACCTACTCTCTCTTCTTTGTCTCTAGAGGTGTTATAAATTCCTGTTCCGGATTTAACTGTACCAGAATAAATTCTTATAAAGGTCAATGAACCCACGAAAGGATCATTTGCAACTTTAAATGCCAATGCTGAAAAAGGGGCGTTATCTTCAAATTTCATTTCAATAACTTCATCTGAATTTGGTTTGGTTCCCTGAATTGAGCCGATATCGACTGGGCTAGGTAAATAATCTACTACAGCATCTAATAAAGGTTGCACACCTTTGTTTTTAAATGCTGAACCTGTTAAAACAGGTACAAAATTGAAGCTCAAACAACCTTTTCTTATACATCTTTTTAAATCATCAATTTTTATTTCCTCGCCATTTAAATAATTCTCCATTAGTTTTTCATCTTGCTCAACTGCTGTTTCTACTAGTTCTTGTCTGTATTTGTCAGTAATTTCTTTTAAATCAGCTGGTATATCTATTTCTTCCCAAGCGGCTCCTAGATCTTCATTTTTCCATACGATTGCTTTCATTTTTACAAGATCAACTACTCCTTGAAGTGAAGCTTCAATACCGATAGGAATTTGCATTACCAAAGGTTTTGCACCAAGTCTGTCTTTTATCATATCTACACATCTAAAAAAATCTGCACCTGTTCTATCAAGTTTATTTACAAAACAAATTCTTGGAACTTTATATTTATCAGCCTGTCTCCACACAGTTTCGGATTGAGGCTCAACACCTGCAACACCATCAAAAACTGCTACCGCACCATCAAGTACTTTTAAAGATCTTTCAACTTCGATTGTGAAGTCTACGTGACCCGGTGTATCTATAATATTAATTCTATGGTCATTCCAAAAACAAGTGGTTGCTGCAGAAGTAATAGTAATTCCTCTTTCTTGCTCTTGTTCCATCCAATCCATTGTTGCTGCACCGTCATGAACTTCACCGATCTTATGACTTTTTCCTGTGTAATATAATATTCTCTCTGTCGTAGTTGTTTTACCAGCATCGATATGTGCCATTATTCCAATATTTCTGTATTTATCTAATTTATGTGTTCTTGTCATTTAATTACCATCTAAAATGTGCAAAGGCTTTATTTGACTCTGCCATTTTATGTGTGTCCTCTTTTTTTTTAATTGCTGAACCTCTGTTTTGATATGCATCGTATATTTCATTGAAAATTTTATCAGACATTTTTTTATCTTTTCTTTTTCGAGAGGCATCTATTAACCATCTAATTGCTAAAGCTTGAGATCTTTTAGATTTAACTTCAACAGGAACTTGATATGTTGCTCCACCAACTCTTCTTGATCTAACTTCAACAGTTGGTTTAATATTGGTAATGGCTTGATTAAATATTGTAATAGGTTCATCTTTTGATTTGGATTTTATTTTATCAATTGCATCATATACAATTTTCTCTGCGATAGTTTTTTTACCATCAAACATTAAAGAATTGATTAATTTTGGTATTATTGCTGATTTGTATTTCGAGTCTAGAATAGTAATTTTTTTTGATGCACTTTTTTTACGAGACATTTTTATTTACCTTTTTTAGCC
Organism: uncultured Pelagibacteraceae bacterium; assembly: GCA_902606115.1. Classification (GTDB taxonomy): domain Bacteria; phylum Pseudomonadota; class Alphaproteobacteria; order Pelagibacterales; family Pelagibacteraceae; genus Pelagibacter. The sequence continues at coordinate 12,821 of CACLFM010000011.1, forward strand.
CCGTATTTAGATCTTTGTTGTTTCCTTGCGGTCACACCTTGTGTATCTAAATTACCTCTTAGAATATGATACCTTACTCCAGGTAAGTCCTTTACTCTTCCACCTCTAATAAGCACAACTGAATGTTCTTGTAAATTATGTCCTTCACCAGGAATATAAGATGTTACTTCATGACCATTAGAAAGTCTTACTCTGGCTACTTTTCTCAATGCTGAATTTGGTTTCTTGGGTGTTGTTGTATAAACTTTTAAACAAACTCCTCTTTTTTGAGGAGATTTTTCAAGCGCAGGAACTCTGTCCCTAGACTTTGGCCTAGTCCTTCTTTTTTTTAACAACTGATTTATCGTTGGCATAATTTTAAAATGATTATGGAAAAGATTAATAGTGTTTAAAAATCTGTGGTCGCGTTTAGTACCTAACAGCACTACTATCCAACCAAAATCTTGGTGAAAATACTATAGTTTTTCAAATTGTCAAACTAAAACACCAAAAATAATAGTCTATTATTGTGGATTTACAGGGGTTTCTGCTTGATTGATTTTTTCTTGTTCAGATAAAAATTTTTGGTCGTCCTCAAGAGCTTTTTTGTTCCATTTGTTTTTAATTGAACCAGTTCCAGCAGGTACAAGTCTTCCTACAATTACATTTTCCTTTAAGCCTGCTAAAGTATCAATTTTTCCTCTTATTGCTGCATCTGTAAGAACTCTAGTGGTCTCTTGAAATGATGCTGCGGATATGAATGACTCGGTTTGTAATGATGCTTTTGTTATACCCATTAATACTCTTTCACCATAAGCTGGTTTTTTTCCATCTTTGATTAATTCCTCATTTACATTTTCTAATTTAAATCTATCGATTATTTCACCTGGTAAATACTCAGAATCACCAGAATTTTTTATTTCAACTTTCTTAAGCATTTGTCTTAAAATTGTTTCTATGTGCTTATCATTAATAATCACACCTTGAAGTCTATAAACTTCTTGAACTTGGTTTACAAAATACTCAGTTAGTTCTTTAATACCTAAAATTCTTAAAATATCATGAGGAAGGGGTTGTCCATCAAGAAGGTATTCACCTTTTTTAATTTCTTCACCTGGATTAAAGTTTATATGTTTACCTTTTGGTATTAAGTAGTTTGATGTTTCTCCTGAGTCTGAGACTATGGATACTCTTTGCTTTCCTCTAACTTCCTTACCAAACATTACCTTACCGTCATTTTCTGCAATTATTGCACTATCTTTTGCTTTTCTTGCTTCAAATAATTCAGCAACTCTTGGTAAACCTCCAGTAATATCTTTTGTCTTAGAAGTTTCTTTAGGTAATCTTGCAATTACATCGCCAGCACTAATTTTTTGTCCATCTTTAACTGATAAAATTGAATCTGGAACAAGGTAATATCTTGCTTCATTATCATCTGCTTTTTTTATTACATTGCCCTTTTCATCCCTTAAAGTTATTCTAGGTTTTAATTCTGTATTTTTAGATTGAGATCTCCAATCAATTACTGATTTAGATGATATACCTGTAGTATCATCTAATGTTTCAGATAATGAAACTCCATCAATCAAATCAACAAGGTTAACTATACCGCTTTTTTCGGCTATGACTGGTGTTGTGTAAGGGTCCCACTCACAAATTTTAGAATTTTTTTTAACTTTATCACCGTTTTTAAAAAATATTTTTGATCCATAAGGAACTTTATATATTGCGATTTGTATACCTTTATCATCCTCCAAAGAAATTTGGGTATTTCTTCCCATAACTATTTGATTTTTCTTAGAGTCCTCTAATAAATTTGTGTTAATTATTTTTAAAATTCCTTCATTTTTAACAACAATTTGTGAGTCTTGTTTAATCTGAGCTGTACCACCTACGTGAAATGTTCTCATCGTTAATTGTGTGCCAGGCTCTCCTATCGACTGAGCAGAAATCATTCCTATAGCTTCTCCCACATTAACCATTTTTCCTCTAGATAGATCTCTACCATAACACATCGCGCAAACTCCCTCCTTAGAACCACATGTTATCACTGAATAAACATTTATTGATTTTACGCCCGCAGCATCAATTTTATCACATCCTGCTTCATCAATCATATCGCCTTTTTTAATAATAACATCTCCAGATATTGGATTTTTTACATTATCAGCAACTACTCTTCCTAATGCTCTTTCTGATAAACTTACAATGATATTACCACCTTCAATTATTTCAGATAAAGTTATGCTTTCCTTGTTTTTGGAATCACAATCTTTTTTCGTTATTGTCAAATCTTGCGCAACATCACATAGTCTCCTTGTTAAATATCCTGAGTTAGCTGTTTTTAAGGCTGTATCTGCAAGACCTTTTCTAGCACCATGCGTAGAATTGAAATATTCTAAGGCTGTTAATCCTTCTTTAAAATTTGAAGTAATAGGTGTTTCAATAATTTCTCCTGATGGTTTGGCTATTAAACCTCTCATTCCTGCTAATTGCTTCATTTGAGCAGCAGATCCTCTAGCACCTGAATCTGCCATCATAAATACTGAGTTTATATCTAAACCTTTATCTGTTTTTTCAGTTGCAGATATTCCTTTCATCATCTCTGATGCTACTTTATCTGTGCATTTGGACCATGCATCTACAACTTTATTATATTTTTCACCTCTTGTTATTAGTCCTTCTGAGTATTGATTTTCATAGTCTTTTATTAATTTTTTTGTTTCCTCTATTAATGTCTCTTTACTATTTGGAATAATTAAATCATCTTTACCAAAAGATATACCAGCTTTAAAAGCATGTTTAAATCCTAGGTCTTTTATTTTATCACAGAAAATTACTGTACTTTTTTGACCTGTAAATCTAAAAATTATATCTATAATTTCAGATACCACTTTTTTAGGAAGAACTCTGTCAATTAAACTAAATGTAATATCTTTATTTTTCGGTAATAAATTAGCTAATAAAAATCTTCCTGCTGTACTTGTGTGTTTTTCAACTTTAACATTGCCATTTTCATCAACTGTTTCAAATCTGGAAATAATCCTTGAGTGAATTTTAATACTTCCAGTCTCTAAAGCTTGTTCGATCTCTGAATTATTCACAAAATATCCCTCAATCTTTTTATCTTGATAAGGCGCAAGAGATAAATAATAAATACCTAAAATCATATCCTGACTTGGAACAATTATAGGTTTGCCATTTGATGGGCTTAAAATATTGTTTGTTGACATCATTAAAACTCTGGCCTCAAGTTGTGCTTCCAAACTTAATGGAATATGAACAGCCATTTGATCACCATCGAAATCTGCATTAAAAGCCGCACAAGTTAAGGGGTGAAGTTCAATTGCATCTCCTTCTATCAACTTTGGTTCAAATGCTTGAACACCGAGTCTATGCAATGTTGGTGCTCTATTTAATATTACGGGATGCTCTCTTACAATAAGTTCTAATGCATCCCAAACTGCATTTGTCTCTCTTTCAACTAATTTTTTTGCTTGTTTGATTGTTGAAGCTAAGCCCAATTTGTTTAGTCTGGCGTATAAAAATGGTTTAAATAACTCTAAAGCCATTTTTTTTGGCAGTCCACATTCATGTAATTTCAAGTCTGGACCAACCACAATCACTGATCTACCTGAGTAATCAACTCTTTTTCCAAGTAAGTTCTGTCTAAATCTACCTTGTTTACCCTTAAGCATCTCTGCTAAAGATTTTAATGGTCTTTTACCGGTTCCAGTTATAACTCTGCCGCGTCTACCATTATCAAAAAGGGCATCTACAGACTCCTGTAACATCCTTTTTTCATTTCTAACTATTATATCTGGAGCCTTTAAATCCATTAATCTTTTCAAACGATTATTCCTGTTTATTACCCTTCTATATAAATCATTTAAATCAGAAGTAGCAAATCTACCACCGTCTAACGGCACTAGAGGTCTTAACTCTGGAGGAATTACAGGTATTACAGTTAGAATCATCCATTCTGGTTTGTTTCCTGTTTTAATAAATGAGTCTATTAACTTTAAACGTTTTATAGATCGTTCTTCAGAAACTTTGGATTTCGTCTCATTTATCGTTTTGACCAAAATTTCTTTTTCTTGTTCAAGATTTATAGATTTTAATATTTCTAAAATAGCCTCAGCACCTATTCCAGCTGTAAATGACTCTTCTCCAAATTCATCTTGATATTTAATTAACTCCTCTTCTGAGAGCAATTGGTTTTTCTTTAGACCTGTTAATCCAGGTTCTATTACAATGAAATTTTCAAAGTATAATACTCTTTCTACTTCTTTCAATTTCATATCGACTGCTAAAGATATTCTGCTAGGTAGCGATTTTAAGAACCATATATGTGCAACAGGTGTTGCAAGATTTATGTGTCCCATTCTCTCTCGTCTTACATTTGATTTTGTTACTTCAACACCGCATTTTTCGCATATTATACCTCTAAATTTCATTCTTTTATATTTTCCACATAAACATTCATAATCTTTGATGGGTCCAAATATTCTTGCGCAGAACAAACCGTCTTTTTCAGGTCTAAAAGTTCTATAGTTTATAGTTTCAGGTTTTTTAATTTCTCCATAAGTCCATGACTTAATTTTTTCAGGACTAGCTAGAGATATCTTAATACTATTAAAATTTTGTGCGTCTGATATCTCGCTACTTTTAAAAATATTGCTTAAATCTTTTTTCATAATTATTGTACAAATGAGCTAAGTTTATTTTTCCAATTTTTTCCTTCTTTTGATACAAATAATGCTACTGCATCTATTTCTTTTTCAGATAATTTATCTTTGTAAGCTGGCATAACACCGTATCCATTAGTGACTATATTAACAACATGTTCATTTGAAAGTTGATTATTTCCACCGTCAGCAGCATTTAATATATGGCAATTTATACAAGCTTCTTTGTTATAGAATATGTCTTCACCAATTTTTAAAAGATCTTCAGCAATTAAATTGGTAGGCATTAATACAAAAGTTAATAAAATTATTTTTTTCATAATTAATTTAATTCGACGTTTAATGCTAAAGATTTTATTTCCTTTACTAAAACGTTAAATGACTCAGGTATTCCAGACTCAAAATTTTCTTCACCTTTAACAATTGTTTCATAAACTTTTACCCTTCCGGCAACATCATCTGACTTAACGGTTAATATTTCTTGCAATGTATATGATGCACCATAAGCTTCTAAAGCCCAGACTTCCATTTCTCCAAATCTCTGACCACCAAGTTGTGCTTTGCCCCCTAGAGGTTGTTGTGTTACCAGGCTATATGGTCCTGTTGATCTAGCATGAATTTTATCCTCGACTAAATGATGAAGTTTAAGCATATAAATTGTGCCAACAGTAACTGATCTATCAAATTTTTCACCCGTTCTGCCGTCCCAAAGTTCTGTTTGACCTGAATTAGGTAATTTTGCTAATTCTAGCATTTCAGTCACATCTCTTTCTTTTGCTCCATCAAAAACTGGAGTGGAAATTGGGACACCATTCATAAGATTTTCGCATAGATCTGAAAATTCAGTTTTAGATAATTTCTCAATTGAATTACCAAGTATTTCTTGACCATAAATAGATTTAAAAAATTCTTTAATTTTTTGGCTTAACTCAAGCTTTTTTTGATTTTCAGTTATTAGTAATTTTAATTTTTCTCCTAACTCAGTACATGCCCACCCTAAATGGGTCTCTAGAATTTGACCAACATTCATCCGACTTGGAACACCGAGAGGATTTAATACTATATCAACAGGTTTGCCATTTTGTCTATAAGGCATATCCTCAACGGGGACTATTTTACTTACTACTCCCTTATTTCCATGTCTGCCTGACATCTTATCTCCAGGTCTAAGCCTTCTTTTAATTGCAACAAAAACTTTTACCATTTTCATTACACTAGGCAAAAGATCATCACCTTGTCTTATTTTTAAAACTTTGTCTTCAAATCTTTCTTTAATATCAAGGATTGCCTCATCATACTGATCTTTGAGTTTGTTAAGTATTTCATTCTTATTTAAATCATTTAGATCTATTTTAAATATATCTATGATTGATAAATCTGCAATATTTTGCTGGTTAATTTCGTCACCTTGATCTAAATTTTTAATTTTTTTAATTAGTTTATGACCACTCAAAATTTGAAGAGCTCTTTGTTTAATGCTTCTATTTAGTATTTCTTCCTCAACAATTCTATCTTGTTGAACTAGATCAATCTCCGCTCTTTCTATAGTAATTGATCTTTCGTCTTTTTCTATACCGTGTCTGTTAAAAACTCTAACATCTATAACTGTTCCACCACTTCCACTAGGCATTTTTAAAGAAGTATCAGTAACATCAATAGCTTTTTCACCAAATATAGATCTTAATAATTTTTCCTCTGGTCCTGAAGCAGTATCGCCTTTAGGAGTTACTTTCCCTACAAGTATGTCCCCAGGTTTTACTTCGGCACCTATATAAACAATTCCTGACTCATCTAAGTTTTTTAAAGCTTCTTCGTTTACATTTGGGATATCTCTTGTGATATCTTCTTCACCTAATTTTGTATCCCTTGCCATTACTTCATGCTCCTCAATATGAACGGAGGTAAAAACATCATCAGTTACGCATCTTTCAGAAATCAAAATAGAGTCTTCAAAGTTATATCCCTGCCAAGGCATAAAGGCTACTGTAACATTTTTTCCAAGAGCAAGTTCGCCAATCTTTGTAGAAGGTCCATCTGCAATTATATCTCCATTTTTTACTTTATCACCCACTCTGACTAAAGGTTTCTGATTTATACAAGTATTTTGGTTGGATCTTTTAAACTTTTGTAAATTGTAAATATCAACTCCTGATTTAGAATAATCAGTCTCACCAATAGCCTTTATAACAATTCTTTTTCCATCAATTTTATCTACAATACCATCTCTTTTAGCAACTATGGTAACACCTGAATCTAAGGCTACATCGCTTTCAATTCCCGTTCCTACTAATGGAGACTCTGGTTTAAGTAATGGAACTGCTTGTCTCATCATATTAGATCCCATTAACGCTCTGTTTGCATCGTCATTTTCTAAAAATGGTATTAAAGATGCGGCTACAGAAACTAATTGTTTTGGAGATACATCAATATAGTCAATGTTTTCAGGTTTAGACAAAATAAAGTTTAAATTTTGTCTGCTTGATACTAAATCCTCTGTTAATTTACCATTTTTATCAATTTTTGAATTTGCTTGAGCAATTGTATATTTGGTCTCCTCCATTGCTGATAAATATTCTATTTTTTCCTGAACAGCTCCATCAACAACTTTTCTATAAGGAGACTCTATAAAACCATATTTGTTAATTTTTGAGTATGTCGACAAACTGTTTATTAATCCAATATTTGGTCCTTCCGGTGTTTCAATTGGACATATTCTTCCATAGTGTGTTGGGTGAACGTCTCTTACTTCAAAACCAGCTCTTTCTCTTGTCAAGCCTCCAGGACCTAATGCAGAAACTCTTCTTTTATGAGTGATTTCAGATAGAGGATTTGTTTGATCCATAAATTGAGAAAGCTGAGACGTAGCAAAAAAATCTTTCAAAGAAATTGTCAATGGTTTAGCATTTATTAAGTCTTGTGGCATAGCTGACTCCACATCTAAGGTTGTCATTTTCTCTTTAATTGCTCTTTCCATGCGATAAACACCAATTCTTGCCTGATTTTCTACAAGCTCTCCGACTGATCTAACTCTTCTATTGCCTAGGTGATCAATATCATCAACCTCATCTTTACCATCTCTGAGATCGAGCATTTTTTTTATTATAGAAATAATATCATCGTTCCTTAATATTGTGATTTTATCAGAACAATTTAAATTTAATCTTGAATTTAATTTAACTCTTCCAACATCTGATAAATCATATCTATCAGAGCTAAAAAATAAATTATTAAAAATTTGTGAAGCTATTTCGATTGTAGGTGGTTCACCAGGACGTAATACTTTATAAATTTCATTGATTGCTTCATGTTTTGTCTCATTTTTATCATTAAAAATTGATTGCAGTAAATAAGGACCTTTATTAATAGAATTTGTAAAAGCAGTTTCAATGGTGGTATGATTTTCCTCAATAGTTTTTTCTACTATGGTTTCATTTATTTCAGTTCCAATTTTAAAAATATCATCACCTAGAGAAAATTGTTTAATAATATATTTTCCATATAAAAACTGGTTTTCAACATATATTTCTTTTAGTCCATCAGAATGTAGTTTTTTTGCTTTTAAATAATTTATTTTTTCACCTTTTTTAATAATTGTTTTATTTGTTTTTGCATCAATTATTTCCTCTGAAAAGTTTTTTGATTTGTAATTATCTGGATTAAATTTTGTTCTCCATTTATTTATTTTCTTATCAAAGTTATAAACTTCTTTATCGTAGAATTCATTTATCATATCTGATTTGCTAAAACCCAATGCTAATAACAAAGTTGAGACAAGAATTTTTTTTTTTCTATCTACTCTAAAGTAGAGTAAATCTTTAACATCATACTCAAAATCTAACCACGATCCCCTATTTGGTATTACTCTACAATTAAATAATAGTTTTCCACTTGCATGAGATTTACCTTTATCATGGTCGAAAAAAACACCAGGGCTTCGGTGCATTTGATTAACTACAACTCTTTGAACACCGTTAGTTATAAAAGTTCCACTATTTGTCATCATTGGAACTTCACCCATATATACCTCTTGTTCTTTAGCTGATAAGATGTCTTTTGTATTGCTTTCCTGATTTATTTCATAAACAACTAGTCTTAGCATGCATTTTAATGCGGAAGAGTAAGTAAGACCTCTTTGTATGCATTCTTCAACATCAAATTTAGGTTTTTCAAGTTTGTAACTTACGTATTCAAGAGTTGCTTTATCATTCAGATCTTCTATAGGAAAAATACTTTTAAAAACTCTATCAAAACCTTTAATAAATTGTTGATCTATATCCCCTTTAAATTCAGTAAGTTCTTTGTATGAATTTTTTTGGACCTCAATAAGATTTGGAATAGAAAGACCTTCCTTTAATTTACCGAAATTTTTTCTAATATTTTTCTTTTTAGTAAAAGATAATTCCATTTAGTGTTAGCCGTTAACAATAAAATTAACAGCTTTTTTTTTAAATTTTGTTTACTTAAGTTCTACTTTAGCGCCTGCAGCTTCGAGTTTTTTTTTCATTTCTTCGGCATCTTTTTTATTAACGCCAGATTTAATTTCTTTAGGTGCTGCCTCAACTAAATCTTTAGCCTCTTTTAAACCCAATGCTGTAATAGCTCTTACTTCTTTGATTACATTAATTTTTTTATCTCCTGCTGAAGCTAAAAAAATTGTAAATTCATCCTTTTCTTCTACTGGTGCTCCACCTGCTGCAGCTACCGGTGCTGCTACTGCGGCTGCTGCTGTAACGCCCCACTTTTCCTCCAGTTGTTTAGATAATTCAGCTGCTTCAACAACAGTAAGGTTTGATAATTCGTCAATGATTTTATTTAAGTCTGCCATGATTCTTCCAAGGTTATTTTTTTGATTTTTCGAGCGCTAAAATAGCGATTTTTGAGGCTGGCGCAAGTAAAATACTTGCGATTTTTTGTGCTGGAGATGTCAATAATCCAACAATTTTAGCCCTTGCTTCATCAAGTGTTGGTAAAGTTGCAACATTTTGTACTCCTGTGACATCTAAAATATCCTCACCCATGATTCCGCCTAGTATTTTAAGATTCGTGTTTTCCTTAGAAAAGTTTGTTAATATTTTTGCTGATGTTATTGCGTCAGATGATAGTGCTACTGCAGTTGGGCCGGTAAAAAGTTTAGACAATTCCTTGCATCGAGTTTTCTCTAAAGCTAATTTAGTAATTCGGTTTTTAGTAATTTTAAATTGTATACCATGTTCTCTCATTTTTTTTCTTAGATCATCTAATTGTTTGACAGTTAGTCCTTGATAATGTGCAACTATAACAGCTTCAGACTTATCAAACTGAGACGTCATCTCTTTAATATAAATTTGTTTTTTTTCTTTTGTAATCATAATTAAATATTTTTACCTAATTTTATTTTATAAGAAACACCCATTGTTGATGTTATGAAAATATTTTTTATTAAATCGCCCTTGATAGTAAGATTTGATTTTTCTTTTTCTATACTATCAATAACTGTATTAAAATTTTTTATTAAATTGTCATCTGAGAAAGATTTTTTTCCAAAACTTAAACCAATATTTCCATCTTTATCATTTTTAAGTTCAATCTGTCCTGCTTTAGCATTTTTAACAGCATCCAAAACATTGTCAGTGACAGTTCCTAATTTTGGATTTGGCATTAGTCCTTTTGGTCCTAAAATTTTACCAAGTTTAGATAACTTTATCATCATAGATGTAGTGCTAATTAATTTTTCAAAATTTAATTCTCCATTTTTAATTTTTTCAATTAATTCGTCACCGCCTACAAGATCGGCACCTGCATCTTTTGCCTCTTTTTGTCTATTTTCTTCAGCTACTACAGCAACTTTAGTTTTTTTACCAGTTCCACTTGGAAGATTAATTGCTGTTCTTATGTTTATTTCGTTTTTTTTTTGCTTATTATTTATTAAAATATTTAAGTCCATCGACTCATCAAATTTTGAAGTACAATTTTTTTTTATAATTGGGATTAATACATTAATTGTATTGGGCTTTTCCAATTTTGAATTCTCAGGTAGTTTCTTGTATCTTTTCGATTTCATTAATCTTTAACCTCTATACCCATAGACCTTGCAGAACCTGCTATAATTTTAACGGCCTCATCAATGTCATGAGCATTAAGATCTTTCATTTTCTTTTTTGCAATTTCCTCTGCTTGTTGTTTTGTAATTGATGCAACAATATTTCTTCCAGGTTCTTGGGAACCACTTTTAAGTTTTGCTGCTTCCTTAATAAAATGAGATGCGGGGGGTGATTTTATAATAAAATCAAATTTTTTATCTTTATAAACAGTAATAATTACTGGAACAGGTTTTCCCATAAAATTTTTAGTTTTATCATTAAAAGCTTTACAAAATTCCATGATATTAATTCCTCTTTGTCCTAACGCAGGTCCAACTGGAGGAGCTGGGTTTGCTTGTCCACCCTTAATTTGTAACTTTACATATCCACTAATTTCTTTTTTTGCCATTAACTAGCCTTTTCAATTTGATTAAATTCAAGGTCGACCGGCGTTGGTCTACCAAAAATAGAAACTGATACTTTAACTCTAAGTTTATCCTCATCGATATCTTCTATAAGACCAGAGAATGATGCAAAAGGTCCATCAACCACTTGAACCTTTTCACCAATAGAATAGTCAATTGTTGATTTTGGTTGAGCTACCCCATCTTTCATTTGTCCTAAAATTTTTTCTATTTCTTTATCTGAGACTGGAACAGGAATCCCCCTGGACCCCAGAAAACCACTTACTTTTTTAATACTCTTAATCATATGATAAATATTGTCATTCATTTCACTTTTTATTAACACATATCCAGGAAAATACTTTTTTTTTCTTTGTATTCTTTTGCCTCTTTTTACCTCAGTAACATCGTGAGTTGGGACTACTATTTCCTCAATTTTATCGGAAATCTTGGCTTTATCGGCCTCTTCTTTAATCAATTGAGCGACCTTATTCTCAAAACTAGAATGGGATTGAACTATATACCAACTTTTCATCAAAATCCTATTTTAAGTATAAGTCCTAAAATAAATTGGAAAAACTGATCTAGGAGTAAAAAGAAAATAGAAGCAATTATTGCCATTGCAGCAACCATCAAAGTACCTTGTAATGTTTCTTTACCAGTTGGCCAAGTTACTTTAAAAGCTTCTTGTTTTACTTCTTGCAAAAATTTAACAGGGTTTTTCATAATTTCCTTTTTTTTTGGCAGGAGCGGAGGGACTCGAACCCACAACCTCCGGTTTTGGAGACCGGCGCTCTACCAATTGAGCTACACTCCTACAGGTAGCCTTATTACTTTATTATCTTTGTTACTACTCCTGCGCCTACTGTCTTACCACCTTCACGAATAGCAAAATTTAATTTTTCACTCATTGCAATAGGCGTAATTAATTTAACCGTAAATTTAGCGTCATCACCTGGCATAACCATTTCTGTCCCCGAAGGAAGTTCAACCTCACCAGTAACATCAGTTGTTCTAAAATAAAACTGAGGTCTGTATTTAGTAAAAAAAGGTGTATGTCTTCCACCTTCTTCTTTTTTAAGAACGTATGCTTGAGCTTCAAATTCAGTATGTGGTGTAACTGAACCTGGTTTTGCTAAAACTTGCCCTCTTTCAACGTCAGTTCTTTCGACACCTCTTAATAGTGCACCAATATTATCTCCAGCTTCACCAGTATCTAAAATTTTTCTAAACATTTCTACACCAGTGCAAACAGTTTTTTTTGTATCTCGTATTCCAATTATCTCAATTTCTTCACCAGTTTTTACTACACCTTGTTCAACTCTTCCTGTTACTACTGTTCCTCTTCCAGAAATTGAAAATACATCTTCAACTGGCATTAAGAATGGCTTGTCTTTAGGTCTGTCAGGTTGAGGTATATGTTCATCAACTGCTTTCATTAATTCCATTATTGCTTTTTTTCCAATTTCCTCATCTTTACCTTCAACGGCAGCTAAAGCTGATCCTTTTATGATTGGTGTCTTGTCTCCAGGAAACTTGTAGGAAGTTAATAATTCCTTTATCTCTTCTTCAACAAGCTCAATCAATTCCTTATCTTGAACTTGATCGACTTTATTTAAGAATACTACTATTGCAGGTACTCCAACCTGTCTTGCTAAAAGAATATGTTCTCTAGTCTGAGGCATCGGTCCATCTGCAGCATTAACTACTAAAATTGCACCATCCATTTGAGCTGCACCTGTAATCATATTTTTTACATAGTCAGCGTGACCTGGACAATCTACGTGGGCATAATGCCTTTTTTCAGTTTCGTATTCAACGTGCGCAGTTGAAATAGTTATGCCTCTTTCTTTTTCCTCTGGGGCTTTATCTATTTGATCATATGCAGTAAATTGAGCTCCACCAGTCTCAGATAACACTTTAGTTATTGCAGCAGTTAACGTAGTTTTACCATGGTCGACGTGCCCTATTGTTCCAATATTGCAATGTGGTTTAGACCTGTTAAATTTTTCCTTTGACATTACTTTTTACCTCATTTTAAATTTTTAATATTTTGGAGCGGGTAAAGGGAATCGAACCCTTACATCCAGCTTGGAAGGCTAGCGTTCTACCATTGAACTACACCCGCATAACCAAGTTACTACTCCAAGTTATTTTATTACTATAATTGAATGGTGGAGGGGGAAGGATTCGAACCTTCGAAGACCGAAGTCAACGGGTTTACAGCCCGCCCCATTTGACCGCTTTGGTACCCCTCCTAATAACTGGGGTAGCGACCCCTTGTTCAATTAAAGCCTTAAACAACAGAGGTTTTATATATTTTTATTGAACAAATGCAATAATAGAAATATCAAGAAAATATTAAAAAATTAAGTAAAATCTGCTTAAATAATGACAAATTCAAATTTTTTTATAGTTGGAAAACATCCGGTAACAGAAGCTTTAAAAAATCCAGTAAGAAAAGTAATTAGAGTTTTTTTGACAGAAGAAAGCAAAAAAACAATAAATCGTGAAAATCAAAATTTAAATCTTCTAAAAGATATCAAAGTATATTTTAAAACAAAAAAAGAATTGGATAATTATTGTAAAAATGAACAAATTTTACACCAGGGTTTCATGGCAGAAATTGAAAAATTAGAATACCCTAGTTTAAAAGACTTTATAAATAAAAAAAAAGATATTAATTTAGCTTGTCTTCAAGAAGTTACTGACCCAAGAAATATAGGTTCAGTTATAAGAAGTGCAGCTTCTTTCAATATTGATGGCTTAATCGTTAAAGAAAGAAATTTTCCTGAAATCAGTAAATCAATGTACAAATCAAGTAGCGGTAGCATTGAATATATAAATATTTTTAAAGTATCTAATATTAACACTGCACTTAAGTTTTTAAGAGAAAATAATTTTTGGGTATATGGATTTAATCCAAATGCAAAAAAAGATTTTACTGAATTAAGTTGGAAAGGAAATAATGTCCTTCTATTTGGATCAGAGGGATCAGGAATAAAACAAAAGACTAATAAGTATGTGGATTTTGACGTTAATATAAAAATTAATGATAAAATTGAAAGCCTTAATATATCAAATAGTGCTGCGATAGTGTTTCATCATATTAATACAAAAAAATCAATTTAATTCAAATAACTTCGCTTCAACTAAATAAGTTGTTTTTATTTTTTGCAGTTTCCATTTTTTAGTTTCTGTAATATCACAATTAATTCTTTTATCTGGTTTATAGCATACCAACCAAAAACTATTTATATTTTTAGGTATATTTTTATTTAAGCTAGTTAAATTTAAATTCTTTAGCACATTTTTATCTATATTATTCAGATAATTAAAAACTAAGTCAGAATTTGGATAAAGTTCCTTGATAATTATATTTTTTTCTAAACTACTATCTTTAATATATTCTATCATACCTATAAATTCTGGTTTCGTATTTTTTCTTTTTAAAATTTCTAAATAATGATTTAATAAAGTTGAGACAATTAAAATTAAAGTTATAAAATATTTGATTTTTTTTGATTTTATTTCATTTGATAAGCAAGATATTAATACTATTACAGGTACTAACACAAATATAATATACCTATCGAGTAATACAGGTGTCCTAATTAAACCGTAAATAAAAGGAATTAGGTAAGAAAATATAAAAATTATAACTAGTAAGGAGTAATTGATATTACTTAGTATCTTTTTTTTTTGATAAAAAATTAAAAATAACAATGAAATTAAATAAATATATCCCATAATTTTTGATCCGAAAAATCTTGGAAAATATAAAC
>CACLFM010000012.1 GCA_902606115.1 uncultured Pelagibacteraceae bacterium
GTTCCTGGTCCTGTACCTGGAGCTGGTTTACCTGGTGCTGGTTTACCTGGAGCTGGACTTCCAGGAGCTGGTTTTGGTCCTGTGTTAGAACCCATGTTTGGATTTAGATTAGTATTAGTTGCGGGTGCTTGGTACATGTTACCCATATTTGTATTCATGAATTTTGGTGGTGGAGCTTTAAAGTTAAACTTAGGAAGTTGTTTTTGTATATTGTTTCTATTATTATTTCCAGAGTTAGGAGTTGATGGTCTTGTAACAGCATAAGCGATGGTTGTTCTTCCTCCTGCACTTGAAATTTTATGATTAGTGGTTCCTGTGATTTGCCCAGCATTTCCATTAAACAGAGGCATACCTATTAAAATTGAACCTGATAGTATTTGAGGAGTTGTTGTGCTTGTATAATGCAATTTTGAATTAGCTGCTATTGAAATAGTCCCTGTATGATTGTTATTATTACTAGCTCCTAATGAACCTTTGCCTCCAATTGTTAGAGTTCCTGCAATTGATAAAGCGCCTGTAAAAGTATTTGCACCTGTAAATATTGCGTTAGTGTAATCTCTATTTTTTGTAATACCTCCTGCTCCAGAAATAATACCTGAGAAAGTTACATTAGGAGTTGTTCTGTCAGTATGATTAAGCGAAAGGGTTCCTCCAGAACCTATATTAATGTTACCAGCATAATTATGTGCACTACCGCCTAGTTTTCCATTTAAATATACACCTACACTTCTTCCATTAGAATTAATGGTAGTGTTACCAGTATAAGTATTAGTGCCATCTAATAATATTTCACCATTACCAGTAGTGTTGCTATTGTAAATTACGTTTCCAGCTCCAGAAATTGTTCCAGTTAATGTAAGGCTTCCTCCCTTATCTGTTTCAATTGATGAAGTGGTACCGGCGCCTAAAACTATATCGCCTGCCCACGTATTTCTGTTATTTCCATTAATTCCTAATGTTCCACCATTTAGATACAACTTATTTGAATTTGCGACATTACCACTGCTATGTGTCAATACCTTAGCGCCACTTGCAACTGTAATGTCTCCAGTTCCAAATACCTTTTTAGCATTTTGACTAGCGCCACCATATAAAGTTCCTTCACTTACATTTATAGCGCCTGAATAACTAGAATTATTATTACTTAAAGTTAATGTTCCACTTCCAGTTTTAGTCAAAAGACCTGTTGCTGTTATTGCTCCCGCTAGTGCTGCATTGTTAGCATTAGTGTTAATACCTATTTTTGAGAGAGAATTATTTGTTGTGATTGGATTGTTAATTGTATAATTACCTAAAAAACTAATGTTTCCATAATCAGCAGTTCCATAAGATGTAATTGCCCCAGTTCCAGATGCATAATTTGCGCCAATTTCTAAGATTGGTTTATTATTTGTTGTTGAAGCTGTGTTGATATCAATACCACCCGAAAATGGGTTACTAGCATTTGTTAGTCTTAATTTTCTTGAATTAGTATCTCCTTTAAGAGAAATTTTACCCGAACCACCGACTTCACCAGAAAGAATTAGATCTGTGCCAGTTGCAAAAGATATATCAACAATCGGAGTTCCAGCTAAAGTGACATCATTAGATATTGTTATTGGTTGACCTCTAGAAGAACTAAATAAAGTTGTTGCATTTTTTAGTACTAAAGTATCATCTCCTAAAGAATTGGATGTGTAAACATCAAGTTTTCCATTATTAACTTGTGTTTCTCCTTCATAATCATTGTTAGCAGTTAATTTTAATGTACCAGCACCAGTCTTTTTTATTCCTCCTGATCCATCAATAACATTATCAATAGTTGTTATGCTTCCGCTACTTACGTTAACGTTCATTAATCCTGATGCATAATTACTAGGATCTTGGTCTATAGTAATGTCTCCACCAACTGACAAGTTTTTTATTGGTCCAATACCCCACGTTTCCAAATTTCCCTGTGTTGAAATATTTGAGCCTTCATTCGCCCAATTTTTTCCTTTAAGGAGTATATTTCCGTTAGCTGTGGTACTTGCTGAATTATAAGATATTGATAATGTGCCATGCGTATTAAAATTTGAACCACCACCTTGGTTATGAGTAACGTTTGATGCACTAGCGATAACATAGGAAGAACCTCCTCCTCCGCCGCCGCCGCCTATACGAGTTGAATATGTACCGCCACCGCCACCGAAGTAACCGCCTCCGCCTCCGCCGCCGTTTCTACCACCATTCGTGTAAGCTCCATTTCCACCTTGACCTTTAGATCCTGCAGTTGCATTTCGACCTCCTGCATTGCCACCTGCAATTTGTGATCCACCTTTACCATATCCTGTTCCTGCCTTGGCACCTACAGCTGTTCCATCCTGCCCAGTAGTATTACCACCGTCACCACCGTGACCTCCTGGAGCTGGTCCTCGTCTTTGCGCGGCCATACCACCTCCGCCACCAGCAACATAAATTCTATTATCTAATGTATCACCGCCTCTTCTAATATCTGTTGCGCCTCCGCCTCCGCCTCCGGTGTAATTATTGCCTGCTATTATTGCAGATCCACCACCATTAAAACCACCGGCAGCATTGCTTGCAGTAAATGTAGGAGGATTTCCTCTTCCTGGTGCATATTGGTTACCATTTTCACCTTTTCCACCTACTCTTATGTTAAATGTTTCACCTGGAGTTGAAGAGATAGTGGCTCTTAAACGTCCACCTTTTCCAGGATCATTGTTGTTACTATAACCGTAGCCTCCACCTCCACCAGAACCATCGATTGTAATTGAATTAACACCTGATGGAACAGTCCAAGTAGTTGCAGAGCCTGAATAAGTAAATGAAACTGAGTTTGAGCTTCCTGGCACAGTATAGTTTGTTGTAGTAAATGACAAAGAGCCTGCAATATGTATTGCAGCATTACTACCAGTATTTTGAGTAATATTACCTCCAGCTACAAATGCTAAACTCAACTTACCACTTCCAGTATCTAAATATCTAACACCGCTGCTTAGAGTTATGTGCCTTGCTGCATTTAAGGTTAATGTTGCATCACTTCCTCCAGTAAGTGTTATTCCTTTATTAATAGTTATATCTCCATTGCTCGAATTATTACCGTTCGATCCTTTGGATTGATGATCTAATGAAGTTGTAACGGTTACATCAGTTCCCAATTCGAGACTATTCCTAATAATATCCGCTTGAGCTTGATTAATTGTATAATCGTAAGGATCAATTAACCACAATCCACCTTTGCCTTTTTGACTACTTGCATCAACTTTAATACCATCTGTATTAAGAGCTGCTCCTGAGGTTTCTATTTTACCACCTGTTCCATCAATTGATTTAGCTTTTAAGGTTCCGTCAACTTTAGTAACTGAATTTTTATCTTTAATGTCTGACCAAATAACAATTTTACCACCATCTCCTGTTTTAGTTGAGCTTGCATCAATTAAAGTATCTTTTTCAACAGTAGTGTAAGTTGCTTGTTGCATGCTTCCTTTGCCCTGCCAGTCACCACCAATTAAAATTTCGCCCCCACCTTTGGCTCCTTTAGCTAATACATTAGATCCTGAATGGATTGAAATTTCTTTACCAGTGATTTCAATTTTACCTGCTTTAGAATTGTCAGAGCTTACGTCTAGATTACCAGAATTTATTACTCTTCCATTTTTTCCTGCATCAATTTTTATACTCTTACCTTCAATCGTTCCAGTATTTGACACTAATTTAATAACGCCATTTTTAGAAATTAATTTTTTCTTTTGTGACGAACTTTTAATTGTAGCCTCAACTAAACTTTTAGCAGCTGAAGATTTGATTAAGACTTGTCCGTTCTCTGATTTTAAAGAACCTTCATTTTCAATTAAATTTTGTAAAGTTGACTCTGTAATTTTAATACTTAACTTACCATCAGATGAAATTGCCAATTTTGCATTGTCACCAGAGACAAGTGCTAAGTCTGACTTTGTATTAATATCACCTTTATTTTTTACATTTGTTGAGATCAAAGCAACATAGTTTGAATTAATTTTACCATAATTGATAACTGAAGAGGTGCTGTTTGTTAGTGAATTAAAATTATAATTTTGCTGATTGAAATCATTATTTGCTAGGTTCATAGTTGTTGCAACCAAACCTTCAACATTCACTCTTGCTCCGTTTCCAAATAATACTCCGTTTGGATTTATGAAAAATATATTTCCATTTGCATTTAAATTTCCATATATTCTTGTAGCATCATTGGTTCTTACTCTGTTTAAAGTGTTTGATGACGAGCTAGGTTGATTAAAGTTAACTGTTGCATTGGATCCTATATTAAAAGTGTTCCAACTAATTATTGCATTACCACTAGACTGATTGATATTCATGGTATTATTGTTTTGGGTAATATTGGCGCTTCCAGATTTAACTATTCCATCAGTTGGCAAAGTTGATGGTTTAATTTCCTGCGCAGACGCGAATGTGTAAAATTGAATAGAGAAAATATGTAAATATATCGTAAAATAAATAAGTATTTTCTTTAAAAACTGAAAAACTTCAAATTTTGTACTCAATATTTCCCCCAATTAAAACTAAATATATAGAAGCTTAAATATAATGAATATTTAGCATATCTGTTTAGATTATATAGCACATGTAAGTATTATAATTGTTTGTTAAAAATACTAGTAATTTTTAAAAGTAATTTATGAGAAGCTCATTTAAATATATTTATGAAGATTTGTTAGCTAATTCTAAACAGAAAGGGCCAATGGCATTTATTTTTAAGACAAAGATACATGTTATGATAGTTTTTGCAGTATTTTCAGAAGAAAATATTTCATACGAATCCTTGTCCAAAAAATTGACAAATGTTAGTAGATCCACCATACATTCCATATTAGCAGAGGGAGTAAAATTAGGATATTTTGAAAAAAAAACTTTTAAAGATGATAAGAGAATTAAATATTATAGTTGCAGTAGTTTGGAAGCTTTCCTAGAAAAGTGGTATGAGCGACAAAGAAAAGTTTTTTCTATTAAATAAATTCCTAGTAAAAAATTCATAATTATTATGAAAAAATATTTCTTTATATTTATAATAATTTTTACCAGTAAATCATTTGCAATTGATGTTCCAACTGTTGATGATTATGAAAATAAAGTAAACAAAAGTAAAGAGATTGAAAAAAATCTTATAATAGATAAAGAAAAAAAACAAGAAAGTTCAATATCCACAAATGATCAAAATCAAATAAAAGTTAAGATTAAGAAATTTATTATTGAAGGTAATTACTCTATAGCAGAGTCAGAGCTTCAAGATATAATAAAAGAATTCTTAAATAAAGATCTTACTTTAGCTGAGCTTGATGCAACTACAGAATTTATAACTAATTATTACATTGACAAAGGATTGTGGGCTAGAGCAGTATTACCTGAGCAAGATATAAATAACAATGAATTAAAAATAAAAGTTATAGAGGCCAAATTAGGTAAAATTATATTTCAAAAATCGGCAGAAAGTAAATTTGGTATTAGTGAAAAAAGAGCTCAAAAATATTTAAATAAAAATCAATTTAAGGATAAAATTTTTAATATTAATAATTTAAATAAAAACGTACAACGTTTAGATAATTTGGCGGGCGTTAATGCTACGGCAAGTTTACAGTCAGGTGAAGTCGAAGGTGAGACAGATGTCATTGTTGAAGTAAATGAGTCTGAATTAGTTTCAGGTAATGTTAAAGCAGATAACCATGGTTCAAGGTCTTCTGGTTTTGCAAGATCAACTTCACTTGTAAATTTTAATGGTTTGTTTAACCTTGGTGAAACTTTAACATTTCAAAATGTTCATACTACTGGTTCAGATTTTTATTCTGCAGGACTAACAATACCAATTGGTTACAGTGGTTTAACAACTACAATTAAAGGCTCAGAAATGGATTATGATTTAGGTACGCCTCTAAAAAGTTCAAATGCTGATGGAAATTCAGACTCTTTATCAATGACATTAGATTTTCCTTCCTTTAATTTAAAAAACTTAACAGGTTCAATTAGTCTTGGATTATCTAATAATACTTATCTCAATAGAACTGTATCAGGAATTTCATCAGAGAAAAAAAATTTTAAAGGTAATATAGATTTTAATTTTAATTTATCAGATAATTTGTTTGGTGGTGGATCTAATTCACTTTCTTTTTCAATTGTAAACGGTGATCTTGATTTAGGGGATAACCCATCTAATTTAGCATCTGACCAAACTACCGCTAACACAAATGGAAATTACGACAAATTTACTTTTAATTTTTCAAGAGTTCAGTCAATAACAAATAGGAACTCGATTTTATTTACAACAAATGGTCAATACGGTGGAAAAAATTTAGACTCTGGTGAACAATTAAGTTTAGGTGGCGTGAGTGGAGTTAGGTCTTTTCCAAATAGTGAAGCATCTGGCTCACACGGAATAATTTCAAAACTAGAATATCGGTACAACTTTAACCAAAGAATAAGATCTAAAATATTTTATGACTTTGGTAAGATACAACAGTATAAGAATGCTTACTCTGGATGGAATTCATCTAACGCGTCACTAAAAAACTCTTACGATTTAAGTGGAGCTGGAGTTGGGTTAGACATTTTTTTAGGAGATTTAGGGGATTTATCTATGGTATATGCACAAAAATTTAGTAGCAATCCAGCAGAAGACGCTTTTGGAAAAGATAATGATGGTACGGATCATAGTGAAAGACTGTGGCTAAGTTTGAGTAAGAACTTTTAAACGAATGGATCAATCAAAAGAATTGTATCTTTTCTTTCAGGACTTGTTGAGATACTAGAAACTTTTGTCTCAATAAATTTTTCCATTTCAGTGATGTATTTTTTTGCATTTTCTGGGAGTTCTTCAAAACTTTTAATACCCTTGGTCTTACTTTTCCATCCTTTAAAAGTTTTATAAATAGGTTTTACTTGTAGTTGGTCTTCAACTGCCGCTGGCAAATAATCAATCTTTTTCCCTTTTAGTTCATATGCAATGCACATCTTTACTTCATCTAAATCATCAAGCACGTCAAGTTTGGTTAATGCAATTCCGTTAATTCCAGAAATTTTAATAGTTTGTCTTACAAGAACACCATCAAACCAACCACATCTTCTTTTTCTGCTAGTGACAGTTCCAAATTCTTTTCCAGTTAAACCCAAATGTTCTCCGATATCATCTTTTAGTTCTGTTGGAAATGGTCCTTCCCCAACTCTAGTTGTATATGCTTTTGTAATACCAAGAACATAATTAATTGAATTTGGGCCACATCCTGTTCCAGTTGCTGCAGATGAGGCAACTGTATTTGATGAAGTGACAAATGGATAGGTACCATGATCTACATCAAGTAAAATTCCTTGAGCTCCCTCGAATAAAATTTTTTTTTTCTCAGATTTAAATTCATCAATTTTTTTCCACACTGGCTGTGAATATCTTAAAATCTCAGGAGCAATTTTAAGTAGATCATTTTTAAGTTTATCTTTTTGAAAAATTTCTTTTCCTAATCCTTTTCTTATTGCGTTGTGATGCATAAGAACAGTTTCTAGTCTGTGATTTAAATTTTCATCAGAAATTAAATCCATTACTCTTATAGATCTTCTTCCAACTTTATCTTCATAGGCTGGTCCAATTCCTCTTCTCGTTGTGCCAATTTTAGCTTTGCCAGCTGCATCTTCTCTTATTTCATCCATCTCTTTATGAAATGGTAGAATAAGGTTAGCTGACTCAGAAATAATTAAATTTTTAGGACTTACCTCAATCCCTTTTGATTTAATTTCCTCAATTTCATCTAACAGAGCCCATGGATCAACAACAACGCCATTACCAATAATTGAAATTTTATTTTTTCTTACAATTCCAGACGGAAGAAGCCTGAGTTTATAAGTTACTCCATCAATTACTAATGTGTGACCTGCATTGTGACCACCTTGAAATCTAACTACAATATCAGCTTCGCTAGATAACCAGTCTACTATTTTACCTTTCCCTTCATCGCCCCATTGTGATCCAACTACAACAACATTTTTCATTTAAAATTAATTATTTTAATATTATTAATATGGTTAATTGGACCATGACCTTTACCATAATTTGGTCCATTCTTAATAGCATGGTTAACATAATTTATTCCTAACTCACAAGATTTGTTTAGTGTTTTTCCACACGAATAGAACGTGGTAATTGCGCTTGCGAGGGTACAACCTGTACCATGTGTATTTTTAGTATGTATTTTTTTACTGTTAAAAATTTTAATTTTATTTCTACCTAACAGTACATTATGAATTTTATTTGTTTCAAGGTGACCACCTTTAATTAGTATATTTTTAGCTCCTAAAATTTTTATTTTTTTCGCAGCATTAATCATATCTTGAATAGTTTTAATTTTAATACCCGATAGAATTTCCGCCTCTGGAATATTTGGAGTTATCAAAGTAACCCTTTTTAACAATTTTTTTTTTAATATTTTAATAGAATTTGTGTCAATTAATCTATGACCACCTTTTGCCACCATTACAGGATCAAGTATTATTTTTTTTACATTAATTTTATCAAGTGATCTTAAAACAGTTTTTATTACGTTTTCAGAATGTAACATTCCAATTTTAATTGCGTCTGGTTTTATATCTTTTGAGGTATGTTCTATCTGTTTAGAGATAACTTTTGTCGGTATTGGTGAAATAGAATTTATTCCATTTGTATTCTGAGAAGTTACCGCAGTTATAGCAGTCATCGCATAAGACCCAAGTGCTGTTATAGTTTTAATATCTGCTTGTATACCAGCGCCCCCAGATGAGTCTGAGCCTGCAATTACAAGTATTTTTGATTTTAATCTCAATTTAATTCAAAGATTTTTTTACAATATTTACACACTTAAATAATAAATTTCGGTTGTCTGTTTCAGCCATAATTCTAATCTTTGGTTCTGTGCCAGATTTTCTTACCAGTATTCTTCCTTGTTTTTTAACAATTTGAGCAGCCTTTTTTATAGCTTTTTTACACTTAAGAGTATCTATTATTGATTTATCTTTCACAACAATATTTTCCAATAATTGTTTCGTCGGTTTAAATACATTAAAAATTTCACTAGCTTTTTTTCCTTTTCTCATTGCAAACAATACTTCTAAAGCTACTAACAATCCATCTCCGGTTGTTGCAAATTTTCCTAAGATAATATGGCCAGACTGTTCGCCTCCTAAATTAAATTTATTTTTTTGCATTTTTTCTTTAACATATCTATCACCAACATTTGCCCTTAAAAATTTAATTCCTTTATCTTTAAAATATTTTTGTAATCCGTAGTTTGACATTTGAGTACCAACCACACCCCCCTTTAATATTTTTTTTCTTTTCCATCTTGTAGCCAACATTCCAATAATTTGATCACCATCTATTATTTTACCCTTCTCATCGACTAATATTATTCTATCTGCATCCCCATCTAAAGCTATTCCAAGATGAGCTTTATTTTTTTTCACAAATGATTGAATTTTTTTTGGAAAGGTTGACCCACATTTATTATTTATATTAAATCCATTAGGTGATGTTCCAGTTTCATATATTTTTGCGCCTAATGATTTTAAAAGATAAGGGGCTGATTTATAGCCAGCACCATTTGCACAATCAATTGCGATCTTCATTTTTTTTAAATTAAAATTACGAGGGAAATTTTTTTTTAATATATTTACATAATTTTCATTTGCATTTTCTAATCTTTTGACTCGACCTAATCTTTTAGGTTTAGATAAATTTTTTGTAATTTTAGAGTCTATAAGTTTTTCAATTCTCTTTTCAATTTGATCAGATAACTTTAATCCATCAGGTCCAAAAAGTTTTAAACCATTATCATAGTAAGGATTATGTGAGGCGGTTATCATAATACCCATATTTGCTTTCATTTTTTTAGTCAACATTGCTAAACCATTTGTTGGTAAAGGGCCTAACAAAAAGATGTGCATTCCAGCTGATGCAAGACCTGAAACAAGTGCAGGTTCTAAAGAATAACCAGATAATCGAGTATCTTTTGCAATAATAGCTACCTGTTTTAATTTTTTTTGATTTTTAAAAAAAGTGCCTGCGGCGAGGCCAAATTTAAAAAACATTTCACCGTTTATTTTTCCTTGATTAACTCTTCCTCTAATTCCGTCAGTACCAAAATATTTTTTTGACATTTTATTTATTTATAGATTTAAATACCTTTATACCTTGGGAAATCTCATTAAAATCATGAACTCTCATTATTTGAACACCATTCATCATTGCATGAATAGAGGATGCCAATGTTCCTCCTATTCTGTTATTACTATCGTTCTTACCAGAAATATGTTTTATAAATCTCTTTCTAGAAGATCCTAACATTACAGGAAAACCTAAAGAGTGAAAGATAGAAATATTATTCATAATGGTAATATTATGTTTCAAGTTTTTACCAAAACCAATACCTGGATCTAAAATAATATTATTATGTTTAATTCCAGCTTTTCGTAAAAGTTCAATTTTTTTGACAAAAAAATCGTAGATCTCAAGAAGGACATTTTTATAAAAAGGTTTTTTTTGCATTGTACTTGGTACGCCTTTTGAGTGATTTATAATTAATGGTAAATTAGTGTTTTTTAGAAAATCAATTGTTTGGTCATCATACGAAAAACCCGAGACATCATTAATAATATTTACTTTATAATTTAAGGCTTTGCGCATCACAAATGTTTTTCTAGTGTCTAGAGATAATAAAAATTTATAATTTCTAATACTTTTTAATAAATTTTTAATTCTTTCCCACTCAATATTTTTATCAATGTCTTTGGAGCCTGGACGCGTGGACTCACCTCCGATATCAATAATTTTACAACCTGCATTTATTAATGACTTCACTCTTTTCAATGCTGGTTTAATTTGATTATATTTGCCGCCATCAGAAAAACTATCTGGTGTTAAATTTAAAATACCTACCAGTAGAGGTTCTCCTAAGTTAATTTTACAAAATGATTTTCGTTTTGTAATATTTTTTATGTCTTTTTTTACTTTGTTTTTTAAATTAACACTAAGTGAATTGATCTTTTTTATATTTATTATCTTTTTATTTTTTTTTGATAATATTTCAATTGTATCAAAGGATAATTCTTTATTTCCATGCAATGGAAGTGCTTTCTTTTTCTTAAGCATTTCAATTGACGATTTACCGTAATAAAAATTACACGCTCTAGTGTAATATATTGACATTAATTTTAGTGAACTATTTTAGGTTTCAAGCCAATCGATCCTAAAGCTGAACCTGAATTGTCTTCCTCAACATTAAGATCTTCTTTATTAGGTGGATAGATGTTTTTATTAATTAAATCCTCTATTTCATCACCTGTTAAAGTTTCATAGACAAGTAATGCTTTTGCTACCTTATGTAAATCCTCAATTTTTTCTGTAAGAACTTTTCTTGCTCTTTGGTATCCCATATCAACAAATTTTTTGATTTCTGAGTCTACTTTTCTTGCTGTTTCCTCAGACATATTCTGTTGTCTTGCAACGGATCGACCTAGGAAAACTTCTTCTTCATTCTCACCGTAAAGTATTGGTCCTAATTCTTTACTTAATCCGGCTCTCATAACCATAGCTCTTGCTCTTTTAGTCGCTTGCTCAATATCACTCGCGGCTCCAGTAGTAACCTTATCATCACCAAAAATTATTTCCTCAGCAACTCTTCCTCCCATTGCTATTGCCATTTGAGCATGGAGCTGTTCTCTTGTTTGAGAAACTTCATCTCTCTCAGGTAATTGCATTACCATTCCTAAAGCTCTACCTCTCGGTATTATTGTTGCTTTATGAATTGGATAGGCTGCTTTTTCGTTTAATGTTACAATTGCGTGACCAGCTTCGTGATAAGCAGTTAATTTTTTTTCTTCTTCGGTCATTACCATCGATCTTCTTTCAGCGCCCATCATAACTTTATCTTTTGCCTCTTCAAATTCTTTTGAAGTCACAATTCTTTTATTCTTCCTGGCTGCTAACAACGCTGACTCATTAACTAGATTAGCCAAGTCTGCTCCAGAAAAGCCTGGAGTACCTCTTGCAACTGTTCTCAAATTAACATCTGGAGACATTGATATTTTTTTTGCGTGAACTTTTAAAATTTTTTCTCTACCTAAAATATCCGGATTAGATACAACAACTTGTCTATCAAATCTTCCAGGTCTCAATAAGGCAGGGTCTAAAACATCTGGTCTGTTTGTAGCTGCTATAATTATTACTCCTTCATTTGTATCAAAACCATCCATTTCAACTAACAATTGGTTTAAAGTTTGTTCTCTCTCATCGTTACCTCCGCCAAGTCCAGCGCCTCTACTTCTTCCTACTGCATCAATCTCATCTATAAAAATGATACATGGAGAATGTTTTTTCCCTTGTTCAAACATGTCTCTTACTCTTGATGCACCAACACCAACGAACATTTCAACAAAATCTGAACCGGATATAGTAAAGAAAGGAACTCCAGCTTCCCCTGCGATAGCTCTCGCAAGAAGTGTCTTACCAGTTCCTGGTGGTCCAACTAAAAGACATCCTCTAGGTATTTTACCACCTAGTCTACTAAATTTTTTTGGATCCTTTAGAAATTCTACAACTTCTTCAACTTCTTCTTTTGCTTCTTCAACCCCAGCAACGTCATTAAAAGTTACTTTTCCTTTAACTTCATTCATCATTTTTGCTTTAGATTTTCCAAATCCCATAGCGCCACCTTTGCCACCTTGCATCTGTCTCATAAAGAAAATCCATACGGCTATTAATAGTAACATCGGAAACCATGACAACAAAACTCCAAGAAGTGATGGCATTTTTTCATCCTTTGGAACAGCTGAGATGCTAACTCCACTATCTGATAGTTTTTCAACTAAATTTGGATAATTAGCAGAATAAGTAGTGAATGTTTTACCATTCGCCATTACACCTTTTATATTATTGCCCTGAATTTGAACTTCAACAACCCTTCCATTATCAACTTCCTTTAAAAATTCTGAAAAAATAATCTTCTCTTGATTAACTGCTTTTAAATTTTGGGGATTTTTAAACATGTTATATAGTCCTATTGTAAGAACTACAATTATTGCCCACATCGCTAGATTTTTAAAATTCATATTAGAGGAATAAAATAAGAATTATTCTATATTAAACAAGTGCTAAATTGTAACATAATTTAGTTTATTTTATGTTTTCAGGGTAAATTATTATAGTATTATTAACTCTTTCAACAATGCAGCCTCCGACAGTAGCTTTTTTGAATGAATTAAGCCTTATTTCTTTAATTTTTTTTATCAAAGTTTTACCTCTAGAAAAATAATATTTTTTGTTAATTTTTGATATTAAACTTGAAAATGATCTAAGCACAATCTCATTAGGTTGCATAAAAAAATTGGAGTTGATAACAACACTATTCTTATTTTTTTTTTTAAAAAAACTAGTATTTTTTAAAATATTTTGATTAGAATAAAATTTTAATGTCTCGTTAGCAGATTGTAGATTAAAATAAGTTAAATTAAATTTCTTTTTGTCAAAACCGTCTTTTTGAAGATTGCTCAACAAACTTCTTATCCTAGTCCTCAAAAACTCATTATTGGAATTAGACGGGTCTTTGATAAAGTATCCAAATACTTTCTTGGTTACATTTAATAATAAATTTTTTGATAAACTTAAAAAAGGTCTATAGCTTTTTAAATTACTGCTTATAAATGTATCTTTAGATGAAAACGATGTGAGGCCTCTAATACCTGAGCCTCTTAA
Source organism: uncultured Pelagibacteraceae bacterium (assembly GCA_902606115.1). Lineage (GTDB taxonomy): Bacteria > Pseudomonadota > Alphaproteobacteria > Pelagibacterales > Pelagibacteraceae > Pelagibacter. Next base: position 13,739 of record CACLFM010000012.1, read on the forward strand.
CATTCTAATAAAAAAATTTTCATACAAATCGTCACTATGATGAGCTAAAAATAAAGATGTAATTTTTTTTCTTTTACAAAAATTTTCCAATAAATTATACCTCGCTATTCTTGCATTTTCTTGAGTTCCTCTAACATTCTTATTTTTTTTCCAATTCAAAATTTCACAATTAATGTCAAATTTTTTCATAAAATATTTCAACTCTCTTGCTTCATTAGATGAATGCTTTCTTAATTTGTGATCAATATGAACATAATAAATTTTTGAATTATTTAAAATTTGATGACATTTTGAAAAATATGCCATTGCCATACTATCGGATCCACCAGATAAAGACACAGCGAAAGTATTAATATTTCTTTCATTCAAGAATTTATCAAAATTATTGTAAATTTTCTTAAATTCTTTATTTTTAAGATAACCTAAGATTTTCTTATGAACTTTGTTTTTGGCAATCAAACTTTTTCTCTTCGTACTTTGCTTTTTGAAGTACAGATTGTTTAGCTTTTGGATATTCTTCTTTAACTCCTTTTATCATTAAGCAACCTTGATCTTTTTCCCCGATTTGCACTAATGAAACACCAAGTTTTAGTAAATTTATAGCTGCCTTTTCACTTTTCGGATATTTTTGGTATCCTTCTAAATACGCAGATGCTGCGTCTGTATACAGCTGTCTTATCCTAAATGTTTCTGCATACCAATATTGTGCGTTACCTGCTAAAGTATGTTCAGGATTATCTATAACAAATTCTCTTAATGCTCTTTCTGCTGTTGTGTAATCACCTTGTTTTAAAAGAGTGGTTGCGAAATTATATTGTTGTTTTGGATCTGTTTTTGGCAATATCTTTTCCTCAGTTACAAAATTTTCTGTAACGACACTGCTTGTTGTCTCAATAGATTGTGTCTTTTGAACTAGATCTTGTGTCTCTGAGTCCTTGTAAGTAACAGATCCTAAATCTTGCGGTTGAGAAGAGCCAGGTAAACTTTTTTGGTTATTTGATATAGCGATATTATTATCATTACCAATTTCTAGTTCTTGGAATCTTAATTGATTGTCAGCTTGAACTTTAGATAGTCTGCTTGATAGTTTATCAATTTTAAAATTTATTTCTTCAAATCTGTTTGTTAATTGCTGAAATTGTTGTTCTATTTCTGATAATTTCAATAAATGTCTTGTAAGTACATCTTCATCATTATTACTTAAAATTGAGCTTGTGTTAGACATGTTTTCTGAGTCAGAATAAACGGCTTTTTCTAAAGTTTTAACATCTTGTTTAAGCTTCTCTAAAATAGCATTTGTATCTTCTTCAGCATTTAGTGGTGAGAAAAAAATACTAAGAGCTACAAAAAAAAATAAAATTTTTTTGTAAGAAATTTCATAAAACAACATGTTTAGATTAATATTTATAATGATGGCAAAAAAAAGACCCTAGTTTTTTAGGCTAGGGTCTAGATTTTTTATAATTAATTTGCTTTTACTGATACAGATCTTCTGTTTTTCGACCAAGCTAGTGGGTTTGATCCTGAGTCTACTGGTCTTTCTTTACCATAACTTATTACAGATATTCTGTTACTTGATATTCCATAAGTCATTAAATAATCTTTTGCAGCATTAGCTCTTCTTTCACCTAAAGCAAGGTTATATTCTCTAGTACCTCTTTCATCTGCGTGACCCTCTAATACAACATTAATTTTTGAATTTTTTCTTAACCATGCAGCTTGCTTTCTTAGAGTTTCTCTAGAAGCAGTTGTTAATACTGACTCGTTAGTGGCAAAGAAAACTCTGTCTGGAACTCCAGATGCTAAGTATTCTACTGTGTCTTTACCAGTATAAACATCCCCTTGCATTTGATTTGTGACTTTTTTAGTTGCACATGCTGATAACAATACTGCTGCAAATGTGATTAATAGGATATTTTTAAAAATTTTGTTTAATTTCATTACTACTCCTTAAATATAATAGTGTACTTTTTCACACCTAAATAGATCTTTCAAGCTTAAAAATCAAGAATTTAATAAATAATTCATTATTATTCGCTTAATAATGACGACCAGGATGGGTCTGAGGCATCTGTTTCTGTATCAACTAATCGCTCATTATATCCAGTTAAATCTATGGACCATAATTTTGCTGTGAACCCTTTGCCCTCAGAATCTGACTTAGTTTCCCTGTAAAATATTAATACTCGACCATTAGGGGACCAAGATGGTGCTTCTTGATAATAATTTTCTGTTAATAATCTTTCACCACTCCCATCAACCCTCATTACACCTATGTAAAATTTACCCTTATGAAGTTTAGTAAAAGCTATTAAATCGCCTCTTGGAGACCATACAGGTGTTCCATAAAGACCCCTGCCAAATGAAATTCTTTTAACTTTAGAGCCATCACTTTTCATAACATATATTTGCTGGTAACCACTCCTATCTGAATTGAAACAAATATATTTTCCATCAGGCGAAAAAGATGGCGAAGTATCAATAGATGGATGATTGGTAATCTTCTCTACAATTCTATTTTCGAGATCCATTGTATAAATATCTGAATTACCATTTTTTGCGAAACTCATTATTATTTTTTTTCCATCTGGTGAAAATCTTGGGGCGAAAGTCATTCCGGGAAAATCACCTACGACTTCTTGAACACCTGTTTCAATATCTAATAAATAAACTCTTGGTAAATTTTTAAAATATGACAGGTAAGTAACCATTTGATTTGTGGGGTTAAATCTTGGAGTTAATACTAATTCATTACCCAATGTTAAATATTTTATGTTATATCCATCTTGATCCATGATGGCTAACTTTTTAATTCTGTTAGTCTTCGGGCCTTTCTCTGATACATAAATAATCCTTGTATCAAAATAGCCCTTTTCACCTGTCAATCTTTGATAAACTTTATCGGTAATAATATGGCCAACTCTTCTCCAGTTATCAGGTACAGTTGTAAATGCTAAAGCCATCATCTCTTTCCCTGCAAGCACATCCCATAATCTAAATTCTACCCTAAGTTTTTGATTTTCATATTTAACTTCTCCAGTAATTAAAGCTTGAGCTTTTATTAAAGACCAATCCTCAAATCTTGGTTTTAAATGTGCAATATCAGGTTTTTGTAAGAAAGCTTCTTTTTTAAGAGGATTGAACAGTCCAGATGATTTTAAATTATTTTCTACAACCTTTGCAATTTCTTCTCCGATATTATTTGTTTTTAGTAAGGTTTGGAATTCTTTTATAGATTTTGTTTCAACAAATAATGGTGATACAGCAATTGGTAATGGATTTAAGTTACCTCTAGTAATATCGACTTCAATTAATCCAAATGAAGTTTTAGGTATTAAAAACAATAGTATAGTAATTATAGAAATTTTTGTTTTGATCATCCTTTTAACATCTCTCTAGCATCAAAATTTAATTGTAGATCTTTCCATCTTTCATACCCAGTTGAAGGAACACTTAGCGGTTGGCAAAGCCTTATTGCCCTTAAAGCACTTTCTGCTAATACCTTATAAAAACCTTGTCCTGGTTTGTTCATTCTTGCATGATCTAAAATTTCGGAATTAATCACAGTGCCATCTGGTTTTAAACTTAATTTAATTCTAACTAATAAATTTTCATTGTAAGGCAAGCCTAAAGGAATACTCCAACAACCAAATATCTGTGCTTTTAATGCATCTTCCTCACTTAAAGTCAAGGCGCTTGAGGATACATCTTTTTGATTTGATTGTGTTATTTTATTTGTTTTATTATTTATTTCTGCAGTTTCCTCTTTAGACTTATCTATTAGTGCAGCAATATTGTTTGGATCAAATAATTCATCTTTTTCAAATTCAGAAACTTGTTTAATTTCTTCATCAATTTTTTCGGGATTCTGTACGTCTTTCTCAGGCTTTTTCACTATTTCTTGATTTTGATCAGGTAAAGGTATCGCATCAGGTTTGTCTTTTTTTATTTTTTTTGGAGGTGCTTGCTCAGACACAAGTTTTTCTTTCTCTTTGATTTTTTCAATAATTTTTTTTGCTTTAGGTGCAAATGGAATATTTGTTTTATCTGATATTTGTATTAGTTCTATGGATATAAGAGGAGGTAAATCTATAGGTTTTTTTGCTATAAAAGGAAACGTGAGTGCTGTAATTAAAACTAAAAAAATATGTAATCCAGATGATATAGCAATGTTCCTAATCATCAGCTTATTATCTCTCTTTATAAGGTTCTGAAATTAAAGCTACTTTTGTAAAACCGGACCCTGACAGCATTCCCATAACTTCTAATACTCTTCCATAATTTATTGTTTTATCACCCCTTACGTATATTCTTGTATCTGTTCTATTTTTAGAAACAGCGAGTATTTTTATAATAACGTTATCATAATCTACTTTTGTTTCTTGAATAAATATCTCGCCTTTAGAATTAATAGTTAATGTTAGAGGTTCTTGTTCTTCTGGTAATGAGTCTGCTGAACTTTCGGGTAAATCAACCTGAACACCTACGGTTAATAATGGCGCAGTAACCATAAAAACGATTAATAACACAAGCATAACATCAACAAATGGAGTTACATTTATTTCACTCATTGGTTCTTTGGATTTTTTATTTAAACTAAAAGTCATAAGTCTAAATTATAGATATAAATCTTTTAGCAAAGTTTTCTAACCTTTGAGAGTATTTCTTAGAGTCGCTATTAAATTTATTGTAAGCTACCACAGCTGGAATAGCTGCTAACAAACCTAGGGCTGTTGCAAACAATGCCTCGGCAATACCCGGTGCAACAATTGCTAAACTAGTATTTCTTGAAACTGCTATTGATTGAAATGAATTCATTATGCCCCAAACAGTTCCGAACAAACCAATAAAGGGTGCTGTGGAACCTACTGTAGCTAAAAATGAAAAGTTTTTTTCAAGAAAATTTACCTCAGACTCAATATTAGACTCTAACAAACCTGTTAGTTTTTCATTCAAATTATTTCTAGATCTTGATTTTAATACGACCTGCATTGTTTTTCTAAAAACATTAGACATCGGGTCATCTTTGCTAATTGGAAGATTATTGTAAAAACTCTCCGCAGATTTAGATTTCCAAAACTTTTCCTCAAATTCAACTGTGCTTTCATTTACTTTCTTAAACATTCTAAATTTTTCTATAATGATAGCCCACGAATAGATTGATGCGGCTATTAGTATTATTATTACAGATTTTACAACAAAATCTGCTCTGAGAAATAAACTCATTAATGAAAAGTCAACTGAGCTTCCTAATCCAACCGCTTGAGAAGTTATATCTGCTTCCATGAAAAATATTTCACACTAAAATGTGTCATCAATTTGTCTTAATTTTTTTGGTTTTGATGGTAAAAACTTGCAATTAATATTGCGTCAGCTTTGTTAGCATCTTTTTTTCTAGATAATTTTGAGGAAATGTAAGGAAAAAACTCAATTGCTTTAGTTCTGCTAGAATCTTTCTGAGTATTTATAAGGTTATAATGTCTTTTCCATTTGACAGGTGAAACGAAATCCATGGGTATTTGCATAGCAGAAAATATACCTTTAAGTACACCAAAAGATTGACCAAAATTAAACATGCTTGTTACCCCTTGGCCAGGCATTGCTGAGACTTGTTCTATTACCACTCTTATATCTTTTTTGTCTTCATTAATAATTGCTTTTTGAATTTCATTATATATTTGAGAAGCATTAACTTGAGATTTATTTTTTTTTCCAACTGGCATTATGGGCATATCAAATACATCCAGTATTTTACCGTTTTTTAAAATACATATTGCTCCTTTTATTCCAGGATCTATGCCTATAATTAACATCTTCTATTCCGACGTTTCTAGATTTGAGTAAACTTTTTGAACATCATCGTGATCCTCTAAATTTTCCAAAAACTTAGTTGCTTCTAAAAATTTTTCTTTATTCAAGTTAACTTTATTTAGAGGATACCACTCAATATTTGTTGATAGAAAATTACTAATTTTTTTTTCCATAATTTTTTTTACATCGTAAATATCTTCTTTGTTACAATGTATCTCATGATAACTCTTATTTGAAAAGCAATCATCTGCTCCAGAATTTATAGCAATTTCAAGCATTGTTTCAGCATCTATTTCCTCAGCATTTACTCTTATTATGCCAAGTTGTTTGAAGTTATGTGATGCTGATCCTTGAGTTCCTAGGTTTCCACCATTTTTTTGAAAAATTTCTCTAATTTTTGATGCTGTTCTATTTTTATTATCAGTTAATGTCTCAACAATAACAGCAATTTTATAATTACCAAAACCCTCATATCTTATTTCATCAAAATTAGACTGATCATTTAATTTTGATTTATCAATAGCTCTTTCTATGTTGTCTTTAGGCATATTAGCTGCTCTAGCGGCTTGAATAGCGGATCTAAGTCTATGGTTCATATCAGGATCTTTGTCACCTAGTTTTGCAGCAACAGTAATTTCCCTAGACAGCTTTGAGAAAATTTTTGACCTCTGTTTATCTGCTCTTCCTTTTTTATGTTTTATTCCAGCCCAGTGTGAATGACCTGCCATATCAAAACGTGTTTTGGAGAACACCCCTCATTATAAAACTATTTATTTTCTTTGCTAAGCCTGTATCAGTGCAACAATCAACAATAACACCTGATAAGGTTCCCTCACCAAGGGAAGGCGAATGTTTTTCAGCTTTTCTTTTAAAAAATTTGTTAATGGAATTATCTTTATCCATACCTATCACGGAGTCGTAATCGCCACACATACCAGAGTCTGTTATATACGCTGAACCTTTTTTTAAAATTCTTGCATCATTTGTTGGAACATGGGTATGGGTACCTGTTATTAAGGTAGCCTTACCGTCGAACAGATGACCAATTGCCATTTTTTCACTAGTTGTTTCTCCATGGAAATCTATTATTAAAAAATCATAATTTTCTTTTAAGTTATAATTTTTTAAAAATTTCTCTGTTTCTATAAATACATCGTCACATTTTTTCATAAAAACATTTCCCATTAAATTGAGTACACCAACTTTAAAATTCTTCTTACAAACAAAAACTTCAAAACCTTTTCCAGGAGCAGGATTTGTCAAGTTATAGGGCCTTAAGAGTTTTTTTTCTTTCTCAATATGTTCGACTGTTTCTTTTTGATCCCATACATGATTTCCTGTAGTTAAAACATTTATTCCACACTGAAATAATTCATTTGAAATTTTTTCGGTTATACCTACTCCATTATCCGCAGCATTTTCACCATTAGCAACAACAAAATCTAAATCTTTTTCTTTAATTATATTTGGCAAAAATTTTTTGACAACATTACAGCCTGAAGGTCCAACAATGTCTCCTAGAAAAAATATCCTCATTTGTAAACTTTGTTTTCGGTCAATATATAATTCATTTTCTTGTCAAATTTGTTAGTTGGAACTTTATTTATTTTTTGACAAGAAAGAGCAAGACCAATTTTTAATATATTCTTTTTTTTTTCAAATTTATTTATAAATCTATCATAAAATCCCCCACCGTACCCAAGTCTGTTTAAATTAGCATCAAAAGCTACAATCGGTATTATAAGGATTGATGGCACAAATTTTTTTATTTTGATAGGTTCTGGGATTCCATGCTTGTTTATTTTTAATGGGTTTTTCTTGTTCCATTCGTAAAATGTCATTCCGAAATTATTTTCTAAAACAGGCAATGATATTTTGTATTTTTTTTTTCTTAAATTTTCTATTAGCTTAAGTGTAGATACCTCAGATCCAATTGGATAATAAATACCTATTTTTTTATTTTTAGTCTCCCGCTTTAATATCAAAAGCAACTTGTAAAAATTAATTTTTTTAGCTTTAACATTAAAATTTAATCTTTTTTTTAAAACTATTTTTCTTATTTGAGATTTTTTCACAGCAAATACTAATTATCTAAGTTTGCTTTTTGAACAAATTCCTCAATTTGTTTTGTTGTGTTTGAAATTATTTTGTCGTACTCGTTTTTTAGATTTTG
>CACLFM010000013.1 GCA_902606115.1 uncultured Pelagibacteraceae bacterium
CAAGAAATAATGTTTCAAGCAAAAATATTCACTCTTTATCCAGACTTCTTTCCTGGAATTTTGAAAAAAGGTATTTATGGCAGGGCTATGGAAAAGAGTTTGTGGAGTTTGGATGTAATTAATCTTAGAAGTTATGCAGAAGATAAACACAAAACAGTAGATGATACACCATATGGAGGTGGAGAAGGGATGGTAATAAAACCTGACATAGTAGCAAAAGCAATCGATCAAAATTTAAATAATGATGAAAAAATTATTTATCTAACTCCAAAAGGAAAATCCTTTAACCAAAATAGAGCAAAAAATTTTTTAAAAGATAAAAAAATAAACATTATTTGTGGTCATTTTGAAGGAATTGATCAAAGAGTTATAGAAACGAGAGGTATTGAAGAAATAAGTATTGGAGATTTTATTTTATCAGGTGGAGAGACGGCTGCTTATGTAATTTTGGATAGTATATTAAGATTAGTACCAGGAGTTCTAGGAAATGAGAATTCTTGCAAAGACGAAAGTTTTGAAAATGGTCTTCTGGAATATCCTCAGTATACTAAGCCACAAATATGGGAAAAAATAGCAGTTCCTGAGGTGCTTTTATCAGGGGATCATAGCAAAATAAAAAACTGGCGTTTATCTCAATCAGAGGCTATAACACGCCACCGTAGACCAGACTTGTGGCAAAAATATAAAAAAAACTAAATTGATAAATATACAAATGAAAAACATTGAAGAAATAAATAGAGAGAATGTAAAGAAAATCTCAGCTGAAAAAAAATTACCAGATTTCTTCCCTGGAGATATCATTAAAGTAGGTGTTAGAATTACAGAGGGTAAGAGAGATAGAATTCAATATTTTGAAGGCGTTTGTATTGCAAAAAAGAATAGAGATATCAATTCATCTTTTACAGTAAGAAAAATTTCATTCGGTGAAGGGGTGGAGAGAACGTTTGCACTTTTTAGCCCAATTGTCGATACGATTAAGGTAATTAGATCAGGAAAAGTAAGAAGAGCAAAATTATATTACTTAAGAGAAAGAACAGGAAAATCTGCTAAAATTGCTGAAAAAATTAAAAAGAAAACTGGTATTGATATAGAGACAAAGTCTGAACAAGTAACAAAGGAAAATGTTGTTAAACAGGTTGCAGAGGATGATAAAGCAGAGACAGCCGATGATAAAAATGTTGAGTCTCTGAAAAAAGATGATGAACTTAAAGAAGATAGCACTAAAAAGGCTAAATAAAATTAAACTTTTTTAAATGTCAAAAACTTTATACGATAAAATCTGGGAAGATCATTTAGTACACAGACAAGAAGATGGTACGTCTTTATTGTTTGTCGATAGACATTTAATCCATGAAGTTACCAGTCCCCAGGCTTTTGAAGGATTAAGAAATTCTAACAGGAAAGTTAGAAACCCTGAATTAACACTAGCAGTTGCGGATCACAATGTTCCAACTACAGATAGATCTAAAGGTATAGCTGACGAACAGTCTAAAATTCAAGTTGATACACTTGGGAAGAATTGCGAGGAGTTTGGAATAAAACTTTTTGGAATGTCTGATAAAAGACAAGGTATTGTTCATATAATAGGTCCTGAGCAAGGCTTTACTCAACCAGGAAATATAATCGTATGTGGAGATAGCCATACAGCAACCCACGGTGCTTTCGGTGCACTAGCATTCGGTATAGGAACTTCAGAAGTAGAACATGTGTTAGCCACACAGACACTAGTTCAAAAAAAATCAAAAAATTTGAGAATTAATGTTGATGGAGAATTGCCAATTGGTGTGACATCAAAAGATGTAATTTTACAAATAATTGGAAAAATTGGAACTGCTGGTGGCACAGGTTATGTCATTGAATATTCTGGAGATGTTATTTCATCTTTGACTGTTGAGAATAGAATGACGATTTGCAATATGACTATTGAAGGTGGAGCAAGAGCAGGATTAATAGCACCAGACGAAAAGATATTTAAATATTTAGAAGGAAAACCTATGGCACCAAAAAATGATATTTGGGATAAAGCTTTAGAATATTGGGGAAAACTTAATTCTGATAATGATGCTGAGTTCGATAAAGAGGTTTCACTTAAAGGAGAAGAAATTAAACCAATGGTTACTTGGGGAACATCACCACAAGATGTTATTACAATTGATGGTAAAGTCCCAAATCCTACTGATGAGAAAGATAATGATAGAAAAAGTTCAATTGAGAGATCATTAAAATATATGGGACTTAAACCAAATACACTAATAAAAGATGTAAAAATTGACAAAGTTTTTATAGGAAGTTGTACAAATGGTAGAATTGAGGATCTAAGAGACGCAGCTAAAATCTTGAAAAATAAAAAAATTGCATCTCATGTACAAGCTATGGTCGTTCCAGGTTCTGGCCTGGTTAAAGAACAAGCAGAACAAGAAGGTTTAGATAAAATATTTTTAAATTCCGGATTTGAGTGGAGAGAGCCTGGCTGCTCTATGTGTTTAGCAATGAATGCTGATAAGCTTAAACCTGAGGAAAGATGTGCATCGACATCCAACAGAAACTTTGAGGGAAGACAAGGCAGAGGCGGTAGAACTCACCTTGTCAGTCCGGCAATGGCAGCAGCAGCAGCCATTTCCGGAAGCTTTGAAGATGTCAGAAAATATAAAAATTAATGAAAAAGTTTAATAAGTTAAAAAGTATTCCTGCATATTTGCCAATAACTAATATTGATACAGATATGATAATTCCTAAACAATTCTTGAAAACTATTAAAAGGACAGGTTTAGGAAAAAATCTTTTTTTTGAGATGAGATACGATGATAATGGTAAAGAAATTTCTGAGTTTATTTTAAATAGTAAACCTTATGATCAATCTAAAATATTAATAGCAGGTAAAAATTTTGGTTGTGGTTCATCAAGAGAACATGCTCCATGGGCACTGCTAGACTTTGGTATAACTTGCATAATAAGCTCAAGTTATGCAGATATATTTTACAATAATTGTTTTAAAAACGGAATTTTACCAATAACTATTAAGGAGGAGGTAATTAAGGAATTATCCGAATACTCTAATAGAAAAGAAGAATTATCAATTAATTTAGAAGACCAGTCTATAAAATTTGGTAATAACGAAATTAAATTTGAAATCGATGAGTTTAAAAAAAAATGTCTTTTGGAAGGTTTAGATGATATTTCTCTTTCATTAGCCCAGTCTTCAAAGATCTCAGCTTATGAAAGTAAAGTAAAATCATCAAAGCCTTGGATTTTTAATGATTAAAGTAAAAAAGAGAAAAATTTTACTTTTACCTGGAGATGGTATTGGCCCAGAGGTAATCAAAGAAGTAAAAAAAATTATTGAGTGGTTTAATAAAAATCGTTCACTTGATTTTGAAGTAGACCAAGACCTAGTAGGTGGAGCAGCTTATGATAAATTCAAGACCCCAATTACTGATGAGGTTTTTTTCAAAGCTTTAGAGTGTGAAGCAGTAATTTTAGGTGCTGTCGGTGGCCCAAAGTGGGATAATTTAGATTTTTCAAAAAAACCAGAAAGAGCATTACTCAAGTTAAGAAAAGAATTAAAACTTTTTGCAAACTTAAGACCTGCTATTTGCTTTAAACAATTAGTTGATGCTTCAAGTTTAAAGCCTGAGATAGTTTCAGGACTAGATATAATGATTGTTAGAGAATTAACTGGAGGAATTTATTTTGGTGAACCACGAGGCATAAAACTTATTAACAATGGTGAGAGAAAGGGGATTAACACTCACACATATACCTCCACAGAAATAGAAAGAGTTGCAAAAGTTGCCTTTGAACTTGCAAAAAAAAGAAATAATAAAGTTACATCTTGTGAAAAATCGAATGTCATGGAAGCAGGACAATTATGGAAAGAAGAAGTACAGGCACTTCATAAAAAAGATTACAAAGATATTAATTTAGAACATATGCTTGCTGATAATTGTGCCATGCAATTGTTGAGAAATCCTAAACAGTTTGATGTAATAGTAACAGATAATTTATTTGGAGATATTTTGTCAGATGAAGCTGCAATGTTAACAGGATCTCTTGGATTACTACCCTCAGCTTCACTTGGTGCAAAAGATAAGGATGGCAATTTAAGATCAATGTATGAACCAGTACATGGATCTGCCCCAGATATTGCTGGCAAAGGTATTGCTAATCCAATTGCAACTATTTTAAGTTTTTCAATGGCTTTAAAATATTCTTTAAATTTAGACAAAGAGTCCATAGAATTAGATAACGCAGTACAAAAAGTTTTAGATGATGGTTTAAGGACAAAAGACATTATTTCTAAAGGAAAAAAAGAGGTGTCTACATCTACGATGGGGGATGCGATTATTGCGTATTTGCAAAAATAATTAAATTAACTTAATTTAAGTATAGTAAAAAAAATGACAACTTATACAGCACCAGTTGAAGACATGATGTTTCTTTTTGAGAAGTTAAGAGATAACAAGAATTATAATGACCTGGAAAAATATAAAGAAGTAAGTCCAGATCTCGTTAAAAATATTTTAGAGGAAGCTGCTAAAATAAATGAAAACCTAATTTTGCCACTTGCAAAATCAGGCGATGATAATCCTGCAGTTTTAGAAAATGGAGTAGTGAGAACACCACCTGGATATAAAGAAGTTTACCAAAAATACATAGAAGATGGATGGACTTCATTATCCTGTGATCCGAAATACGGTGGTCAAGGAATGCCTAGAACTGTAAGTGCTTTTTTCGATGAGATGATATCATCGGCTAGTTTAGCATTTAAACTTTATAGTGAATTAACCTTAGGAGCTTATAATTGCATTCATCATCACGCACCAGATGAAATTAAAGATAGATATCTTCCAAAAATGGTTGAGGGAAAATGGAGTGGTACAATGTGTTTGACTGAGCCTGTTTGTGGAACAGACTTAGGTTTATTAAAAACAAAAGCAGTAGAACAGCAAGATGGAACATATAAAATTACAGGTCAAAAAATATTCATTACTTCCGGAGATCATGATCTGACAGAAAATATTATTCACTTGGTAATTGCGAGAGCAGAAGACTCGCCGAAAGGGACCAAAGGAATAAGTCTATTTTTAGTTCCAAAATTTGTTGTTAAAGAAGATGGAAAAATTGGTTCTAGAAATGGAATATCAACAGGATCAATAGAAACAAAAATGGGTATTAAAGGCTCAGCTACGTGTGTATTAAATTTTGATGATGCAACTGGTTTTATGATTGGTCCTAAAAATAAAGGATTAAGTCAAATGTTCACTATGATGAATTTAGAAAGAATAGTTGTTGGAATTCAAGGTTTAGGAATTTCAGAAATTGCTTATCAGAATTCATTAAGCTATGCCAAAGAAAGAAAACAAGGAAAAAGCAATAACAATAAATCTCAGAATGGAAATGCTGATTTAATTATTGAGCATGCAGATATAAGAAAATCTTTATTAAATATGAAATCAATAATCGAAGGTGAAAGAGCATTATGTTTTTGGTTATCACAACTTACTGAAGTAAGCTTAAATCATAGCGACCAGCAAATAAAACAAGATGCATCTGACATGGTTTCGCTAATGACACCGGTTGTAAAATCTTTATTTTCAGATTTAGGAATGGAAATAACCAGTGATGCAATGCAAATATATGGTGGATACGGCTATACTAAAGATCAAGGTATAGAACAACTATATAGAGATAACAGAATAACACCGATTTATGAGGGAACTAATTCAGTGCAAGCAGCTGATTTGGTTTTTAGAAAATTATCTAATAAAAACGGAATTATAATTAATAAATTTTTAGAACTAGTTAAATCAGAGATTAATTCAAATAATGAAAAAATTAGACCGTTTACTGAGGAATTTAATAATTATCTAGATATTCTTAAAAAGTTCAGTGATTGGATTGTTGAAAGAGCAAAGACAAATAAAGATGATGTAAGCGCTGCAGCAAACGATTATTTGAAGACACTTGGTTATATATCAATAGCCTTTGCATGGATTAAGACTCTCGAGGTAAGTTTCAAAGATTATGAGGAAAATAAAAAATTTTACGATAACAAAATAAACACTGCTAAATTTTATTTTGAAAAAGTGCTACCCAGAGCTGAACAACATTATAAATCTGCGATCTCAGGAAGCTCAAACATCATGAATTTTAATTTTAATTAAAATGAGCCATTACGATACTAATTTAGAAAAAAATGACGCAAATTTCATTCCGTTAACACCACTAAGTTTTCTTGAAAGAGCAAAAGATATTTATCCAGATTATGAAGCTTTAATTTACGAAGATAGATCTTACACATGGGAACAAATTTATAAAAGATGTATAAAATTTGCGAGTGCATTAGAGAAAATTGGCATTAAAGAAGGTGACACTGTTTCAGTGATGGCTTTCAATACGCCTGAAATTTTTGAAACACACTATTCTGTTCCTATGACTGGTGCGGTTTTAAACACCATAAATACTAGATTAGATGCAAAAACTGTTGCTTATATTATTGATCACAGCGAAGCAAAAGTATTAATAGTTGATAGACAACTTCATTCTATTTTAAACAAAGCTTTAGAGATGTCTAAAAACAAACCTTTAATAATTGATATACAGGATAAATTTGCGGATCAATCTTTGCTAAAAAAAATTGGTGAAAAAGAGTATGAGGATTTTTTAAATACTGGTGACGAAAATTATGTTTGGAAGAAACCGAGAGACGAGTGGCAGGCAATATCCCTTAGTTACACTTCAGGAACAACTGGCAATCCCAAAGGTGTAGTTTATCATCATCGAGGTTCTTATTTAATGTCTACTGGAAGTGCTATTGCATGGAATATGCCTAATAGATTGAATTTTTTAACTGTTGTCCCGATGTTTCATTGTAATGGGTGGGGATACCCATGGACAATTCCAATGTTAAACGGTAGGACAATTTGTTTAAGAGCTATTGATATTAAAAAAATTTTTGAATTAATCCATAAATATAAAATCACCCATTTCGGTGGTGCACCAATAGTCCTAAATATGATAACAGGTGCATCTGAAAGTGACAAAAAAAAACTTACTCATAAGGTCTATGTTCTTACTGCTGGAGCACCTCCACCAAGTATTATTTTTAAAAAGATGGAGGCATTAGGTTTTGAAGTAATGCATGTTTATGGATTGACAGAAACATATGGACATATTCTCCAATGTGCATGGAATGAAAATTGGAACTCTTTTGATGAAGATAAAAAAAATGATATAAAAGCAAGACAAGGTGTAAGGTATCCTAACACTGAAGATGTAATGGTAATGGACCCTGAAACGATGAAACCTGTAAATAAAGATGCTAAAACTATTGGTGAGATAATGATCAAAGGAAATATAGTGATGAAAGGCTATTTCAAAGATAAAGATGCAACTGAAAAAGCGATGTCACATGGATGGTTTCATTCTGGTGATTTAGCTGTTGTTAATCCTGATGGTTATATAAAAATAAAAGATAGATCTAAAGATATTATTATATCTGGTGGAGAAAACATTTCCTCTATAGAAATAGAAAATACTTTAGCAAAACACCCGTCTGTCTCTATAGCTGCGGTTGTTGCAAAACCTGATGAAAAATGGGGAGAGGTTCCTTGTGCTTTTATTGAGAAAGTTCAAGATAAAAATGTAACAGAAAAAGAATTAATTGATTTTTGCAGAGAGACCTTGGCAGGCTTTAAAGTACCAAAAAAAGTAGCTTTTTGCGAACTACCAAAAACTTCAACAGGAAAAATTCAAAAATTCGAGCTTAGAAAAAAAGCTAAGGAACTTAATTGATACTGACTGTTGATGATAAGAAAATCTTTGCTTCTGATGCAGGTAAAGAATTTGATAAAGACAAAGAAACAATTTTTTTACTACATGGTAGTGGATTAACGCATATTGTTTGGTCGCTAACCGAGCAGTATTTGTCAAATAAAAATTTTAATATTCTATCAATAGATTTACCTGGACACGGAAACTCTGACGGTCCATGTATTACAAGTATTGAAAAAATTGCAGATTGGTTAGAATATTTTAGGAATGAGATAAAAGTTGATAAAATATCAATAGTTGGTCATTCCCAAGGATGCCTTGAAGCAATTGAATATGGCTCGAAGTATAAAAAAAATATTTCTAAATTAGTGCTCTTAGCTGGCTCTTATAAAATGCCAGTCAATCAAGACTTGATAGATTTAGCAGACTCAGGTGATAAAAAAGCTGTGCATTTAATGATGAAATGGGGCTACGATGGATCAAAAAAATTTATTGGAGGAAATCCTGTAGAAAAAATTATTAATTCATCAAGAGAAATTAAAGAAATTTTATCTGTAGACCTTAAAGCATGTAATAATTATAAAAATGGGAAGGAGGCTTCAGCAAATATTGATTGTCCTACCATGCTTATCTTTGGAGCTTTAGACAAAATGGTCTCAGCTGATAACGCAAAAAAATTTGCTAATTTAATTAAAAACTCAGAAATTGAGATTTTAAATGAATGCGGACATATGATTATGTTTGAAAAAGCTTTTGAAATGAGAGAAAAGGTGTTTAAATTTTTGAAAAAATGAAAAACTTCCCGATTATAAAATCAAGAAGATTAAGAAGTACCCCATATACTGATAGGGTAGAAGCTCAAGGTGTAACTGGATATACAGTCTATAATCATATGTTACTTCCAGTTTCATTTAAATCAATAGAGTCAGACTACGAACATTTAAAAAAATTTGTGCAAGTTTGGGATGTTGCAGCAGAAAGACAAGTACAAATCTCCGGCAAAGACTCAGCAAAATTAGTTCAATTAATGACATGTAGAGATTTATCAAAATCACAAGTAGGAAAATGTTATTATGCACCTTTAATTGATGATCAAGCAAATTTAGTAAATGATCCAATAATAAATAAACTTGCAGATGATAAATGGTGGCTTTCCATAGCTGACTCAGATGTCATATTTTTTGCTAAAGGTTTAGCTGCTGGCAATAAATTCGAAGTAGAGATAACAGAACCAAATGTTAATATTTTAGCTGTTCAAGGGCCTTTGTCTGATAACCTAATGACAAAAATATTTGGTGAAGAAATAAGACAACTTAAATTTTTTAATTTTAAGTATTATGAATTTAAAGGAAATAAATATTTTATTGCTAGATCTGGATGGTCGAAACAAAGTGGTTTTGAAATATATGTTGAAGACACCAAAGCTGGTCAAGATCTATTTGATTATCTTTTTGAATACGGAAAAGAATTTAATGTTAGAGCTGGATGTCCAAATTTAATAGAAAGGATAGAGTCGGCTTTATTATCATATGGAAATGATTTTGATAATAGGGATAACCCCTTTGAGGCAAATTTTGATAAGTTTGTTAATTTAGAGTCGGATGTAAATTTTTTGGGTAAAGAAAAATTAAAAAAAATTAAGCAAAATGGTATAAATAGAAAATTAATGGGTGTTAAGATTGATCATAATAAAATTGATATGTATTGTGAAAAGACATTATATGATGACGATAATAATGTAGTAGGTCAAGTCAGGTCTGCAGCATATTCTCCAACATTTAAAAAAGTGATTGGAATTGCAATGATTAATAAACCTTATTGGGATGCGAAACATCAATTTAAAATTGATATTAATGAAAAAATATTTCTAGGAACAGTTTGCGATTTACCTTTCATTTAGTATAACTTAGTCATCATGAATATAGCAATTGTAGGAGCAACAGGAAATGTTGGAAGAAAAATTATAGAAATCTTGGAAAGAAAAAACTTTTCTGTGACCAATCTATACCTTCTTGCATCTTCTAAAAGCACAGGATCAAAAGTTAAATTTAAGGATAGAGAAATTGAAGTAATTAACTTAGAGAACTTTGATTTTTCAAAAGCTGATATTACATTCTTTTCTGCAGGTGGAAAAATTTCAGAAAAGTATGTTCCTACAGCTGCAAAACATACAGTTGTTATAGACAATTCTAGCTATTTTAGAATGGACCCTGATGTACCTTTAATTGTTCCTCAAGTTAATTCTAAAGAAATAAAAAATATGAAAAAAAATATTATAGCTAATCCAAATTGCTCAACTGCTCAACTTGTAATAGTTTTAAAAAATTTGAACGATATTTTTAAGATTAAAAGATTAGTAATATCAACTTATCAGTCTACATCAGGTGCTGGGAAAAAACCTATGGACGAGCTTTTGGATCAGACAAAAAACGTTCTTGAGAATAAAGAAATTAGAAGTGAAAATTTCACTAAACAAATAGCATTTAATGCTATACCGCATATAGATAAATTTAGTACAGATGGATATACGAAAGAGGAAATTAAAATGATACAAGAGTCTAATAAAATTTTAGGCTCTAATATTAATATAACTGCAACATGTGTTAGAATTCCAGTTTTAATTTCACATGCAGAGTCAGTGAATGTTGAATTTGAGAGTGAGCCTTCAATTGATAAAGTTAGAGAAATCTTGAGTCACTCACCTGGTTGTAAAGTAATTGATGATAGAAATGACGGTGGATATGTTACTCCAATAGAAGCTGAAGGAAAAAATGAAACTTTTATTTCTAGAATAAGAAAAGATAATAGTAAAAAAAATGCTATTAATATGTGGATAGTTTCAGATAATTTATTAAGAGGGGCTGCTTTAAATGCAGTAGAAATTGCAGAGGCATACGTTAAAATATAATCATGAAAGATAACAATCCAATTTCTCCACATATACAAGTTTACAACTGGCATATATCATCACTTGTTTCAATCTCGCATAGAATTACGGGAGTATTAAATTTTGCATTATTAATATTAGTTTGTTTTTGGGTAATTAGTTTAATATTTGGTTCAGAAAGTTATCAATATTTTAAAATTTTTTCTAATTCAATTGTAGGTAAGTTTTTTATTATTGGATTTATTTGGTCATATATATTTCAAATTTTAAGTGAGATTAGACACTGGTTCTGGGATTTGGGTTATGGTTTTGAATTGAAAACAACAAAGATAACAGGTGTATTAGTAATATTAGGATCATTTACTTTGACAATAGTATTATATCTATTCAATGGAGTTTTGGTTTAATGTTACAAGCTACAAAAAAATGGATATTTCAAAAAATCAGTTCTGTAATTATGGTACCTTTTATGATTTGGTTTTTGATAAATATTATTTCAATATTTAGTGGAAGTTATGATGAAGTTATCAATTTTTTTACCTCTCAGCCTTCTAAAATATTTTTTTCTATTTTTATAGTAAGTATGTTTTTTTACTCAGCACTAAGTATAAGTGAGATATTTGAAGACTATATTAAGCACGAAAATGCAAAAAAATACGCAAATTTGGGTGTTTTTTTGTCATCTTTAATTATCCCGATAATTACAATAATTACTGTTATAAATTTATAAATTATGAAATCTTACAAAATAATTGATCACGAATATGATGTAGTTGTATTAGGTGCTGGAGGATCTGGCTTAAGGGCAGCTGTTGGGTTAAGTGAAGCAGGTCTGAAGACTGCTTGTATTTCAAAAGTTTTTCCAACTAGAAGCCACACTTCTGCAGCTCAAGGTGGGATTTCAGCAGCCCTGGGTAATATGGGTGAGGATGATTGGCGTTGGCACATGTATGATACAGTAAAAGGAGCTGACTGGTTAGGCGATCAAGACTGTATAGAGTATCTATGTAAAGAAGCTCCAAGAGCTGTTTTGGAATTAGAAAAATATGGCGTCCCTTTTAGTAGGACAGATGATGGTAAAATTTATCAAAGACCCTTTGGTGGAATGACAAAAAATTATGGAAATGAACCAGTTCAAAGAACGTGTGCAGCAGCAGATAGAACTGGTCATGCAATTCTACACACCTTATATGGTCAAGCTTTAAAACATAACACTGAGTTTTTTATTGAATATTTTGCTTTAGATCTTTTAATGAAAGATGGTGCATGCAAAGGTTTAATTGCTTGGAATTTAAATGATGGCACAATCCATAGATTTAGATCTCATATTACAATAATAGCAACAGGTGGTTATGGAAAAGTTTACTATTCAGCAACTTCTGCACATACTTGTACTGGAGATGGAAATGCTATGGTTTTAAGAGCAGGGCTACCTTTACAAGATATGGAGTTTGTACAATTTCATCCAACAGGTATTTATGGTCACGGAACTTTAATATCAGAGGGAGTGAGAGGTGAAGGAGGTTATCTATTAAACTCTAAAGGTGAAAGATTTATGGAGAGATATGCTCCAAAAGCAAAAGATTTAGCTTCAAGGGATGTTGTTAGTAGATCTATTGCCGTTGAGATAAACGAAGGAAGAGGAGTTGGCAAGGATAAAGATCACGTTCATTTACATTTAGATCACCTAGACAAAGAAGTAATAGAAGAAAGATTACCTGGAATATCAGAGTCTTCAAGATTATTTGCAAACGTTGATGTTACTAAAGAACCAATACCAGTAGTACCAACTGTTCATTATAATATGGGAGGTATACCTACAAATTATAAGGCTGAGGTTTTAACATTAAATGGTTCTGAAAAAACAGTACCAGGATTGATGGCTATCGGCGAAGCCGCATGTGTATCTGTTCACGGAGCGAATAGATTGGGATCTAACTCATTAATTGATTTGGTCGTTTTTGGCAGAGCAGCTGCAAAAAGAGCATCTGAATTAGTTAAATCTGGTCAACCCCATGAAAATATTTCAGAATCAGAGACTGATAAATGTCTAGCAAGATTTGATAAACTTAGAAACTCTAGTGGTTCCAATAACACAGCAGATTTAAGACTATCGATGCAAAAAACAATGCAGTCCAAATGTGCAGTTTTTAGAACTGAAAAAACACTAAAAGAGGGTGTTGACCAAATAAGAAAACCCTTTGAAGGTATGGATGATCTATCAGTTAAAGATAAATCTTTAATTTTTAATACAGATTTAGTTGAAACATTGGAATTCGACAATTTAATTAGGCAGGCTATCACTACAATGGACTCTGCTTACCATAGAAAAGAAAGCAGAGGAGCTCACGCTAGAGAGGATTATCCAAAGAGAAATGATGAGAAATATATGCAACACACATTATCATGGTGTGAGGGCAAAAAGACTAAAATAGATTATAGACCAGTCCACAGGTCAACTCTAACTAACGATGTGCAGTATTTTCCACCACAAGAAAGAATCTACTGATGGTTCAAATAGGTTTACCCAAGAATTCAAAGCTTCAAAAAGGTAAATATTATAAGGACAAAACTGGCTCTAAAAATTTAAGAAAAGTTAACGTTTATAGATGGGATCCATCCACTGGCGAGAATCCTAGAATTGATACATATGAAGTCGATATGGATAATTGTCCGTCCAAAGTTCTAGATGTTCTAAATAAAATTAAAAATGAAATTGATCCTTCTATTGCTTATAGAAGATCTTGCGCGCATGGTGTTTGTGGTTCCTGCGCAATGAACATGGACGGAAAAAATGGTTTGGCATGCACTAAACCTCATTCAGAAATCAAAGGAGATATAAATATTTATCCTTTACCACATTTAAAGGTGTTAAAAGACCTAATCGGAGATTTAAGTACACTTTATAAACAATATGAATCAGTTGAACCGTGGTTAAAAAATTCAAATAATTCTGGTAAGACTGAAAACTTACAGTCAAAAGAAGATAGAGCTAAACTGGATGGTCTTTATGAGTGCATTATGTGCGCGTGCTGTTCTACAGCTTGCCCTAGCTATTGGTGGAACGGCGATAAATATCTTGGACCAGCTGTCTTACTACAAGCTTACAGATGGATAATTGATTCTAGGGATGAGGATAGAAAAGAAAGATTAAAAAAGGTAGCCGATGAACTAAAATTATATAGGTGTCATACAATCATGAACTGTACAAATGCTTGTCCAAAAGGTCTTAATCCCGCAAAAGCTATAGCATCTATAAAGAAAATGCTTGCAACAAGCTAATTAGTTAATTAAATAATTTTGCCAATGAATTTAATACAACATTTTGTAAATGGTAAAGTTTTTCCTGGTTCATCTAAAAGAAACGGAAAAGTTTTTAATCCTGCAACTGGATCACAAGAAAGCGAAGTATCACTTGGAACAAAAAATGATCTAGACCAGGCTGTTGATATAGCATCAAAAGCTTTTGAGTCATGGTCTGTTAAACCACCAATACAAAGAGCAAGGGTCATGTTTAAATTTAAAGAATTGATAGAAAAAAATTCTGATGAGTTAACAAAATTAATTGTCTCTGAACACGGTAAAGTTTATGAGGATGCAAAAGGTTCACTAACAAGGGGCTTAGAAATAGTTGAGTTTGCTTGTGGTATACCTCAAATGTTAAAGGGGGAGTTCACAGAAAATGTAGGTACTGAAATTGACAGCTGGTCAATAAGACAACCACTTGGGGTTTGTGCTGGCATAACTCCATTTAATTTTCCTGCGATGGTGCCCATGTGGATGTTTCCAATGGCCGTTGCCTGTGGGAATACATTTATTTTAAAACCTTCAGAAAAAGATCCCTCATGTTCAATAAAGTTAGCAGAGTTATTTTCAGAAGCTGGTTTACCTGATGGAGTTCTTAATGTTGTTAACGGAGATAAAGAGGTGGTTGATGCAATTTTAACCAATAAAAAGATCCAAGCTGTAAGTTTTGTCGGATCGACTCCGATAGCAAAATATATTTACGAAAATGCTGCAAAAAATGAAAAAAGAGTACAAGCTTTAGGAGGTGCAAAAAATCATTGTGTTGTTATGCCGGACTGTGACTTAGATCAAGCTGTTAATGGATTAATGGGAGCAGCATACGGATCCGCTGGAGAAAGATGTATGGCCCAATCAGTAGCCGTTGCTGTTGGAAAAATTGGCAATGAATTAGTAGAAAAACTTTCAAAAAAAGTTGAGGCTTTAAAAGTTGGTCCTGGAATGGATAAAGGTTCAGAAATGGGTCCTTTAGTTACAAAAGAACATCTTGAAAAAGTAAGAGGATACGTAGATTTAGGTGTGAAAGAGGGTGCGAAGCTAGTTGTAGATGGCAGAAATATAAAGTTACAAGGTTACGAAAAAGGATTTTTTATTGGTGGATGCTTATTTGATCATGTGAATAGGGATATGAAAATTTATAAAGAGGAAATCTTTGGCCCAGTTTTGTCAGTTGTAAGAGCTAAAAATTTTGATGAAGCAATTGATTTAGTTAATAAACACGAATTTGGTAATGGTACAAGTATTTACACACGTGATGGTGACACTGGAAGAACATTTGCAAGCAAGATTAAAGTTGGCATGGTTGGTATTAATATACCTATACCAGTGCCAGTAGCATTTCATAGTTTTGGTGGATGGAAAAGGTCTCTATTTGGAGATCAACATATGCATGGTCCAGAGGGTGTAAGATTTTATACTAAGTTAAAAACAATAACATCTAGGTGGCCCTCAGGCGTCAGATCAAATCCTGAGTTTATAATGCCAACTATGAAATAAACAACGAAGAATTTATTATGACTAAAATATCTTTAATTGGAGCAGGACAAATAGGAGGAACATTAGCACATTTAATTGGCATAAAGGAATTAGTAAATGAGTTGGTTTTGTTCGATGTAGCAAGTGGAATTGCAAAAGGCAAAGGTTTAGATATTGCTCAATCTTCATCCGTAGATGGTTTTAATGTAAAATTTTCAGGTACAGACAATTATGAAGATATTAAAAACTCTGATGTAGTTATAATTACAGCTGGTGTTCCAAGAAAACCAGGCATGAGTAGAGATGATCTACTTGGAATTAATTTAAAAATTATTAAGCAAGTAGCCGAAGGTATTAAAATAAACTCACCAAATGCATTTGTAATTTGTATAACAAATCCATTAGATGTGATGGTAATGGCTTTACAAAAATTTTCTGGATTACCAGCTAATAAAGTTGTTGGAATGGCAGGAATATTAGATAGCTCAAGATATAAACTATTTTTATCGTTAGAATTAAATATACCAGTAAAAGATATTGATGCAATGGTAATGGGTGGTCATGGAGATACTATGGTACCATTACCAAGGTTAACAAAAATATCAGGGAAACCTCTTTTAGATTTAGTTAAAGAGGGTAAAATTACATTTGAAAAACTTGAGAGCATTAATCAAAGAACTAGAGATGGTGGAGCGGAAATAGTCAAGTATCTAGAAAAGGGATCAGCATTTTATGCTCCCGCAGCCTCAGGAGTTCAAATGGCAGAAGCTTATTTGCACGATAAAAAACTAACTTTACCATGTGCTGTCAAATTAGATGGACAATATGGATTCAAAGATATCTATGCAGGTGTTCCAGTAATCATTGGAAGTAGAGGTGTTGAAAAAATTGTTGAGATTGAATTAAACGATCAAGAAAAAAAGGAATTTGTTTACTCAGTAGACTCAGTAAAGAAATTATGGGATGCGGCCACTAAAATTGATCCCGAATTAAAATAATGAATATTCACGAACATCAAGCAAAAAAAATTTTAAAAAAATACGGTGCAAATGTTCCCGAAGGTGATTTTGCCTTCACAGTAAAAGAATTAATTGAAAAAGCAAAAAAGATAAAGACAGAAAAATATGTTTTAAAAGCACAGATACACGCAGGAGGCAGAGGTAAAGCTGGAGGGGTTAAAATACTTAACAATATTGAAGAATTAACTGGTGCTGCAAAAGAGATGTTGGGCAAAACTCTTATTACTCATCAAACTGGCCCAAATGGCAAAGAGGTAAAAAGACTTTATATTGAAGAGTCATCGACGATTAAGAAAGAATTCTATTTGTCTTGTCTTATTGATAGAGCCAGTTCAAGAATTGCATTTATTTCTAGTGATCAAGGGGGAATGGACATCGAAGAGGTAGCAAAGACAAATCCTGAAAAAATTATTACTACTAAAGTAGATTATCTTGAGAGTATTGACGAAGATAGTTGTAAAAAAATCATCAAAATTTTTGATCTAAAAAACAATATAGAGCC
>CACLFM010000014.1 GCA_902606115.1 uncultured Pelagibacteraceae bacterium
ATGGTGTTTGTTTAACAATGGTATCACTCAAGAATGAAGTAATGGAATTTTATTTATTAAAAGAGACAATGAATAGATCTAAATTTAAGAATATATCAATAGGAGACAAGATAAATCTTGAATTACCATTAAAATATGGTCAAAAAATTTCGGGTCATTTATGCCAGGGTCATGTTGACTGTACATCAAAGGTAACTAGCATTATTAAGAAAGGTAAATCAAGAATTTATGATTTCACGATTGATAAAAATAATTTATCATATTTAATACCTAAAGCATCTATCCTTTTAAATGGTGTATCGCTAACAATATCTAAAGTTACAAAACAAGGATTTCAAGTGTGGTTGATACCTCACAGTTTAAAACTGACAAATCTTACAGATCTTAAAAAAGGTCAATTAGTTAATGTTGAAATTGATATCTTATCCAAATATATAAAAAAACATTATGGTAAAAAGTAATTATACTTCAATAGAAAAAATTATACATTCAGCCAAAAGGGGTGAAATGTACATTTTGGTTGATGATGAAAATCGTGAAAACGAGGGAGATTTAGTTGTACCAGCATCAAACGTATCATCTAACAAAATTAATTTTATGGCCAGATATGGTAGGGGTTTAATATGTTTAGCTATAACAGATAGACAAGCTAAGAAATTAAATTTATCATTGATGTCGCCGATTAACAATTCACGAAATCAGACTGCGTTTACTGTATCAATAGAAGCCAAAAAAGGTGTTACAACTGGCATTTCTGCAAAAGATAGATCTAAGACAATTAAAACTGCTATTAAAGATAAAGTAAAAAAAGAGGAAATAGTTTCACCTGGCCATATTTTTCCAATTATATCTAAAGATGGAGGTGTATTAGTTAGAGCTGGTCACACAGAAGCATCAGTAGATATATCAAAACTTGCTAAAAAGAATCCCTCAGCAGTTATATGTGAAATAATGAACGATAATGGTGTAATGACTAAAGGAAAAGAACTTTTTGAATTTGCAAAAAAACACAATCTAAAAATTGGTAAAATAGAAGATCTGATTTCTTATAGGTTAAAAAATGAAAAATTAATTAAATTAAAAAAAAGAGATAAAATAATAATTAATAATCAAAAGTTTTTAATTAAAGTTTTTGAAAATTTATTGGATGGATCTGAAAATTTTGCACTTATAAAAGGTAAAATCAAAAAAAACAAAAATATTAGGGTTAGAGTAATATCATCAAATATTGTAGAAAATTATTTAATGGGTAAAAATCTTCCTAATTCATTCCGCAAAACTTTAAAACATTTCCAAAAGTTTAATAATTGTGTTCTTATATTTATAAGAGACACAAATAATAAATCTGTTTCATCAACTTTGCGGAACTTAAAATCAGAAAATATTAAGAAGTCCTCTGATCAATTAATAAGAAATTATGGTATAGGCGCTCAAATTATTAAATCTTTAAAAATTAGGAATATGATTTTAGTTACAAGATCTCCAAAAAAAGTTGTAGGTCTAGAGGGATTTGATATAAAAATAGTTAAACAAGAAATTATTAAATGAAAAAAAAAATACTTATAGTAATCTCAGATTATTACAAAAATATATCTAAAAGTTTACTTACAAGTTGTATAAAAAATCTTGATAAAAACATTATATTTAGAATAATAAGCGTTCCAGGTGTTTTTGAAATACCTGTTACAATTTCAAAAAATATAAAAAAATTCGATGGTTTTATTGCTATTGGATGTGTAATCAAGGGAAAAACTGCACATTTTGAACTGATTTCAAAATCAGTCATTGATGGGATAATGGACATTAGTATAAAAAGCAAAAAACCTTTAGGTAATTGTATTCTAACCTGTTTTAATTACAATCAAGCAGTAGCTAGAAAAGACAAAGGTAAAGAAGCAGCGTTAGCTATAAACAGTATTTTGTCTCAATAAAAATATACTAATAATGAAACCAACATACAGCCCCAAAAATAATCCAAGGGTAATAATAATACAACTTTTATATGGAAAATATTATAACCCTGACCAAAAAATATTAATTCCAAAACATAGGTTTAAGAAATTTATCAAAGATATTGTATATGGTACTATAGAAAGAGATGAAATTATAAATGCAGAAATCAAAAAATATTTAAACGAAGATTTAAATAACACCCAAAAACTTGATAAAGTTTTTTTAATAATCATAAAAAGTGCTATATTTGAACTTTTATATAAACCTTCAAGATCGTCTAAAATTATAATCAAGGAATATTTAAATGCATCTAATTTTTTTGTAGAAGACTCAAAAACCAAATATCTTAACGCTTTATTAGATAAAATTTCAAAAAATTTAAGATTACAAAATGAGTGAAAGTTATTTAATTAATAAATACTTTTCTAAATTAGTTAAGAACAACCCTTCAGCATTGAGTTTAAATGACGATGTTTTTTATGATAAAAAGAACAATAATGTTATTTCAGTAGATACATATGTTGAAAAAACTCATTTTCCTAATTTTAAAAATCCAGATTTAATTATAAAAAAAATTATTCGATCGTCGATATCTGATTTAGTCTGCAAAGGTGTTACGCCTAAATATTACTTTTTGTCAGGCAGTGGAAATCATAAATATTTTAATAAAATTAATTTAAGAAAAATTTCTAATTCTTTAAAATCTGAACAAAAGAAATATTCCATTAAATTATCTGGAGGAGATACTGTTTATTCAGAAAAAATCTCTTTTACTGTAATGTCTCTTGGTTATAGTAAAAAAATTATTAAAAGAAATAATGGAAAAGTTCACGATGATATTTATGTTACTGGTGATCTTGGTGATAGTTTTGTAGGATTAAGATATTTACAAAAAAAAAACTTTTTAAAAAATGTTTATAAAAAATACTTTATTCAAAAGTTTTACTTACCGACAATAAATATTAATTTTTCAAAACATCTATCTAAATTTGCTAATACATCTATTGATATATCTGATGGTCTTTTGATTGATTTAGTTAAAATGTTAAACAAACAGAATTTATCAAGTGAAATTTATTATAATAAAATACCACTATCAAAAAATTTAATACTTTTTCTAAAAAAGAATAACCTAGATAAGAAAAAATTTATTTTCAATGGTGACGATTATCAAATTTTATTCTCTGCTCCAAAATGTAATAGAGTTAAAATTAGCAAAATAGCAAAAATGACTAAAACTAAGATTAGCCGGATTGGTAAGATTACACTAAAAAAGAAACATAATTTAAGGTTACTAAATGGTAATAAAAGTGTAAAATTATCAAAAATGCCTGGGTATGAGCATAATTTCTTTTAATATTTTATTGCCTTTTATGTTTTTTTTTGTATTGTCCGATTTTTAAAATTTAAATTATGCTTGATAATACTGAAACAATTTTAATATACACAATCTTCGCTGGTTTATTATCTATTGTTTACGGTTATTTTACAGGTAAAAGTATCTTAAGTTCAAGTCCGGGAAATTCAAAAATGCAAGAAATTGCATCAGCTATTCAAATTGGTGCTAAAGCATACCTAAACCGTCAATATAAAACTATTGCAATAGTTGGAGTTGTAGTTCTGATTATTGTAAGTTTTTCATTCAGTATTTTAGTTGGTTTAGGCTACTTAGTTGGCGCTACGCTATCAGGTATAGCTGGATATGTTGGTATGTTAGTATCGGTTCAAGCAAACGTGAGAACAGCTGAGGCATCAAGAAAAGGATTAGCAAGCGGTTTAGATGTAGCATTTAAATCAGGTGCTGTTACTGGAATGTTGGTTGCTGGTTTAGCATTATTATCAATTGCTGTTTATTATTACTTGTTATTGAAATTTAATATTGATGAAAGAGAAATAGTTAATGCTCTAGTAGCTTTGGGCTTTGGGGCGTCACTAATCTCTATATTTGCAAGACTTGGTGGTGGTATTTTCACAAAAGGAGCTGATGTTGGAGCTGACTTAGTTGGAAAGGTAGAAGCTGGGATTCCTGAAGATGATCCAAGAAACCCAGCGGTAATAGCCGACAATGTTGGAGATAATGTTGGTGATTGCGCTGGAATGGCTGCGGATTTGTTTGAGACATATGCTGTTACTATTGTAGCAACAATGGTTTTGTCCTCTATATTTTTTCCAGGAGACATGAGCATGATGATATATCCTCTCTCTATTGGGGGTGCTTGTATATTAACATCAATAATAGGAACTTTTTTTGTAAAATTAGGAAAAAGCAAAAATGTAATGAATGCTTTATATAAAGGTTTTGTAGTTTCCGCTGTTTCTTCATTAATAATTTTATACCCAGTTACAGACTATGTTCTAGGATTAGATAACGCGTATACTCTTAAAGATAAATCTTTCACTGGAATGAGTTTATACTATTGCGGTATAATTGGTTTAGTAATCACTGGATTATTGATCTGGGTCACAGAATATTACACTGGTACTAATTATAGACCGGTTAGAAGTGTTGCAGGTTCATCAACAACCGGTCATGGAACAAACGTTATACAAGGATTAGCAATATCTTTAGAAGCAACAGCAGTACCTGCATTAATTATTGTTGCGGGTATACTCACAACAAATAATATTGCTGGATTATACGGAATAGCTATCGCTGTAACTACTATGTTAGCACTTGCAGGAATGGTTGTGGCACTAGATGCCTATGGCCCAGTAACTGATAACGCTGGTGGAATTGCAGAAATGTCAAAATTACCAAATAATGTAAGAAAAACAACTGATGCATTAGATGCAGTAGGAAATACTACAAAAGCTGTAACAAAAGGATATGCGATTGGTTCAGCAGGTTTGGGTGCGTTAGTTTTATTTGCAGCATATACAGAGGATATTAAACACTTCTCTAAAGTAGCTGGTTCCAATTTGGAAGGAATAATTGTAACTTTTGATTTATCAAATCCATATGTTGTAGTTGGTCTTCTCATAGGTGGAATGTTACCTTATCTTTTCGGATCAATGGGAATGCAAGCTGTTGGCAGAGCAGGTGGTGCAGTTGTTGTTGAAGTAAGAAGGCAGTTTAAAAAATATCCAGGAATAATGAAGAGAAAACAAAAACCTGATTATGCTAAACTTGTTGATTTACTTACAGTTGCGGCTATTAAAGAAATGATATTGCCATCTCTACTTCCTGTTCTTTCTCCTATAGTTTTATATTTTGCAATTTTATTTATAGGTGGACAGGTTGCAGCATTAGCATCTGTTGGAGCGATGTTATTAGGTGTAATTATCACAGGATTATTTGTTGCTGTTTCAATGACCGCGGGGGGTGGTGCCTGGGATAATGCCAAGAAATATATTGAGGACGGAAACTTTGGTGGAAAAGGTTCAGAGGCACATAAAGCTGCAGTTACTGGAGATACTGTAGGAGATCCATATAAAGATACTGCTGGTCCAGCAGTAAATCCAATGATAAAGATTACTAACATTGTTGCCTTGTTATTATTAGCTGTTATTGCAGGATAATTAATAACTAAGAAATTATTTCTAGTTACCTTTTTCTCTCTTTTTTTTTCTAATTCCTAGAGGGTCATTAACTCTTTGTCTCATACTAGATAGAAAATTATATACAAAATTTCTTTTTTTTAAACTCGCTGACCGTTGATTATCAAATTTTAAATTTTTCATATTTTCTAAATTATAGAAATCTTTCTTAGCAAGTATACCTTTGCTGTTAATTTCTAAAACCATCACATTATTTACAATTAATTTTCTTTTACCAAAAAAGTGTGTATTTGATATTTTTCTTTCTATATATATCCAAACATCATTATCAAAAGAACTTTTTGTAGAAGGCTCCCCAAAAATACTTAATATATCGTTAATATTTGACTCCTGAACAATTATTTTTTTTTCTTTTTTATCTAAATAATAGACACCATGATGATCATCAACTAAATTTAAAGAACAATTTGATATAAAAAAAAAAAGAGATATATAAAATACTATTTTCATGAATATAGAATATATTAATATATATAATAATTTAGTTAATCTCTCTAGAAATAAAACTCTTTTTTTTAATTTTACTGAAAAAGATACATTCTCAGACAGATTATTGATTTTTTTTTTTCATTTAGCTTTTTTTTTTAAGTATTTTAAAAACAAAAAAGATAAAAAATATATACAAAATTTTTACGATTATGTTTTCAGACAAATTGAACTTGATATAAGGGAAATTGGTTATGGAGATCAAACTGTAAATAAAAAGATGAAAACATATGTAAATTTGCTACATTCAATTATTAATAAATTTGAAAAATGGGAGAAAGTCAATTATAAAGAAAAAATTGCAGTATTCAAATTTTTTATAGAAATTAATGATAATAATGAAAATTTTCTTGAGTATTTTGTAAAGTATACAAATTATTTATCAAAAACACCTTTAAATTCATTTACAAAAAGTGTAATAGATCATAAATTTTAAATTATGGCTGTTCCAAAACGTAAAACAACAAAATCTAGATCTGGTAAAAGAAGATCTCATATAAAATTTTCTAGTAAAAATATTGTTGAAGATAAAAAATCCGGTGAATATAGATTGTCCCATCATATTGATTTGAAGACAGGTACCTACAAAGGAAGACAAGTTTTAGATCCTAAGGAATAATTTTTTATGTCAGAAAATATCAAAATTGCAGTTGATGCAATGGGTGGAGAAAACTCACCAAAAAAAGTTATAGAAGGTATACTTGAAAATCATAAAGAAAATAAAGATATTTTATATAATATCTTCGGAGACTTAGAAAAAATAGAATCACTCTTACCAAGAAATTATAACAAAAAAATATTTAATATTGTAAATACTAAAAACAAAATCTTAGATACTGACTCTCCTTTATCAGCTGCAAAAAAAGGGAAAGATACAAGTATGTGGTTATCAATTCAAAGTGTTAAGAATAATGAGTCAGATGTTGCTATATCCGCAGGAAACACTGGGGCTCTTTTTGTTATATCAAAATTAAATTTACAAATGATTAAAAATATTGATAAGCCCGCTTTATCTGCTTTGTGGCCAAATAAAAATAATTTTAATATTGTATTAGATCTTGGCTTAAATATTGAATGTAATGAAAAAAATTTAATAGACTTTTCTATTATGGGATCTTCATTATTTAAATCTTTATATCCAAATGATAAAGCTATCGTAGCACTTTTAAATATTGGTTCAGAAGAATTAAAAGGTAATGAAGTAATAAAAAAAGCATATCAAGATTTGCAAAAAAAAATAAATAAAAATTTTGACTTTTATGGTTATATTGAAGGTAATCATATAATGGATGGAAAAGCTAATGTGATAGTCACGGATGGTTTTACTGGTAATATAGCTTTAAAAACAGCTGAAGGTACTGCTAATTTTATTATTAAAGAATTTAAGGATTCAATGACTTCTAATTTTTTAGGTAAAATTTCTAGTTTAATAAATATTAAAAATTTAAATAAAATTAAAAAAAAACTTGATCCAAGACTTTATAATGGGGCTATTTTAATAGGCCTAAACTCACCTGTGGTTAAAAGCCATGGTTCAACAGATTACATTGGCTTCTCGCATTCTTTAAATGTTTGTATTAAAATAGTCAAAAATAATTTAATACAAAAAATTAAAGATAACATTAATAAATGAGAATAAATTTAACAAAAAGAGATATAATAAATTCAATTTACATGCAGCTTGGGTTTTCAAAAAAAATTTTAGACACAATTCTTGATGACATTCTCTATATTATAATTGAAAATCTAAAAAAAAATAAAAAAGTAAAAATTTCTAACTTTGGTACATTCGAAATAAGAAGAAAAAATGAAAGAGAAGGTAGAAATCCAAAAACAAAAGAAAAAAAATTTATTTCAGCAAGAAATGTAGTTTTGTTTAAAGCCTCGAAAGATTTTAAAAAATTTATTAATTCAAAAGATGGATAATAAATTAAAAAAAACGTACAAAACTATTGGCCAAGTCGTAAATTTATTAAATATTAACAATCCAAATAAACAAAATAATCAATCTCATACTATTAGATATTGGGAAACACAATTTAAACAAATTAAACCAATTAAAATAAATAATAGGCGTTATTATGACAATAAAAATATAGATATACTGTTAAAGATACAATACTTACTTAAAAATCAAGGAATGACTATTAATGGTGTTAAAAAAATACTAAGTAAAAGGAATTTAGATATTGACGAAAAAGAAAAAAAAATTATAAGTTCTTTAAACATTAAATTAAGGTTAAACAAAATTAATAAATTAATAAAAAATATTAAAAAAGATTAGATGGCAAAAAAAACTCATGTTAAAGTAAGATTGGTGCCAGAGGCAAAACCTGACAGCGCTTTCTATTATTATGTGAAAAAACCATCTGGTGGTGAAAAAGCTAAGATTAAATTAAAAGCCAGGAAGTACAATCCTGTAACAAGAAAACATGAAGTTTTTATAGAAAAAAAATTACCACCTCACAGTAAGTAATTATTTTTTTCTTTTTTTAAAATTATTAAATTCAAATTCTATAAAAGCATAAATCATGTTTTTCCATATTCTGTTACTTATTTTTGGGTCTATTTTTTTTTTGATAGATTTTTTTTTAATATTTTTAAGAATGATGTTAATTCTTTTTTTATCAATAATTTCTTTTTTAAATTCTTTTAAATAAAGAACTTCTTTTACATGATCTGATCTTATTTTTAGTAAATTTAGTAATTTATCGTCTATTAGATCTAGTTTTTTTCTTAAAATTAATAATTTTTTTTTATTTTTGGGCGACATTTATTCTTTTGGAATTATCAACAAATATTATATCTATTTAATTATGTACTTAAACGATAAAAAAACAGATAAATATTTATATTTTTGGTTAATTGTTATGTTTGTACTTGTCTCAAGTATAATAATAGTAGGTGGGTTAACAAGACTTACCGACTCGGGATTATCAATAACAGAGTGGGAGCTCTTTAAAGGTCTTTTACCCCCTTTATCAAACACAGAATGGATTAATTATTTTAATTTATATAAACAAATACCAGAGTTTGAGCTTCAAAATTTTAATATGAATTTAGATGATTTCAAAATAATTTTTTGGTGGGAGTGGGCTCATAGATTTTTAGCTAGATTAATTGGTTTATTCTTTTTGATTCCTTTAATTTATTTTACTTTCAAAAAAGGAGTGAAAAAAACAAAGCCTCTTTTTTTTATATTTATCTTAATTTGTTTACAGGGTCTTATTGGATGGTTTATGGTTGAAAGTGGTCTAATCAAAAGAATTGATGTAAGTCATTTTAGGTTGTCTTTACATTTAACAACAGCATTTATTATCTTGTCATTAATATTATGGCAAATTTTAAAACACACAAAAATAAATGAAAACAGTCAGCATTTAATAAAATACAAATTACCTTCGATATTTTTATTTATTCTATTTCTGCAAATAATTTTTGGTGCTTTTGTATCAGGTATGGATGCGGGAAAAATATATAATACTTGGCCATTAATGGGCAATAATTACTTTCCTGACGACAATACGATTATAAATATATTTAAGATAAGTGCATTGAGTGATCCATCATTAGTTCAATTTATACATAGAAATTTAGCTTATCTAATATTTTTAGTTTTTCTTTTAATTTTGTTTTTTGTTATTAACGAGAAGTTAGTCAGGTTTTACAAAATAATGAAAATATTAGGTATAATATTATTAATACAAATTGTATTGGGAATTTTAACTGTGTTAAATGGTGCAGAAATGTTTGTAGCATCTATGCACCAAATTAGTTCGATAGCCTTAATAAGCTTTAGTATTTATCTTTTATTTATAAATAAAAAGATTAACTAACTGCTTTTAAACTCGGTTTACCTGATGCGTCTAAAGCTTGTTGTAAGTCTGCTATAATATCATCCGGATGTTCTATTCCAATTGATAGTCTTACATAACCTGGTGTCACACCAGCTGCTAATAATTCCTCTTCAGTAAGTTGACTATGAGTTGTTGTAGCTGGATGAATTGCCAAACTTCTTGCATCACCTATATTTGCTACATGATAAAACATTTTAAGTGTTTCTATAAATTTTTTACCAGCTTCTACTCCACCTTTGACCTCAATACCTACTAAAGCACCATTTCCACCAGAAAAATATTTCTTAGTTCTTTCTCCAACTGATCCTTTATGAAGGGTAGGGTAAATGACTCTTTCAACATTTTTATGATTATTTAAAAAATCAACAACTTTTTCAGCATTAGAACAATGTTGCTTCATTCTTAAAGGAGCTGTTTCAAGTCCTTGAATAATACCCCATGCATTATCAGGTGCTAATGGTGCGCCTAAATCTCTGAGCAAACAAACTCTCGCTCTAACAGCAAAAGATACATTTGCGCCAGTTAATTGTGGCACTACTTCACCCCATTTTGCACCACCGTAACTCATATCAGGTTCGTTGAATAAAGGCTGTCTTTTAGGATCTGCTGTCCAGTCAAAGTTTCCACCATCAACTAAACATCCCCCAATAACTGTTCCATGTCCTCCAATAAATTTCGTCAATGAATGAACAACTACAGCAGCTCCATGATCAAGAGGTTTGCAAATTATTGGTGCAGCGGTATTATCCATAATCAATGGTATATTGTGTTTTCTTCCAATATCTGAAACTTCTTTAATTGGAAAAACTCTTAATGCTGGATTAGGTAAAGTTTCAGCATAAAAACATCTTGTTTTATCATCAATTGCTTTTTCAAAGTTTTTAGGATCTGATGGGTCTGCATACCTTACTTCTATACCTAATTTTTTTAATGTATGCGTAAATAAGTTAACTGTACCACCATACAAATCTGTCGAACTTACAAAATTGTCTCCTGCTTGACAGACATTAAGAATTGCAAAAGTTGAAGCTGCTTGACCTGATCCAACTGTCACACAAGCTAAACCATTTTCTATGGCTGCTACTCTTTTTTCTAGTACATCATTTGTTGGATTCATTATTCTTGTATAAATATTTCCAAACTCTTTTAATGCAAAAAGGTTTGCAGCATGACCTGTGTTATTAAATTGATATGAAGTTGTTCTATAAATTGGAACCGCTACTGCTGTTGTAGCTGGATCACTTCTATACTCACCACCATGTAAAGCTATGGTTTCTGGATTTTTTGATTTACTCATAATTTACTCCTTTTTTTGTGTTTTTACTTATGCTGGGTTCACAATAAAGTTTAAATACCCATATAAAACTGTGTTAGCGTACCACAGTGATAATACATAAAACAAGAGAAATATAATAAATTGACAATATAATATTATTAAGTATTAATCCGGCTCAAATGACTAAGTTTTTAAAAAAAGACGAAATCAATTCTAAGTGGTATGAAATAGATGCAAAAAACGCTGTTGTAGGAAGATTAGCAACAATTATTACTAAAATACTTAAGGGCAAAAATAGTCCAAAATATACCCCACATATGGATCATGGTGATTTTGTGGTTGTAAAGAATATAGAACATATCAAATTTACTGGAAATAAATTTGAAAAGAAAAAATATTACAGACATACTGGTTATCCTGGTGGTATAAAAGAAACTACCCCAGAAAAAATTAGTGTGAAAAAACCGGAGGAAATTTTAAAGTTAGCTGTAAAAAGAATGTTACCCTCTGGACCATTAGCTAAGAAACAACTTACAAAATTAAAAATTTACATTGGTGAAAATCATCCACATGAATCTCAGAGTCCAATAGTTCTTAATATAGAAGAGCTAAATAATAAAAATATAATTAGAAATTAGATGGTACAAATCAATCAAACAGAATCTATTAATTTTAAAGAAAGTAAATATGCTACAGGTAGAAGAAAAAAATCAATTGCAAAAATTTGGTTGAAAAAAGGAACAGGTAAAATCATTATTAATGGAAAGAAATATGATGAATATTTTAAAAGAATAAATCATATTAGTGAGGTAACAAAACCATTTGAACTTATTAATCAAACTACGTCTTATGATGTGAGATGCTCTGTAAAAGGAGGTGGTCATAGTGGACAAGTAGGTGCCATGATACATGGAATATCAAAAGCACTATTGCAATTTGACACTACTTTAAAACCAACTTTAAAAAAAGAAAAACTTACCACAAGAGATTCGAGAGCTGTTGAGCGTAAGAAATACGGTCATAAAAAAGCTCGAAGAAGTTTCCAGTTTTCTAAAAGATAATATCTTTTTAAATTTCAACTGTTAATATAATCATAATGAATAAACTTAATGTTTTAGTTGCAGGATCTACGGGTTACATAGGAGTTCAGCTTGTAAAACTTTTATGCAAACATAAATATATAAAAATTAAATATCTATGCGGAAATTCGTCAATTGGAAAAAAAATATACTCTTACGACAAAGATTTAAAAAAATATAATTTACCAAAAATCATTAAAATTAATTATAATTATTTTAAAAATGTAGATGTAATTTTTACTGCATTACCAAATGGTCAAAGTCAAATAATTGCAAATAATTTATATAAAAAAAATATATTAATAGATTTATCAGCTGATTTTAGAATAAAAAAAGTAAATATTTATAAGAAATTTTATAAGATAAAACATAAATCTAAAAAATTATTAAATGAAAGTGTTTATGGTTTACCTGAATTAAATGAAAAAAATATTAAAGACAAAAGAATTATAGCATGTCCAGGCTGCTACCCAACATCTATTATTGTTCCATTATTTCCTCTATTTAATGGTAATTTTTTAAAAAAAGAAAAAGTTATTATTGATTCAAAATCAGGATATTCAGGTGCTGGAAGATCAATTTTAAAAGAAGCAAAAAAAATGAACTTATTTAGCTCATTAAAAGCCTATGGTATTCCCAATCATCGACATAATGCAGAAATTAATCAAGAGCTATCTCTTTTATCAAAAAAGATAAATTTTAATTTCACACCACATATTTTACCTATGTTTAGAGGTATCTTGTCTACAATATATGTTGAAAAAAATAAGAGTAATATAAGTATAGAAAAAATTTTAGATTTTTTGAAAAAATTTTATAAAAAACAAAAGTTTGTACGAATTCATAAAAAAAATTCACAAATTGGTACTAAAGATGTAATTAATACAAATTATTGTGATATTTCTGTATGTGAAACAAATGATAAAAATAGTTTAATAATATTGTCTGCTATAGATAATTTAATAAAAGGTGGAGCTGGTCAGGCTATACAAAATTTGAATATTAAATTTGGTTTTAAAATTGATGAAGGTTTAAACTAATGCGATTTATATTACTTATTATTTTCACAATTTTACTATCTTGTAGTAAAAGTAAAAATGACAATATATCTGTTAATATTGATATAAATGATAATTTAACATTTGAAGAATTTAAAAAGTTAATAGAAAAAAAAGGATTAGTAAAAGATTATCCAGATATTAATAAATGAAAAATAAAACTAATATTGCAATTGTTGGTTTAGGTCAAATAGGGTGTTACCTATTTAATGAACTAAAAAATAAGAAAAAAGATATTAAATTATTAACAGGTAAAGACATTAATGTTGTAGCTATTTCAGCAAAAAATAAAAATAAAAAAAGAAGATTTAAAATAGATAAAAAAATTTTTTATAAAGATCCTCTTAAAATTTTAGATAGAAAAAATATAGATATCCTGTTTGAATGTATTGGTCAGTCTGAGGGTATATCAAAAAAAATAGTTGAAACAGCACTTAAAAGTAAAATTCATGTCATAACACCTAACAAAGCTTTAATATCTAAACATGGTGATTATTTAAGTAAAATTGCAGAAAATAAAAAAGTGAATCTTGAATTTGAGGCTTCTGTTGGTGGCGGTATACCAATTTTAAGAACTGTTAAAGAAGGGTTGTCTACAAATGTAATAACCAAAATTTATGGGATATTGAATGGTACGTGTAATTATATTTTATCAGAGATGGATAAAACGAACGATAATTTTAAAAACGTATTAAAAAAAGCACAAGATTTAGGATACGCAGAACCCGGTAATCCAAAATTAGATATAAATGGTTACGATACATTAGCTAAAGTCAGAATTCTATCATCTCTAGCATTTAAAAAGAAAATTTCAAAAAATAGTCTTCTAATGGAGGGAATTGAATATATTGAACCAAAAGATTTTAAAATAGCAAATCAATTAAATTTAAAGATAAAATTATTAGGTATAACTGAGATTATTAATAATAAGTTATTCGAAAGAGTTCACCCATGCTTAGTTAAAAAGAAAAGTTATATTGGTAATGTTAATGGTGTTATGAATGCAGTTATATTAGAAGGTAAACCTGTTGGGGAAAGCATATTACAAGGGGAGGGTGCAGGACCTGGCCCAACATCATCTGCATTAATGTCAGATCTTCTCTCTATTTTAAGAGGTAATATTAAAAACCCATTAGGTGTCTCTAATAACAAAAGAAAATATATATCTTCGTTTGATGTAAATAATTATGAAAATTCTCTTTATTTAAGATTTGAGGTTAAAGATAAGCCTGGTGTATTGTCAGAAATAACAAAAAATTTAGCAAAAAATCAAATATCTATTCAGAGAATGATACAAATACCTGACAATAAACTTAAAACTGCATCTATAGTGATTATTACTCATAAAACTAAACAACTTAATTCAGATAATTGTCTAAAATCATTAAAAAAAAACAAAAAGATTCTTAAAAGGCCTGTGCTATTAAGACTTTTTAATTGATGAATATATTATTCCACTGTCCAACAAAATTTGATTTAAATTCAATAGGTAATAGCAAGTTAGGTGGAATAGAAACTCTTAACTTAGAACTATGCAATAGTCTTTCATCTAAAGATTATAATATTTATCTTTCGACCGTATGTAAAAAAGTCATTAAAAGAAAAAATTTAACAAATCTTCCAATATCTAAATTAGAGAAAGAAAATCATAATTATAATTTCGACTATATAGTAAGTTCAAATGATCCAAATATTTTCAATTTATTTAGAAATTCAAAAAAAATATTATGGATGCATAATACTTTAGCTATTGAAAAAGCTTTGAGAAAAAAAAAAATATTATCAATTCTGAAAAATAAGATAACTGCAGTTTTTGTAAGTAAATATCTTGAAAACAAAACGTCAAATTTATATTTTTTTAATAAAAAAGTTATTATACACAATTTTTTATCGAATAAATTCATCACAGAAAAATGTAATTATAAAAGAAAAAATAACTTTATATGGTCTGTGCAAAGAGAAAGAGGTCTATTGGAGACTTTAAATATATGGATGAATTATGTTTATCCAAAAAATAAAAAAACCAAATTATTTATTTTTGGTATTGATAAAAGTAAATTTAGAAAATTAAAAGATTATTACAAAAAATATAATATAATTTTTTTAGGGAGGGTTAAAAAAAATCAATTGAGAAGAGTATATGAAACATCTTTAGGCATGATTTGTCTTGGGTATGATGAAACTTTTTGTCTTAATGCAATAGAGGCTAATGCATGCGGTTTACCAGTTATAACTTTTGGTGAAACTGCACTGAAAGATATAATCAAAAATAATTATAATGGTTCAATCGTAAATAATTATAAATCTTTATCAAATAAAATTTTAGAATTGATTAATAATGATCAGCTTACTAAAAATAAATACATAAATAATTCAATTAGAAGTTCAAAAAAATATCATTTCAATAAGATAAAAAAAAAGTGGGTTAAGTTGTTTAATAACAAATGAATATTTATAATGACATAACACTTATAATAGTTTGCTTTAACAGTTACAAATTGATCCAAAAAAATTTATC
>CACLFM010000015.1 GCA_902606115.1 uncultured Pelagibacteraceae bacterium
TTGATAATATGTGGATCAGGCTCACACGCAAAGTTATGCTTAAACGAAGCTAATAAGCTTTATAAAATTAAAAAAATATTCTTTTTTGATAATAAAAGTAAAAATAAAATAATTACAGTTTTAAAAAAACATTATATTGTTTTAAAAAATTATTTACAATTAAAAGATAAAATAAGTAAAAAATCTTTTTTTTTTATTGGTATAGGTGATAATAAAATTAGAAACAAAGTATACCAAGAAATTTGCAAAATGTGTGGAAGTGTAAAATGGTTAAAAATTATCAGTAGATATTCAACCATTGATAGTTCTGTAAGAATTAAAGATGGCACAATTGTTTTACCGGGATCAACTTTAAATTATAATTCTAAAATTGGAAACCATTGTATTATAAATACTAATAGTTCAATAGACCATGATTGTGAGATTAAAGATTATGTAAATATTAGCCCCGGGGTAAACATAGCTGGGAATGTAACTGTAAACGATTTTTGTAAAATAGGCATAGGATCAAATATAGTGGATAAAATTAAAATCCATAGAAATGTTAGTATTGGTGGAGGTTCTTTTGTAAATAAAGATTGTATAAAAAATTTAACATATATGGGATTGCCAGCTAAAATTTATAAGCGAAAGTAAAGTTTTATGGTTTATATTATTGCTGAAATAGGAGTTAATCATAATAATAACATTAATATCGCAAAAAAAATTATAAATTTTTGCTCAAATCAAAAAATTGATGCTGTTAAATTTCAGACATTTAAAGCCAAAAATTTAGCGCTCAAAAACACTAAGAAAGTAAAATATCAAAAGCTAAATTCCAAGGACAAAGAAACTCATTACAAAATGTTAAAAAAATTAGAATTATCAAAAAAAAATCATATATATTTAAAAAAATATTGTGAAAAAAAAGGTTTAGAATTTATTTCGACTCCATATGACATTGAAAGTGCAAAATTTTTAATTTCGTTAAATCTTAAAACTATAAAAGTAGCATCAGCAGATTTAACAGACCATTTTTTGCATGAATACTTAGCCAAAACTAACAAAAAAATTATAATTTCAACAGGCATGTCAAGCTTAAAAGATGTAATAAATACCTTAAAAATTTACAAAAAAAAAAAACATAGATTTGTATCATTACTACATTGTGTATCAAATTACCCATGTTCAAATGCTTCATTAAATTTAAATTGCATTGATACACTTAAAAAGATTGTTAAAAATGTAGGTTTTTCTGATCACTCAAAAGATCAC
Organism: uncultured Pelagibacteraceae bacterium; assembly: GCA_902606115.1. Taxonomy (GTDB): domain Bacteria; phylum Pseudomonadota; class Alphaproteobacteria; order Pelagibacterales; family Pelagibacteraceae; genus Pelagibacter. Next base: position 1,255 of record CACLFM010000015.1, read on the forward strand.
CTTAGTTCGGCTCTTGCAATATCAAAAGGTGCTAAAATTATTGAAAAACATATTACATTAAACAATAATTTAAAAGGTCCAGACCATAAAACATCCTTAAATTTAAAAGATTTCGAAAAATTTGTATCCCAATTAAGAAAAGCTGAAATTATGCTTGGATCTAAAATAAAAAAAATTCAACCCGAGGAAGTTGAAATGCATAACATATCAAGAAAAGGTTTATATTATAGGAAAAATATCTCTATTGGAAAAAAAATTAAAAAAAATGACTTAATATCTCTTCGACCATTTAATGGTATGAAAACTTCAGAATATAAAAAAGTAATAAATAAATATTTAAAAGTTGATGTAATCAAAAATCAAAGTGTATCAATTAAACATTTTAAAAAAGAAAATAAATAATGACAAACATAAATCTAGTTAACCTATTAGTCAATGAATCTGAAACTTTAAGGTCAGCATTAAAAAAAATTAATATATCCGGACTCGGAGTATGTTTTTTAATCAAAGATAATAAATTGATTAATGTGATTAGCGATGGTGATATAAGAAGATCTTTACTAAATAATCTAAAATTATCTAATAAAGTTAATAAAGTAAAATTAAAAAAATTTATCTTCGTTAAAGAAAAACACGATTTTCTTGATCTCCAAAATAAAATATCGAAATACAAAATAGTACCTATATTAAATGATAAAAGAGAGGTTATTGATTATGCAAGTGAAAAAAGATTTAGACAAATTCCACAATCGGAACCATTGTTAAAGGGCAATGAATTAAAGTACATAACTGAGTCAATAAAGTCTGGTTGGATATCCTCAAGAGGTAAATACGTAAACTTGTTTGAAAAAAAATTTTCAAATTTTGTCAAAAGTCCTTATTCCTTATCCACCAGTAGTGGAACTTCAGCATTGCAGTTAGCTATAGCAACTTTAAAGCTAAAAAAAAACGATGAGATTATTGTGCCAGATTATACTTTTGTATCACCAATAAATTCAATAATTCACTCTAATTGCAAACCTGTTCTTGCAGATGTAGATCTAGAAACTCTTTGCATTTCATTCGACTCATTAAAAAAAGTTGTAAGCAGAAGAACAAAAGCACTAATACTTGTACATTTATACGGCAACTCGCCTGAACTCCAAAAAATTTTAAATTTTTGTAAAAAAAATAATATAAAAATCATTGAAGACTGCGCGGAGGGTTTTGGAACTAAATATAAAAAAATTCATGTTGGAAATTTTGGAGATTTTGGCACCTTTAGTTTTTTTGGAAATAAAACTATTTCAACGGGAGAGGGAGGAATGGTAATTTTTAAAAAATATAAAGATTACGTTTTAGCTAAAAAATTAAGGGATCATGGAATGTCTCAAGCAAAAAAATATTGGCATGACGAAATAGGTTTTAATTTTAGATTAACAAATATTCAAGCAGCTGTTGGTTGTGCGCAATTAGAAAATGCTAATAAATTTATCAAAAGAAAAATCGAAATACATAAAAGGTACAAAAAAAAGCTTAATGAATTGAATTATATAATTTTTCCAAAAGACCAAAAATATACAAAAAATTCACATTGGTTATCTTATTTTAAAATTAATGATAATATTAAGAATCACAAATTTATAAGAAATGATTTAATTAACTATTTAAATAAAAAAGGTGTAGAAATAAGAACTGGTTTTTTTAGCGCTCAGCAAATGAAAATTTATAAAAAATATAAAGATAAAAAAATAAATTATAATAATTCTAAAATAATTTCCGATACAATCATAACTTTGCCAAGCTCGGTAAATCTTAAAAATAAAGAAATAGATTATATTTGTGATCTAATTTTAAAATATAAGTTAAATTAAGTCAAAGTGAAGCCACCATCAGCTATCAAATTAAATCCCGTAATATATGAACTATTATTAGAACCTATAAATTCATATATATTTGCTATTTCATCAGCGTTTGCAAACCTTTTAAGGGGAACCTTTTTCAGATAATTTTTTTTAAAAATTTTATTATTAAAATTTTTATCATATTTATTTTTAATACCACCGGGACTTATTGAGTTAACTCTTATATTGTAAGGACCGTATATTGTTGCAGCATTTTTTACAAAATTATTTATTCCAGATTTAACAAGAGTGTAGCCTATATTTTCTTTTATATTTGTATTTTTATAAACATTTGGGTCTTGAGCTACAACACCATATATGGAGCTTGTTAATATTACACTTGATTCAATCTTACTTTTTTTCATTTTAGTTAATATATAAGAGCTGATTACAATACTAGAGGAAAGCCAGTCATTTAGCACTCTATTTAATTTTGTTTTGGTTATTTTATTAAAATCAATATCTATTAAAAGATCTCTGTTTATATAACTGCAATCAATATAGATTTTCGGTACTGAATAAAATTTGAAAATTTTTTTAAGATTAATATCAAGATCTTTAGATGTCATATCAAAACTTTCAAAGAAATAATACTTTGATTTTTTTTTTATGTTATTAATGTCGAGGTTAAGTATTTTGTTTTTTTTTACTATAAATTTTTTTATAATGCTTTTTCCTAATAGGCCACTTCCACCCAGAATAATAATATCAACTTTATTTTTTTTCATAAATTATAATTTTAATTTGATAAATAATTTTCAACTAATCTTTTAACTTTTAAAATTTTACTTAGTTTATTGGTATATATTTCTAATGTATAATAATCTAAATTTTTCTTCAAATCATTAATAAACCAAGCTTTTTTTCCAAAAGTTTTATTCTCGTCCTCTAGCCCACCATTGTCACTCATATGATATCCTTTAACTAAAGAATTCAGTTTTTTTAATCCATCAACATGATTAAATCTTTCTGTCTTAGCACTAACTTTCAAATGGCCCAAGTCTAAAAGCAATCCTATATCTTTTGGGACTTTTTTAAAAAAACCCAAAATATCTTTTGGATTCGTTAGAAGCAAAGGATTCTCACCGTAAATAGCTAAATTTTTTTTGTTTATAACATTATTTTCAATTAATATTTTTATTTTATGTTTGCGAGAAAATTTGTTTATATATTTTAAATTACCTAAAAAAATTTTTTCAGCCCTTTTTTTACTAATAATTTTATTTTTTCTAAATTTTTTTCCTAAATTTTTAGGAAGGGGATCCATCCTGAAACCAGCATGAAAAGAAAAATACTTATTTTTCAGAATTTTAGATAAAATTATGCTTTTTTTTATTTGATTTAAACTTCTTTTAATTACCTGTTTATTATCGCTTGCAAGATTTATAACAACTTTATTTTTTGGTGGAGGAAAATAATTATGAATTCTTAGTTTACATTTGTCTAGGAATAATCTCAAATTTCTTATTTCTTTTTTTGTTAAAAATTTACCACCAGATAACTCGATATTGTTTAATTTGTTTTTTTTAAATTTCTCAATAATAGATTTTGATTTATAGTTTCTGAAGTAACCTGTAGATACGTATACTAGTGGTCTACTCATTTATTTTTTTATTCGACAAAAATTAAATTAATTGTAAATTTCTTTTAAATATAATATTCTTATATCTTGTTTAATAAAATTATAAATAGCTTAATAACGGATATATATATAAAATTGATCTAATAAGAACGTTAATTATGTTAATTAGATTCGTTTATTTTTATCATATCAAAAAAAAAATGTCATATTATATTGATCCACAAAAAAATAGAGGAGCAAATCATTATTAAAAAGGAAAGTAGCAAAACCGATACAGTGATAACTTACAATATGCATTTTGTTGAAAATTTGTTTGATTTGAAAAAAACTTTTGCAAGGTTTAGTGGTCACAAAACTGTTGAAAAATCTTATCCTTTAAAATCTATTGATTTTATAGATTATAAAAATAACAAGATTTTATCTGTTGGCCCATGAAATGAGGTGAGTTATATTTATTAAGAAGTTTAGGCTTTAAATAGAATAATATTTATTTCAATTTTGATGTTTACAAAAATGGTATAAATAAAAAAAAGACATTTAATTATTGTTTTTAAAATTAAAGAATAATGTATTAATATTATTTTATCATTATGTATTGCCCAATTTGTAAAAAAAATAAGACAGTTTTAATTTGGAATAATAGGCTAAGATCAGGAAAAAATAAATGGACAACAAATAAAAAAAAAATATTCCAATGCAAAAATTGTGATTTAGTGTTTTTAGAAAAAAAAAATAAGAATTTAGAAGATAATAAAATATTTCGAAAAATTTTTGATGGATCAAACTCTGTTGGTAAATATTATTCATTTAATAAACCAAGAGAAAAATTTAAATTAAAAAAAATACAATGTTATATAAATTTTAAAAATAAAAAAATTTTGGAGAGCGGCTGTGGAGCAGCAACGAATTTAGACTATCTAAAAAAAAATGCTAAATTGACCGCAGGATTAGATAGTTATATCTATCAAAATCATGTAACAAAAAATCATAAATACTATAACTCATTATCTCAATTAAAGAAAAGTAAAGAAAAATTTGATATAATATTATCCTTGGGAGAGATTGAACATAAGTTTGACGTTCAGAATTTTGTTAAAACGTTAATTGGAAAACTTGAGAAAAATGGTTTTTTAATATTTAGAATTCCAAATTTTGACAATATCTATAAGTTTATACTTAACAATGATTTTCTTAAATATGATTACAGAGTTTCACATAATTATTATTTTAACGAAAAAAGTGCTGATTTTTTATTTAGAAAGCTAAAATTAAAAACATTTGTCAAAACAGGTATTCAAGAATACGATTTTAATCATTTGTTGGAATATTTTAGAACTAGAAAGAGAGTCAAAAATTATAAAAAAATTTATAACAAAAAACTAATTGATATGACAAACTTATACTTAGAGAAATATAAAGTTTCAACAAGTCTTCTTTACATATTAAGAAAATAAATATTATTATGTGTGGAATAATTTTAATATTATCAAAGAAAGGGAAGCTTAATAAAAAATTATGTAATCTGGCTTATAATGAGATTAAAAAAAGAGGTCCTGATAAATCTTTAAAACAATATTTTTTGAAAGATAGGTTATTTATTGGTAATAGCATTTTATCAATTATAGGAAAAATTAAACCCGGCAAAGATCTTTACAAATCAAGGAATAATAAGCATTATATTGCTTACAATGGCGAAATTTATAATTACAAAAAATTGCTCAATTTTGCTGGTTTAAAGCATGTTAATAATGATACTGAATTATTAGTAAATCTGTTTTCCAATACATCTGAAAAAAAAATTCCGAAACTTTTAGATGGAATGTTTGCATATTGTACATTTAATAAAAAAAATAATACAATTTCTTTAGCTACAGATGTTCAGGGTGAAAGAAAATTATTTATATATAACAATAATAAATATTTTGTTTGTTCCTCAAATTTAAATTCAATTTTGAAGTTTACAAAAGATTATTATTTAAATGAAAATAAATTAAAAGAGTATTTTGATACGAGGCATTTAATATTTTATAACAAAACAATTTATAAAAACATAAAATACTTATTGCCTGGTAAAAGTTATAATTATAACATTTCGAATGACAAATTAAGTTCTTATACTTATGATGACCCAATTAATTGGATAAATAAAAAAAAATATCTTAAATTCAAAAAATCTAATTTACAAAATCTCGTAAATCATTTTGAAAAAATTATTGTAAATTCCAAAAATAAAATGTTACCCAATAAGAAATTTATTTCTTTATTTAGTGGAGGAATAGATAGTAGTTTACAATCAAAATTTTTAGATAAGTCAAAATTATTAAAAGGGCTTTTGTTTGTAGACCATGGTAATAAAGATCCAATAGCAAAAAAAATAAATTTATTTAAAGATTATTTAAAAACTAAAATATTTAAAATCAATATGAATGAGAAAAAATACTCATTAGATCTTAAAAAAGTTTATACTTCTTTTAATATCCCTTTTTTGACCCATGATTTAGTAGGTGTAAATAAATGTTTTCAATTTGTGAAAAAAAATAATTGTAAAATAGTATTTAATGCAGGGGGTGTGGATGAATTATTTGGAGGGTATAAATTATACAAATGTACAAATTGGAAAAAAAAAAAAATAAATCCCTCACCATACTCTGGTTATAAAAATAAGATTTGTAAATACATTAAAACGGATTATAAATTGAACTCTGATAAGTTGTGGTTAAGAGCTTATAAAAGATATAGAAATTTTATGAGTAAGCAAGAGGCTAAAATCCAAGCAAGTCTATTTGCAGATTACTTTGTTCAAGCTGTAGGTGTGCATAATATCAGCTGGCATTTGCTAGCTGGAGAAAATTCTGTCGAAGTCAGAAATTTTTTTATTAACAAGTCAGTTATACAAGAAGTCATAAATTTACCAATTGATTATAAAATTAACAATAAATTAAAAAAAAATCTATCCTTAAAATTTATTTTAAAAAAAATTTTTATAAAAAATTTCGATAAAAAACTAGTATTCAAAAAACAGGGTTTTTCAGGTTTTCCAAATGAGACATCAAAATTTTTAAATAAAAAAAGAAGAGAAGAATTTTCAAATTTATTGAAAGATTTGAAAAAAAAAATGACTATAAATCGTGAAAATTATTGGAAAATTCTAAATATATTTTATTTTAAAAAATTCTGTACAAACGAATTAAATATAAAAAATATTATAAAAGCAGATTAATTTTTAACCCTTTGGGATGCAATTTTCAAATCGTTTTCGTCATCAATAGACACTTGTTCAGTATTACACAAAACAAAGCTACTTTTTCTAGGTAGCAACTCCTCTTTTAATACACTTTTTCTGCTAAAGACATAACACGCACCATTTCTGTAATACATTTGATCCAATTGCTGTCTATATTTGATTTTATAACCGTATTTGTAAAAATAAATCAATTTATTTTTTTTTATTCGTAACGCTTTATAGGGGTGATATTTTTTATCAGTCTTTGAGATTGTCCAAACAGCATCTAATTTTTCATTTATGATTTTTTTAATGCAATTTTCAACATCTTTAACTTTTCGTAATGGTGATGTAGGTGGTAACGAAACAATGAAATCAAATTTCTTATTTTCTTCTTTCTCTATTTTAGTTAACGAGTGTTTTAATACAGTCAAATCCCCTATTTTTGAACCAGAGATATTTTTGGGCCTTTTAAATTTAAATTTTAGACCATATTTTTCAGCAACTATACCAATCTTATTGCTATCCGTTGATATTATTTTTAGGTCAAAGTATTTTATTTTTGAGGCTACTATTCCAGATAAACCTACCAGAGAAATATTGTTAATTTTTTTCAGATTTTTATTTTTTATACCTTTACTGCCCGATCTTGCAAGAACAACCAAAAGAATTTTTTTTTTTTTGTACAATTTATTTTTTCGCTGATATAGAAAAACTCATTGGAAAAATTGTATTTTTTCTAACTAGATTTTTCTTATAATTACAATCCAAATTTTTAAAATACCTTATATTCTCAATTAATAATTTTTTTTTAAAAGTCTTTCTTTTTTTTATAGGCAAATATTGAGAAGCTTGATCTAAGCAGTATGCAGCAGCTGTAAAAGGACCACCACTAAGTTTAAATTTAATATTATTTAATTTTATATTATTAAATAGTTTTTTTAGACTATATGGTGTAAATCTAAAAAAATCATCTGGGGACTGATGAATTTCTCTAATAGTAGGCTCAAATATATATAAAATTCCATTTTTTTTTAAAAATTTCTTACATGATTTAATCAAGTGTTTATGATCATAAATATGATGCATCAAATTTGGAATAATAATTAGGTCATAAAAATTTTCATTTAATTTTAATTTTTTATAGTTCATGTGAAAATTTATAGGGACTCTGATTAGTTTATCATTATTAACAAATTTCTTGTTATATGAACCTCTGGAATATATCTTATCTGAGCTACAATCAATTGAAGTAAAATTTTTGTTAAAAAAATATGGACCTAAAAGGCTTATACTGCCGTAAAGTGATCCTCTTTCTAAAGATAAAACCTTTTTAATTTTTTTATTCCGTGAAAACTTTTTAATATCGTTAAATAATATTTCAAAATGTGGCCATTTATTATCTACAAAAAAAACTTCATTTCTCAAAATTCTTTCATGTATCTTTAATTTATTATTTTCCATAACTTAACGTTTTTTGAGTACTACTAATTTTATATTTAAGCAGCTTACCCAATATTCTTTTTCCTGTATTTCCTTTTCCATAAATAAAAGACTTTTTATATTTACCATTTTTTATTTGGAATTTGATTTTTTCAATTATTTTTTCACTCAAATGACCTACGTTTTTTACATTTTTCGCTTTCTCTCTTCCGTTTTGTCTCAAACCAATATTAACGCTTGGTACTCCAAGAAAGGAAGATTCTCTAATACCTGCACTTGAATTACCCACAATACAAAGACTATTATTTATTAAATGTAAAAAATCTTCAGGCTTTATATTTTTTATAAATAAAACTTTATTCAATAATTTTTTTTCTCTAAATATTCTTAGTTGTTTTGAGATTATATCCGACCCCGAATCAATATTTGGCCACAGCCATATGCAGTTCAAATCAATTTTTGAAATTGCTTTAATGGTTTCTATAATATGTTCTTTAGTATTTTCATATTCAGTAGTAACTGAATGTTGAACAACAACCAAATATTTATTTATTTTTTTTAGATTAAAACTTTCTTGGTTTGAAAAATTATACTTGTTCAATATATCGTATAAGTTTTTTCTTTTTTTTGTTATTTTTTTTGCTAAATCTATAGAAGGACATCCATAATTAAAAATTGTTGCAGGATTTTCTCCCATTCTAATTAAATTTTTTCTTGCAAGCTTTGTCGCAGGAAAGTGAATATTTGCGAACTTTGAAATTGCATGTCTAACACTTTCATCAATTGATCCAGTCACTTCACCTCCTTGCAAATGTATTAAAGGAATATTCATATAACTTGAAGCAATCGCAACTGAAAGAGTTTCAAATCTATCTGCAATTGCAAAAACATAATCAGGCTTGGAATTTTCAAATAAGTTTGAGAGCTCACTTATCTCTACAGCGGTAGATTTTGCCATTGTTACAGGTCTATCCCCATCAATTATGGTGAATAATTTTTTTGAAATTTTTAATTTATCTTCTTTAATTATTTTCTCTAACTCCCCAAACTTTTCAACCAAGGATGAGGCTGCTAATATTAGGTCTATTTTAATCTTTTTAGTTTTATTTGATTCAATTAAGAATGATCTTATTCTCGCAAAATTTGCTCTATTATTAATAACCACTGCAACTTTTATTTTTTTTTTCATAACTTAATATCTTTTAATTTAAGTATTCTATTAGGGTATACATCTTTGATTAATTTTTTTCCAATTATATAATTTAAATTATTTTCAGGTATTCCAATTCCAGGCTTTTTAAAAATTATATCCTCCTTTTTTATTATTCGGTTTTTTTTCATAAATTTATTAACTGCACAGCTCTTTGTGAAAATTTTCTTTATTCTAAAAAGTCTTTTTGACAATTTAAGCTTATTTTGATCATTATTTTTCATAATATTAATTTCATCTCTTGCACGGCACAATTCCTTTAGATCATTAAAACTAATTGATGAAGTACTATCTGGATTATTTTTGTCATTTACATCACCAACATGTACTTCCACAACAGAAGCTCCTTTACATATTGCAAAAATAGATGGATAAATAGAACCAGAATGATCTGATAATCCTACTTCGCATTTAAATTCTTTTTTAAATTGATCTAAAATATTAATACCAATATCTTTTAGCTTAGAGGGATAAAGACTTGTGCATTGCAGTAATATAAAATTGCAATTATTTTTTTTAAACTTTTTCACAATTTTCTTAATTTCAGAAATTTTCGATAATCCGGTACTAATTATAATAGGTTTTTTTGTTTTGATGATTTTGTCAATCATGCTAGTTGAAAAAAATTCTCCAGAACCTATTTTCCAACCTATTACATTCAATTTGTTCAGTAAATTTACAGCTTTAATTGAAAATGGAGAACTAAGAAAACAAATATTATTTTTCTCGCAATTTTTTTTAATTTTTTTCCATTGTTTATATGTGAATTCCATTTTTCTCCAATAATCAATTCTATTCTTAAATTGTCTATTTTTAACTCTAAAAGGTTCGTCTTTAGTTGACTCTTCACTAGCTATGTGTGTTTGAAATTTGATAAAGTCAGCTCCGGTTTTCGATATTTTTTTAATTATAGAATTAACTTTTGAGAAACTTCCAAGATGAGATTGACCTACTTCGGCAATAACTAAAGTTTTTGATTTTTCTGAAATTTTAAATTTACCTATTTTTTTCATCTATCTTTTATTAGCATTATTTTGATATTTCAATATAAAACAAGCCATAATATTTTTCTCGAACAATAAATTTTTTATGAGGGTATATAATTTTTGAAAG
>CACLFM010000016.1 GCA_902606115.1 uncultured Pelagibacteraceae bacterium
TTAAAAAAATCAAAATATATTGATCAAATAATTTTAAATACAGATAGTAAAAAAATTAAAAAAGTAGGCGTAGACTTAGGTGTAGATATACCTTTTATAAGACCAAAATATTTAGCATCTGATAACGCAAAAATTTCAGATGTTATAATTCATACTTTAAGATACTATATTAGTAAGAATATTCATTTTGACTATGTATTATTATTAGAGCCCACTTCACCACTTACATCGCATCAAGATATTAATAATGCTATAGAGACATTAGAAAATAATTCTGATAGAGCTGATTCAATTGTATCAGTTGCAGAAAATATTTCAGGTCATCCGAAATTTTGTGTAAAGTTAAACAAAGAAAATTTTATACAAAAATTAAACTATAAGTTTTTTCATTCTAATAGACAAGAATTGGATAAAATATTTAATTATTCTGGAAATTTTTATTTGTCAAAAGTAAAGACCTTTTTAAGAAAAAAAACATTTTACCACAAAAAAACAATGGCTATAATCAGTACTAAGTCAAAATCTTTTGAAATAGACGATAAATTAGATTTATTTATTATAGAAAAAATAATGAAACATTATAAAATTTTTTAGATATGAATAAAGGTCAAAGATTATTAAAACAAGCAAAAAAAATATTACCTGGAGGCAATCAGCTTTTGTCTAAAAGAGCTGAAATGTTTGCTCCGAATTTGTGGCCCACTTATTTTTTAAAAGCAAAAGGATGTGAAATTTGGGATTTAGAGAACAAAAAATATTTAGATTTCGCAGGGATGGGTGTAACTGCATGTCTTCTTGGTTATGCCAATGAGTATGTGAATAAAAAAGTAAAATTAGCCATTGATAAAGCTAACCTAACAACTTTAAATTCGGAAGATGAAATTAAGCTAGCAAAAAAACTAATAAATATACATCGCTGGGCTGAAATGGTTAAATTCTGCAAATCTGGTGGTGAAGCATGTTTAGTTGCAATAAGATTAGCTAGGTCATATATAGACAAACAAAACATTGCTTTTTGTGGTTATCATGGATGGCATGATTGGTATTTATCAGCAAACTTAAATAACACAGGAAACCTTGATAAACAACTCTTACCAGGATTAAAAGCTTTAGGTGTAAATAAAAACTTTGCTAAAACTATGTTTCCGTTTTTTTACAATGATATTAGCTCTCTAAAAAAAATATTGGTAAAAAAAAATAATATTGGAATTATTATTATGGAGCCGATGAAATTTTCAAAACCAAAAAAAAATTTTCTTAAAAAAGTCAGGTCACTTGCAAATAAAAATAATTTAATATTAATTTTTGATGAAATTACTTCTGGTTTTCACAATAATTATGGGGGCCTTCATTTAACATTAGGGGTAAATCCCGATCTTGCGATATTTGGAAAAGCAATGGGTAATGGTTACCCAATATCAGCTATAATTGGGAAAAAAAAAATCATGAATAAAGCTAATGAAACTTTTATTAGCTCTACAATGTGGACTGAACAAATAGGTTTTGTAGCAGCTAACGCAACATTAGAGTTTTTTAAAAAAGCATAAAATCAACAAAAATAATATTCAAATTGGTCTTAAAATTAAAAAAATTTGGAAAAAAGCGGCTACTAAAAATAATTTAGATATAACTGTTGGTGGAATTGATACTTTACCTTCATTCAAATTTAATTATGCAAACCAAAATGAGATATTAACATTTATGACGAGAGAAATGCTAAAATACAAAATTTTGGCAAATAACGCCCCAGCTGTCACTATGTCATATACTTTTAAAAAATTAAAAATCTATGAAACTGGAATAAATGAGGTTTTTAAAAAAATATCTACATACATCAACAAAAATAAAAAAATACCATTGTCAAAAAAGGATATAAGATTGTCTAACTTTGGTCGACTTACTGGTTGATCAATATCAAATTAAATTTTTTTCAGTGCATAAATCAAGCCAATTGAGCTATTAGTACTGGTCAGCTGCACGCATTACTGCGCTTCCACACCCAGCCTATCAACGTGGTGGTCTACCACGGCTCTATGGGAAGAACTAGTTTTGAGGTGAGTTTCCCGCTTAGATGCTTTCAGCAGTTATCTCGTCCGTACTTAGCTACCCGGCACTGCAGCTGGCGCTACAACCGGTCCACCAGTGGTACGTCCATCCCGGTCCTCTCGTACTAGGGACAGCTCCTCTCAATTCTTCTACACGCATAGCAGATAGGGACCGAACTGTCTCACGACGTTCTGAACCCAGCTCACGTACCACTTTAATTGGCGAACAGCCAAACCCTTGGGACCTGCTCCAGCCCCAGGATGTGATGAGCCGACATCGAGGTGCCAAACACTGCCGTCGATATGAGCTCTTGGGCAGTATCAGCCTGTTATCCCCGGCGTACCTTTTATCCGTTGAGCGATGGCCCTTCCACTCAGAACCACCGGATCACTATGACCGTCTTTCGACTCTGCTCGACTTGTCAGTCTCACAGTCAGGCAAGCTTATGCCATTGCACTCCACGAACGATTTCTGACCGTTCTGAGCTTACCTTCGCACGCCTCCGTTACTATTTGGGAGGCGACCGCCCCAGTCAAACTACCCACCATACAATGTCTTGATGCCGGATGACGGCAATCAGTTAGATATCAAGAAAAACAAAAGAGGTATTTCACTGGTGACTCCACAAAAGCTGACGCCTTTGCTTCAATGTCTCCCTCCTATGCTAAATATGTTTTTCCTAACACCAATGTAAAGTTGCAGTAAAGGTGCACGGGGTCTTTCCGTCTAACTACGCGAACTCCGCATCTTCACGGAGAATTCAATTTCACTGAGTTGATGTTGGAGACAGCGGAGAAATCGTTACGCCATTCATGCAGGTCGGAACTTACCCGACAAGGAATTTCGCTACCTTAGGACCGTTATAGTTACGGCCGCCGTTTACTGGGGCTTCAGAAATGAGCTTGCACCCATCGCATTAACCTTCCAGCACCGGGCAGGCGTCAGACCCTATACATCCACTTACGTGTTAGCAGAGCCCTGTGTTTTTGATAAACAGTCGCTTCTCCCTGGCTTGTGCCACCTTAAAATGGTTGCCCATAAAAAGGTCTTCTTTATTCCGAAGTTACAGAAGCATTTTGCCGAGTTCCTTCAACATCATTCTCTCAAGCGCCTAAATATACTCTATTAATCCACCTGTGTCGGTTTAGGGTACGGTCTAATAGTGGAGCTATTTCCTGGGACTTTTTCGCAGCAAGCTCAATCCATTAAGAACTCACAACTTACAAAATCCGTCACTACCACTTGGTTAAGGAATATTAACCTTATTTCCATCGACTACGGCTTTCGCCCTCGCCTTAGGGGCCGACTAACTCTGCGCGGATTAACCTTGCGCAGAAACCCTTGGATTTTCGGCGATAAAGTTTTTCACTTTATTTATCGTTACTTATGTCAGCATTCGCACTTCTGATACCTCCAGAGTCCCTCACGGGTACTCCTTTACAGGCTTACAGAACGTTCCGCTACCGCTTATAAAATTCGAAAATTTTATAAACCCACAGATTCGGTATATGATTTTAGCCCCGTTACATCTTCGGCGCAGAAACTCTATTAGACCGGTGAGCTGTTACGCTATCTTTAAAGGATGGCTGCTTCTAAGCCAACCTCCCGGCTGTTAAGGAATTTCCACATCCTTTCACACTTAATCATAATTTGGGGACCTTATCTGGTGGTCTGGGCTTTTTCCCTCTCGACCATGGACCTTAGCACCCACAGTCTGTCTGATGGAGAACTATATTTAGCATTCGGAGTTTTATTAGGTTTGGTAAGAATCTCTTCCCCCTAGCCCATTTAGTGCTCTACCTCTAAATATATATTTATCCATCGCACTACCTAAATAGTTTTCGCGGAAAACCAGCTATCTACGAATTTGGTTGGCCTTTCACCCCTTACCACAAGTCATCCAAAGACTTTTCAACGTCAACTGGTTCGGTCCTCCAGCAAGTGTTACCTTGCATTCAACCTGCTCATGGTAAGCTCATTCGTTTTCGGGTCTAATTCATTAAACTAATCGCCCTATTAAGACTCGCTTTCGCTACGCCTACACCTAGATGGCTTAAGCTCGCTTAATAAATTAAGTCACTGACCCATTATACAAAAGGTACGCCGTCACTCTAAAAAGAGCTTCGACTGATTGTAGGCATGCGGTTTCAGGTTCTATTTCACTCCCCTAATAGGGGTTCTTTTCACCTTTCCCTCACGGTACTAGTTCACTATCGGTCACTAAAGAGTATTTAGGCTTAGAGGGTGGTCCCCCTATATTCGAGCAAGATTTCACGTGTCCCGCTTTACTCAAGAACAAATTTAAGCATTACTTCTACTGGACTATCACCATCTTTGGTTAGCATTTCCATACTATTCAAATTTTCTTAAATTTATTACTGGCCTGTTCCGCTTTCGCTCGCCACTACTAACGGAATCTCAATTGATTTCTTTTCCTCTGGTTACTTAGATGTTTCAGTTCTCCAGGTTATCTCTTTAAATCTATGTATTCAATTTAAAGTTACACATAAAGTGTAGGGTTTCCCCATTCGGAAATTTTCGGATCAAAACTTGCATACAGTTCCCCGAAACTTTTCGCAGTATACCACGTCCTTCATCGTCTTTTAGTGCCAAGGCATCCGCCACACGCCCTTAAACGCTTGATTTATGCACAGAAAAAAATTCTGTGTTTTGAATCAAATTTTTTTAAAATGTTCATCTATTCGAACATTCATGATTGTTCATCTATTCGAACAATCGGATATAGATATTGATAATTATTAAAATTTTACAAATAAAATAGCTAAGTGTTTCTTGGTGGAGGATAGCGGGATCGAACCGCTGACCTCCTGAATGCAAATCAGGCGCTCTCCCAGCTGAGCTAATCCCCCGGATAAGTATGGTGGGCCGAGATAGACTCGAACTATCGACCCCACCCTTATCAAGGGTGTGCTCTAACCAACTGAGCTACCGGCCCTCATTGTATTTAAGAGAAACACAAAAAAATTAAGAAGAGAAATGCGGACGGTCAACATTAACCTGTTAAATATTTAGAATAAAATTAATTAAAACTTTATTCATCCTTAGAAAGGAGGTAATCCAGCCGCAGGTTCCCCTACGGCTACCTTGTTACGACTTCACCCCAGTCGCTGACTATACCGTGGTCAAAGATTTTAACCTTTGCCTTAAGGTAGAACCAACTCCCATGGTGTGACGGGCGGTGTGTACAAGACCCGGGAACGTATTCACCGCGGCGCGCTGATCCGCGATTACTAGTAATTCCAGCTTCATGTACTCGAGTTGCAGAGTACAATCCGAACTGAGGCATTTTTTTAGGATTTGCTTAACGTCGCCGTTTTGCTTCCTATTGTAAATGCCATTGTAGCACGTGTGTAGCCCAACACGTAAGGGCCATGAGGACTTGACGTCATCCCCACCTTCCTCCAGCTTATCACTGGCAGTTCTTTCAGAGTGCCCAACTAAATGATGGCAACTAAAAGTGAGGGTTGCGCTCGTTGCGGGACTTAACCCAACATCTCACGACACGAGCTGACGACAGCCATGCAGCACCTGTGTTTCGTCCGGCCGAACCGAAGACTTTAATCTCTTAAAGTCGCGACGAACATGTCAAGTGTTGGTAAGGTTCTGCGCGTATCTTCGAATTAAACCACATGCTCCACTACTTGTGCGGGTCCCCGTCAATTCATTTGAGTTTTAACCTTGCGGTCGTACTCCCCAGGCGGTGTGTTTATTGCTTTCGCTGCGACACTGAAAATAAATTTCCAACGTCTAACACACATCGTTTACGGCATGGACTACGAGGGTATCTAATCCTCTTCGCTACCCATGCTTTCGTTCCTCAGTGTCAGTAATGATCCAGAAAGCTGCCTTCGCAATTGGTATTCTTTCTAATATCTACGAATTTCACCTCTACACTAGAAATTCTGCTTTCCTCTATCATACTCTAGCTAAAAAGTTTTGATGGCAGTTCCAGAGTTAAGCTCTGGGATTTCACCACCAACTTTTTTAACCACCTACGAACTCTTTAAGCCCAGTAATTCCGAACTACGCTAGGTCCCTTCGTATTACCGCGGCTGCTGGCACGAAGTTAGCCGGACCTTCTTATTCGGGTACAGTCATTTTCTTCCCCGACGAAAGAGCTTTACAACCCAAAGGCCTTCTTCACTCACGCGGCATCGCTGCATCAGGGTTTCCCCCATTGTGCAAGATTCCCTACTGCTGCCTCCCGTAGGAGTTTGGGCCGTGTCTCAGTCCCAATGTGGCTGATCATCCTCTCAAATCAGCTATTGATCATTGTCTTGGTAGGCCATTACCCCACCAACAAACTAATCAAGTGCAGGCTCATCCAATGGCGCATAAAGCTTTCTCTGTAAAGACTTATGAGGTATTAGCACAAGTTTCCTCGTGTTATTCCTCACCATAGGGAAGATACCTACATGTTACTCACCCGTCTGCCACTAAGTATTGCTACTTCGTTCGACTTGCATGTATTAGGCGTGCCGCCAGCGTACGTTCTGAGCCATGATCAAACTCTCAAGTTTAAAAACGGCGCACACTAGCTTCCATATAAATCTAAGAATAAATTTATATGTAGTTGAAGTGTGTACGACAAATTTTGGTAACCTTAACCGTCCACACTTCTCTTCTTAAATTTCACGTTTAAAATAGCTAATTAGGAAAACCTAATAATAACAATAATTTTATTGTT
>CACLFM010000017.1 GCA_902606115.1 uncultured Pelagibacteraceae bacterium
TATTACTAAGGTGGTTTGCTAATTCCTCTAAATGTTCTTCTTGACCATCATCGCAAGACAAAAGAAAGTCTTTTCTATTAAATTTAATATTTATATTTGCCATTTATCAATTTCATCTGAGAGAATATCTGTTTCTTGATTTAATTCATCAATTTTCTCGTTAAATTTTAATTGATCTAGTTTATGTTTAGAATTTTTATCTTTAATGACCTTTAGTTGTTCCCTTAATTTTTGATGTTCGTTGATTAAATTTTGATGTTTATTTTCGAGTTCTTTTTTTTCAATTTCTAATTGATTTTTTTGATCAGATAAAAATTCTATATTTTTCAGACCTTCTTCATCCACCAAATTAAGTTTTTTTAATTTGTCGAGAGCAATTTCTAATTTTTTTTCTTTCTCACTGAAGTAATTCATATATACATTATGTTATTAAATTAAGTCATCTTAGTCTAGATAGGTTAACAATTGAAAGTAGAACATAAACAATTAGCTAACGCAATTAGATTTTTATCAATTGACGCGGTAGAGGCTGCAAATTCTGGGCATCCAGGAATGCCTATGGGTATGGCTGACGTTGCAACAGTTTTATTTAAAAATTTTTTAAAATTTAATCCGAAAAACCCAAGTTGGATAAATAGAGATAGATTTATTTTATCTGCAGGACATGGATCTATGCTTTTATATTCTTTGCTTTATCTAACTGGATATAAAAGTGTCTCTTTGGAGGATATTAAAAATTTTAGAAAGCTAGATTCTATATGTGCTGGTCATCCTGAGTATCATTCAAACTCAGGTATTGAGACAACAACAGGACCGCTTGGTCAGGGAATTTCAAATGCAGTTGGTTTTGCTTTAGCTGAGGAAATATTAAAGAGCAAAATTGGGAAGAAATTTATTGATCATAAAACTTACGTTTTAGCAGGTGATGGTTGCTTGATGGAAGGGATAAGCCACGAAGCTTTAAGTTTAGCAGGCCATTTGAAATTAAAGAATTTAATTTTGTTGTTTGATAATAATGCTATATCGATAGATGGACCAACAAACTTGGCGGTATCAGATAACACGAAAAAAAGATTTGAAAGTTACGGTTGGAATTATTTAGATATAAACGGACATAACGAAAAACAAATTTTCAATGCACTAAAAAAAGCCCAAAATTCAAAAAAACCTATTGCTATATCTTGCAAAACAACAATAGGTTATGGCTCTCCGAATAAAGCCGGTAAAGCATCTGCTCATGGAAGTCCATTGGGACAGGATGAAATTAAACTTGTTAGAAAAAAGTTAAATTGGAAACATAAACCTTTTGAAGTCCCAGAAAAAGTATTAAATGCATGGAGAGAGATAGGTAATAAAGCTTCTTTAATAGCTGAAAGCTATAATTCTAAAGATCTAACTATAAAGAAAAATTTAATTCCAGATTTAATAAATCAGGAAATTGAAGAATTCAAGAAACACTATGTTAAGACTTTAGAACCAATGGCGACCAGAAAATCTTCAGAAAAATTTCTCGAGATTGTGTCAAAATTAACAAATCTTATTGGTGGATCTGCTGATCTAGCTGGCTCGAACAATACTAAAACAAAGATACACAAAATTATTAAGCCAGGAAAATTTGATGGTAATTACATTCATTATGGAGTTAGAGAACATGCGATGTGTGGAATAATGAATGGAATATCTTTACATAGTAATTTAATTCCTTATGGAGGGACGTTTTTAATTTTCAGCGACTATTGCAAACCTTCAATTAGACTATCAGCTATGATGGGTCAAAAAGTTATTTTTATTTTCACTCATGACTCTATTGGTCTTGGTGAGGATGGACCAACTCATCAACCAATTGAACAACTATCAGCGTTGCGGTCCATACCAAATTTAAATGTTTTTAGGCCAGCAGATACGATAGAAACGTTTGAATGTTGGCAGTTGGCTCTTGAAAATAAAAATACTCCGAGTGTGATTGCCTTAACTAGACAAAAAACAAATCCAATTAGAAGAGATTATTTAGATATCAATCAATGCTCTAAAGGAGCTTATGAGATAATGAGAACAGGAGATGATTTAAGTTTGGTTTTAATTTCAAGTGGCTCAGAAGTAGAACTTGCATGCAAAATTAGTCATAAATTAGCCACAGATAATATTTATTCAAAGGTTATAACAATGCCGTGCCATGAAATTTTTGATTTACAGAGTGGCAATTATAAATCAGAAATATTAACAGAAAATGTATTGAAAGTTTCAATTGAGGCTTCAGAGACTAATTATTGGAAAAAATATACTGGACATGATGGGTTAACTTTTGGAATTAACGTTTTTGGCAAAAGTGCGCCTTATAAGGATATCTATGATTATTTTAAATTGAATGAACAAAATATCGTAAATAAAATTAAGGAAAAACTGTGAAAGCAAAAATCGGAATTAATGGATTAGGAAGAATTGGAAGAATGGTTCTTCGATCTATTTTTGAGGAAAACCATAAACAACTTAAAGTAAATCATATTAATAATAAGACAGATATTAATACAGCTTGTGGTCTTATAAAAAGAGATAGTATACATGGAGAATTTAAAGGCAAAGTGTCTGTAGAAAAAAATAATTTAATTATTAATGGAAATAAAATCAGCTATTCACAGGAAACTAATTTAAACAATATTTTTTGGAATAAATATAATGTTGATATAGTTCTAGAGTGTACAGGAAAATTCAATTCAAAAGATAAATTAATCTCGCATATTAAGAATGGAGCTAGAATGGTAATTGTGTCAGCACCGTGTAAAAATGCTGACAAGACCATAGTCTATGGAGTAAACCATAAGAATATTTCAAATAAAGACAAAATTATTTCTGCAGCTTCATGCACTACTAATTGTTTGGCTCCGGTCGTCTATGTTTTGAATAACAGTTTTTTAATTGAAAAAGGTTTTATGACTACTATTCATTCATATACAACTGATCAAAGAATACTTGATAATTCTCATAGAGATCCGAGAAGAGCGAGATCTGCCGTCCAATCTATAGTACCAACTTCAACGGGAGCATCTAAAGCAATTGGTGAAATTATACCAGATCTTAAGGGGAAACTAGAAGGTGTCGCGATGAGAGTGCCAACACCCAATGTTTCATTGGTTGAGCTAGTGTTTCAGTCAAAAAAAGAGCTAAGTATTGAAAAAATAAATTTAGCTTTCCAGAAATTTAGTCAAAATAATAAAAATAAGTTTTTTCAAATAACGCAAGAAAAACTTGTATCAATTGATTTCAATCATAATCCAGCATCATCAATTATTGATTCCAGTCTGACAAATGTAGTAGGAAAAAATATGGGTAAAATATCAGCTTGGTATGATAACGAGTGGGGCTTTTCTAACAGAATGTGTGATATAGCAGATTATCTTCGCAAGATTATTTAATGAAGAATATTAAAGATCAAGAGAATTTAGATCAAAAAAAAGTTTTGTTAAGATTGGATTTAAACGTTCCCATTAAAAATGGTATAATTACAGACCAAACAAGAATTGATAAAATATTACCAGTGATTAATTTTTTACTTGGTAAAAACTCTCAAATAATAGTGGTTTCTCACGTAGGACGTCCTAAGGGGAAAAAAAATAGTGATCTATCTATGAAGCCAATTTGTGAAAATTTGGAAAAAAAAATAGGTAGAAAAATTAAATTAATTAGCAGTGATATTCTTCAATTAAAAAAAGAAGATTTGTTTAAAAAAAAAGGTGATGAGATTATTTTTTTTGAAAATATTAGATTTTATGAGGAAGAGGAGAGAAATGATACTTCGTTTGCCAAACATTTGTCAGGGCTAGCTGATTTGTTTGTAAATGATGCATTTTCGTGTTCTCATAGATCTCATGCATCTGTAAGTAAAATCACAAAGTTTTTGCCCTCTTTTGCTGGACTTCAATTTGAGGCGGAACTAAGTGCTTTAAAAAAAGTTACATCTGAAATTAAAAAACCAATTACTTGTATAATTGGGGGATCAAAAATTTCTACTAAAATTGGAATAATTAAAAATTTAATACCTAAATTTAACAATATTATTATTGTTGGGGGGATGGCAAATAATATTCTTAGTCATAAGGGAAATCAAATAGGAAAATCCATTAAAGAGAAAAATTGCGAAAAAATTATTGATGAAATATTTGAAACATCAAAACAACATCCTTGTTCTATTACTTTTCCCAAAGATGTTTTGGTAGGTAGAAATCTAAATGATAAATCAAAAGTTAAGGAATTAAACGAAATAGATGAAGATGATTTAATTTTAGACATCGGACCAAAAACAATAGATTCAATTAAAAATATAATTCAAAATAGTGAGACAGTGCTATGGAACGGTCCGGCTGGGTATTTTGAAAATTCAAACTTTGCGAATGGAAGTTATGAAATTGCAAAAACAATTATAAAAAAAAATAAAAACAAATCAATTTATTCTGTTGTAGGCGGAGGAGATACAATTGCATTAATTAACGAAATTAATGCCATCAAAGAATTCAACTTTGTTTCAACTGCTGGTGGAGCATTTTTAGAATATCTTGAAGGAAAAGAACTACCTGGTATAAAAGCACTAAATTAATATGTCAGAACTAAATAAAATAGCTTTAAAAATTTTAGAAAAAGGCAGGGGTATTTTGGCTGCTGATGAGAGTAACGGAACTATGACAAAAAGATTGGAAGGTGTAAAAATACTATCTACGCCGGAAAATAGATTATTATTTAGAGAAACTCTATTCAGCGCATCAGGCATGACAAAGTATATAGGTGGTGTAATTTTATACGACGAAACAATAAGACAAAAAACATCCAAAAATAGAATGATACCAGAATTAATTTCAGAAATGGGCTCTACCCCAGGTATTAAAGTTGATACAGGTGCAAAAGTTTTAGCAGGCTCACCAAATGAAAAAATTACCGAAGGCTTAGATGGTCTGAGAGAAAGATTAAAAGAATATTATAAACTTGGTGCAAGATTTACAAAATGGAGAGGTGTGTATAGTATATCTAAAAATTATCCTAGTAAACTTTCTATTCAATCAAATGCTCATGCACTTGCTAGATATTCTGCCTTAGTTCAAGAGACTAATATGGTTCCAATAGTAGAACCAGAATTATTGATGGATGGTGAACATTCATCAAGAGAATGTTTTTCTAAAACTTCAGAAGTCATAAAAAAATGTTTTGAAGAATTAATTTTACACAAGGTTGACTTAAAAGGAATTTTACTTAAACCCAACATGATTCTATCTGGTAACAAATCTAAGGATAAAATTTCAAATGAGGAAGTTGCGAAATTAACTTTAAAATGCTTAAAAAACTCTGTTCCTTCAGAAGTTCCAGGAATCGCTTTTTTATCTGGTGGTCAATCAGAAATAGAGGCAACAGAAAATTTAGATTTAATAAATAAATACAATGACACTGACTTTATAATGAGCTTTTCGTATGGACGAGCCCTACAACAAAGTGCCCTGAAATATTGGTCAAAAGATATACATAATTCGGAAGGCTCTCAACAGATTTTTAACCACCGGGCAAAAATGAATGCATTGGCTGCTCAAGGAAAATGGTCTAAAGATCTTGAAAATTAATAAAAAAAAATTTATTTATCTTATTTCACCCTCAAAAATTAAAAAATCCTTTTATTCAGATTTAATAAGTATTTTTAAAAAAAAAAAAGTCAGTTTTTTTCAACTAAGGCTTAAGAGAGAAAATCTCAAAAAAAAGCTAATTATTGGGAAAAAAATAAAAAAAATTTGTAAAATATTTAATGTTAAATTTTTGGTCAACGATGATGTTTATTT
>CACLFM010000018.1 GCA_902606115.1 uncultured Pelagibacteraceae bacterium
AAATGACAAAAGAGCTTCAATAAAACTTGAAATAAATAATCAAACTGGTTCTAAGATTAAAGAAATTAAGGAATACACTAGTTATTAATAACTATACTTCTTCTCAAGATATCTGATAAAATTATGTATAATAAAAGTCATAAATAAATAAATTCCACCAGCCACTATAAAAACTTCTATTGGTTTAAAAGTTGTAGAAATTATATATTTTGCTACTCCAGTCAAATCCATAAGAGTGACAGTGCTTGCTAATGAAGTTCCTTTAAGCATTAATATAATCTCGTTTCCATAAGCAGGTAATGATTGTCTTATGGCAATAGGTATTTGAATTTTATAAAATATAATTTTTTTAGAAATACCAAGACTATCGCCAGCTTCTATGAAACCCTTGTTAATTGTTTCAAATGCTGACCTTAAAATTTCGGAAGTATAAGCACCTGTATTAAGAGAAAAAGCAATTATTGCACACCAATAAGGTTCTTTTAAAATAATCCATAAAAAAGAGGATCTTAAAAATTCTATCTGTCCTAATCCAAAGTATATAATAAATATTTGAACCAAAAGAGGAGTACCTCTAAATATATAAGAATAAACATAAGAAAACCTATTTACAAATATATTTTTATTTAATCTAAGAATTGCAAAAAAAAGTCCAAGTATAAGTCCAAATATAAGTGATAAAGATAACAATTTTAAAGTTACTAAAGTTGCATTTAAAAGCTTTGGGAAACTACTTACCATCAAATCTAAATCCATTAGTAACCTCTCCTGTATTTAATTTCTAATTTATTTATCAATTTCATACTTAGGAAAGTTAATAGTAAGTATAAAACTGCTGCAAAAGAGTAAAAGAATAATGGGTCTCTTGTGGATCCAGCTGCAATATAAGATTGTCTCATAATTTCAACCAAACCTGTAACTGAAATTAATGAAGTGTCTTTTAAAGTAATTTGCCAAACATTACTTAAGTTAGGAACAGCGAGTCTTAACATTTGGGGCATTATCACTTTAAAAAAATGAACAGGTTTTTTTAAACCTAAAACTTTTGAGGCTTCAAATTGACCTTTGTCAATTGATTGAATAGCCCCTCTAAAAACTTCTGTTGAGTATGCTCCTGAAATAATCCCAATTGCAAATGAGCCTGTAAGAAATGCATTTATCTCAATATATTTGTTATATCCAAAAATTGAAGCAACATACATAACTGCACCACTCCCACCAAAGAATAATAAATAAATGACTAATAATTCTGGCACACCTCTAATTATTGTTGTGTAAGAATTACCAATAAAATTTAAAAATTTGTTTTTAGATAATTTGAGCGGAGTAAAAATTAGAGCGAAACAGAAGCCTATGATCATAGCTGTTATTGAAACAGCAATTGTCATTAGTGTTGCGAAAAATAATTCGTCACCCCAACCAGTATTTCCAAATGCTAAGATATCCATATTGAAAGGCGACTATATAATATAGTCGCCAATCATTAAATATTTACATTGATGCGTCGAAACCAAACCATTTAGTTGCAATTCGGCTTATGTCTCCATTTTTTCTAGCTTTATTAATCGCACTATTAAAAGCTTTTAATAATTCAGCGTCATCTTTTCTAATTCCAACACCTACACCATTTCCAAAAGCACCTCCTGAGAAGGTAGGCCCAACAAGTACTACTGGTTTTCCAGATTTCTCTGCATAATCAGTAAAGGCTACAGCAGCAGCAAGAGCCACGTCACATCTACCAGATGCTAAATCTAAATTAACCTCATCCTGAGTCTTGTAAGTTCTAACTTTTACTTTACCCACATCACCAGACTCTAGAAAGTTTTGGTGAATAGTGGCTGTTTGCACACAAACAGTTTTACCATCTAAGGCTCCTGTAATAGTTTTTAAATCTTTTTTAACTGCTCCAGACTTCATAGTAAGATTTATACCTTCAGAAGTTTGTATACCTTCTAAATTTGAACCTTTCATTACTGCTAATGATGCTACTTCATCTGCGTAACCTTGTGAAAAATTAATGGCTTTTTTTCGTTCATCAGTAATCGACATTCCAGCCATAATTGCATCAAACTTTCTCATTATTAATGCCGGTATCATACCATCCCAATCTTGCTCGACTATTTCACACTGTTGTCCAATATATCTGCAAAGTGTCCAAGCTAATTCAACCTCAAATCCAATTAATTTACCTGAGGCATCTTTTGAATTCCATGGTGGATAAGCACCTTCAGTACCAATTCTTATTTTATCAGCATTGGCAGATAATGATAAAAATAAAGTTATCAATATTCCTAAGCTGAATTTTCTAATCATATTCATATTTCCTCCTAATATATAAATTTAATTATTTCATAAATTTTAGAATTAAAAAAGAAATTATTTGTTTAATGATGATGCGAAATTCCAAGAACAATCAAAGCTTGGAATATAAATTCTATCTAGAGAAGAATTTCCAAAACTTTTTCTAAATAAGTTTAACCATTTTTCAACTTGTTTTGGTTTTTTGTCTTGACTACCAACTTGAGCTGTAATTGTGCCATTAGGTTTTAAAATTCTTTTTAGTGACTTGATATTTTTAGCAGCTAAATCAATGCAATACTGATCATCATTTAAATCTACAAAAATTTTGTCATATTTATTATCTTCAACTTTTTTTATACTTTCAAATGCATCGCCCCACACACATTTGACGGAGTTCTTTTTCGTAGCTTTTTGTCCAACTTTGCCCAAATGTTTTTCACATACATCAACTACTTGGGGGTCAAGTTCATACCAATCAATATAATTAAAACCTTGGTTTATACATTCCCTTGCAACTCCTCCATCGCCTCCTCCGATTATAGCTGAATTAATCTTTTCTGGATTTAGTTTTAACCCAGAATTTACAAAAGTTGAGCTATAAAGATGCTCATCTTTCTCTGCTACTTGTAATTCATTGTCTATAAATAGAGCTTTACCAAATTGTTCTAAGTCTAAAATTTGAATATGTTGACCAACTTTTGAGGTAAAATCTTCGAGAATATTTTTAACCATGTAGTACTTCTTAAGTCCTGGAGAACTATAGATGTCATCGTAATAATCAACCGTATCTCTATTAAATTCTTTTTTAATAATTCTTGTATGCTTAATTTCCTTTTTTATTACATCTAATGCAACAGATGGAGATACCTTCCCACAAGTGAAAAAATCAAAACTTATAATACCTTTTTCTGGGAAAGTGTGAAAACTAATATGAGACTCTGCTAATAATGCTACTAAAGTAAATCCTTGTGGTTCAAACTTATATTTGGAGATTTCTAAAACAACTACTTTTGCTTTTTTAGCAATTTTATAAACTAATTTCTCGTAGAATTTTGGTTCAAACTCTTGTTGAGTACCAATAATATCAAAAGTGACGTGCTCCCCTACTTTTGTCATAAAAATTATCCTTTTTTATAATTTTTTACTTTTTCTAATATTACATCCATCTCACATGATGAAAGAATTTTAGGAACTCCTAACCTTATTGTATTTATGTATTGATGACAAATATTTTCTAATTCTTCAGCCAACTCAAAAGCACTTTCTAAATTTTCTCCAAATGCAACTTGTCCATGATTTGACATTAGACACGCTTTTCTATTTTCTAATGCATAAATAATATTGTCAGACAGTTCTTGTGTACCAAAAGTTGCGTACTTAGCACATTTGATACTATCGCCACCTGCTAAAGCGATCATATAATGAAAAGCAGGAATATCTTTACCATGAGCAGATACAGCTGTTGCGTGTGGAGAATGAGCATGTACTATTGCTTTTGCATCTGTTTTTTTTAAATAAATATCTTTATGAAATTTCCATTCAGAAGATGGTTTTAAGTTTGTATCGTGATTTCCATCATTAGATACAAAAACTATATCCTCCTCTTTGAGTGTATCGTATTTTTTCCCTGAAGGAGTTATTAAAAAACCTTCAACACTATTTTCGATACTTTTTACAGAGATATTTCCAGATCTTAAAGGAGATAAGTTCATAGTATTAAGTTTAATTGAATATTTAATTACTTCTTTTCTTTTTTCTAAATTTTTCATTTGAATAGTTTTTTTAATCCCTCTGTAGATGCTTCACTAATACCTTTTTCAGTAATTAATCCAGTCACATATTTTGCTGGAGTTACATCAAAAGCTAAATTCATTGCTTTACTTTTCTTTGGATATATTTGTATTTTTTTTAAATTTCCCTCACTGTCAAAACCTTCTATGTGAGATAGTTCTTCAGAATTTCTCTCCTCAATAGGTATTTCTTTGTGATCTTTTATATTCCAGTCAATTGTCGAACTTGGAAGAGCTACGTAAAAAGGAATTTTATTATCATGGGCGGCTAATGCTTTAAGATAAGTCCCAACTTTATTACAAACATCACCATTTGCTAGAGTCCTATCAGTCCCAACAATACACATATCTACTTCTCCTCTTTGCATTAAAATACCACCAGTATTATCTGCAATGATTGTATTATTAATTCCTTCCTCGTTTAATTCATAAGAAGTGATATTTGCACCTTGATTTCTTGGTCTAGTTTCATCTGCCCAGACGTGGACTGGGATACCTTTTTTATGCGCATGATATATTGGAGAAGTTGCTGTTCCCCAATTAATAGTTGCGAGCCATCCTGCATTACAATGTGTAAGAATATTTACAGTATCTTTTTTTTTATTATAGATATCCTCGATTATTTTAAGACCATTTAAACCTATATTCTCACAAAACTTAATATCTTCTTCACAAATTTCTTTTGCTTCATTGGTAGCTATCTCTAAAATTTTATTACTATTAACACCTGATAATTTGCTTATCATTCTGTCTACTGCCCACTTTAAATTAATAGCAGTTGGTCTAGATTCAATTAAATCACTAGCTGATTTTTTTAAAAAGGATTGATCATTATTTTCTAAAATAGCTAGAACTAATCCATATGCTGC
>CACLFM010000019.1 GCA_902606115.1 uncultured Pelagibacteraceae bacterium
AGTGCAAGAATAAATAACACTCCAGAAATAAGGTAAAATAAAGCTTGTAAATTTGTTGATATCATTATTTTTTCTTCTTTTTATACATAGCTAACATTCTTTGGGTAACTAAAAATCCACCAAAAATATTTACTGCAGCTAAAATTATTGCTAAAAATCCAAATATGCTTGCTTCATTAAAAATCGTTTCATTATTTCCAGCTAACGCAGCAATTATAGCTCCAACTATAATTACTGATGAAATTGCATTAGTTACTGACATTAGAGGCGTATGAAGAGAAGGGGTAACACTCCACACAACGTAATAACCAACAAATATTGATAGAATAAAAATACTCAATCTAAATACAAAAGGATCTATTTCCATATTATTTCACTAAAGTTTTTTTTATAATTTCATCTTCTAAGTTGATATTAATTTTCTTATTCTCCTTATCATACAAATTTATCACAAAGTTCAGTAAGTTTTTAGAGTATAAATTCGACGCAGATATAGGAAGTTTATTTAATAAATTACTATCTCCTAAAATCTTTATACCCTTTACATCGACTATTTCGTCTGCTTTTGTAAATTCTGTATTTCCCCCTTGAGATGCAGCTAGATCATAAATAATTGATCCTTTTTGCATAACATCTATCATATCACTTTTAACTATTATTGGAGCCTTTTTACCTGGTATTAAAGCTGTGCAAATAATAATATCAATTTTTTTTAAAGTTTCTTTTAACAAGTCTTCTTGTTTTTTTTTAAATTCTTCAGAAGCTTCCTTTGCATATCCTCCAGATGTCTCTAAATTTTCTGAACCTTCAACTACTAAGAACTTACCCCCTAAACTTTCAACTTGTTCCTTTGATGCCATTCTGACATCGGTTGCAAACACAATTGCTCCCATTCTTTTTGCTGTTGCTATGGCCTGTAATCCAGCAACTCCAGCACCTACCACAAGTACCTTAGCAGCTGGAATTGTACCAGCAGCAGTCATCATCATTGGTATTGCTTTATTAAAGAAAGAGAACGCATCAATAACTGCTTTATAACCAGCGAGATTTGCTTGTGATGATAATATATCCATTGATTGTGCTCTTGTTATTCTTGGAAGCAATTCTAGTGAAAAAACATTAATATTATTTTTAGCAAGCTTAGAGATACTATCTTTATTATTAATCGGATCAAAAACTCCTATTAAATTTTTATTTGGAGCTAAATTTTTTAAGTCTTTTTCATTTGGTAGGTTTAGTTGTAATAATATATTAGAATCTTTTATAATTTTTTCTTTGTCGCTAAAAAATTCAGCACCATTTTCTGAAAATTTTTCATCATCTATATCAAGGTGACTACCGTAATTTTTCTCAAGGTATACTTTAAAACCATTAGAAACGAATTTTTTAACATTATCTGGGGTTACTGAAATTCTCTTTTCAGTAGCTATGTTTTCGCAGACAGAACCTATTATCATTTATTTTTGATTTTATACCAAAACAATAGCTAAGACTATTAATATAGCAATAACTGTTATTGTCCCCCAAAGAACAAATTTTGTAAAGTTTTCCCATGTTTTTTTGTGATTGTCATTATCCATCAATCTATTTTTGTCTTGCTTTAAATTTAGGATTTTTTTTATTTATTATGTAAACTCTTCCTCTTCTCTTTACCATTTTTGAGTTAAGGTCTCTTTTTTTTAGTGACTTAAGGGAACTTTTTATTTTCATAATATTTTAGCCTGGCAACGTCCTACTCTCCCATGTCTTAAGACAAAGTACCATCGGCGCAGAAGGGCTTGACTTCCGAGTTCGGAATGGGATCGGGTATTACACCTTCGCAATAATCACCAGGCAAAGGACTTATACTGTATTATAAAAAGTTGTAAATATTTAATTTTAGCTGATTTTAATAATTTTTTTGGAAGTCTTTATAGGTTATTTCAAAACCTTCATCTAAATTATTCTGGGGTCTCCAGCCATATTTTTTTGCTAATGATATATCTAGGCATTTTTTTGGCATTCCGTCAGGCTTACTTCTATCAAATTTTAATTTTAATTTTACTCCAATTTTCCTCATTATAAATTTAGCAAACCAATGAATTGGATAACTTTTGCCAGTTCCAATATTTAAAAATGGTTCCTTTATTTTTCTATTCATGAAGAAAATTAACGCGTCAGCAAAATCTTCAACAAACATTAATTCTCTTTTAGCATTTCCTGTGCCCCATAAAATAATAGATTTTTTATTTTTTTTTTTGGCAGTGGTAATTTTTTTGATTAATGCTGGAAAAAAATGAGAAGTTTGTAAATTATAATTATCGCCTGGACCATAGATATTAGGTGGCATTAAACTTTTATAGTTTAAATTATAGCTCTTAGAATAATTTTCACACATATAAATTCCTGCAATTTTTGCTATCGCATAAGCATCGTTTGTCTTCTCCAATTTGCCAGACATGAGATATTCTTCTTTAATTGGCTGTTTGCAATTTTTTGGGTATATGCAACTTGACCCTAAAAAAATTAGATTTTTTATATTCGCTAAATATGAACCATGTATTAAATTGTTTTGAATTTGTAAATTTTCATACAAAAATTTTTCCTTGAATTTAGAATTTGCAAGTATTCCTCCAACTTTTGCAGCTGCTATTATTACTAAATTTGGCTTGGCCTTTCTTAAGTATTCATATACTTTAATTTGATCCAATAAGTTAAGCTTTTTTTTATCTACAAGTAATAGGTTTGAATAGCCATTTTGTTTTAATTTTTTACATATACAGGAGCCGACCATGCCTTTATGCCCTGCAATAAAAATTTTTGCTTTATTATTCAGCATTTACAATTTTCACTTCTTCTGAAATCATCTCTTCAATAAGCTGGCTGATGTTTGTTTTGGGTTTCCAGGAAAGTTTTTTTCTGGCTTTGCTAGCATTACCTAAAAGTGTATTAACATCTAGAGGTCTAATATAATTTTTATCTACTTGTATTATATTTTTTTTTGCTAATGTGTCGTAACCTTTTTCTTTAAGCCCTTTTCCTCTCCAGACAATATTCATATTTAATTTTTTGGATACCAAATTGATAAATTGTCTAATGCTTAATTGTTTTCCAG
Source organism: uncultured Pelagibacteraceae bacterium (assembly GCA_902606115.1). Lineage (GTDB taxonomy): Bacteria > Pseudomonadota > Alphaproteobacteria > Pelagibacterales > Pelagibacteraceae > Pelagibacter. The sequence goes on from CACLFM010000019.1 coordinate 3,095, forward strand.
TGGCAATAACATAATCGTCAGGTTCTTTTTGTTGTAATATTTTCCACATTGCTTCAACATAATCTCTAGCATGCCCCCAATCTCTTTTTGAGTCTAGATTTCCTAAAAAAAGATTTTTTTGCTTACCCATTTTTATTCTTACTAGGGCTCTAATTATTTTTTTAGTTACAAACGTCTCTCCTCTTCTTGGGCTTTCATGATTAAATAATATTCCGTTAGAACCAAATATACTATAAGCTTCTCTATAATTTTTTGTTATCCAATGAGCATATAATTTCGCAACACCATATGGACTTAATGGATAAAAATTAGTTTTTTCATTTTGGGGTGACTCCTGTACCTTTCCGTACATTTCTGAAGTACCTGCTTGGTAAAACTTTGTTTTTTTTTCCAATTTATGAAATTTTATTGCTTCTAAAATTCTTAAAGCACCGAGAGCATCTGCATTTGCAGTATACTCAGGAACTTCAAAAGAAACCGCAACATGCGATTGAGCAGCTAAGTTGTATATTTCATTTGGTTTTATTTTCTCAATAATTTTTGAGACAGATGTGGAGTCAGTTATATCTCCATAATGTAAAAAAAAATTTCTAGATTTAACATGTGGATCTTGGTAAATATGATCTATTCTCAATGTATTAATTGATGATGATCTTCTTTTTACCCCATGAACAGAATACTTTTTTTTTAACAAAAACTCTGCAAGATAAGATCCATCTTGACCTGTAATACCAAAAATAAGAGCTTTTTTTTTCACTTACATTTTTTTAATATAATTAATTTTTTAGAAAGTAAAGATTAATAAGTCTTATTTTTATATATGTATTCAAATGTTTTTCTAAAAGGCATTTTTGCTTTATATATCTGTTCAAAATTATTTTTTTTTAAAAGATCATGAACGTCACTAAACGTATAATCTTTTTTTATCATATCATGATAGTGATGTTCAAATAAAATTAGTTTTATATCCTTAATTCTTATTTTTGCTCCGGATAATATTTCAAATTCAGAACCTTCAGTGTCAATTTTTAAAAAATCAATTTCTTGGATTTTTTTTTGGAGCATGTATTGATCTATATTTTTTTGCTGTACAGAAATTTCAGAAAATAAATTTTGATTTTTATAATTCAAAAGGAATGTTTTTTTTTTTTTGTAATATTTCGAATCTATATTAAGATCTTTTATAGTTGAAGAAGAGCTCTCATACATATGTTTTAATTTAATATCTTTACTTTCAACGCCAAGAGCGATG
>CACLFM010000020.1 GCA_902606115.1 uncultured Pelagibacteraceae bacterium
TCATTTTTTAGATCTCCTTCGTTTCTAGGAGCAATCTGATTTTTTAGTTTTTTTAAATTAAAGAAAAGTTTTTTTTGAGCTGTTGTTGTACCCATTTTAACCAAGCTCCATGATCTTAAAATATATTCCTGTATAGAAGCTTTTATCCACCACATAGCATATGTTGCTAGTCTAAAACCTTTTTCAGGTTCAAATTTTTTAACTGCTTGCATTAAACCAACATTACCTTCCGATATTATTTCGTTTAAAGGTAAACCATATCCTTTATATCCCATTGCAATTTTAGCAACTAATCGCAGGTGACTTGTAACTAATTTTTCCGCAGATTTAACGTTACCAGTATTTTTCCAATTTTTAGCAAGCATATATTCCTCTTCAGCATCAAGCATAGGAAATTTTTTGATTTGCTCTAAGTATAAAGATAGACCACCTTCATTGGCTAAAGCAGGGTATTTGAATGTTGAACTACTCATTTGTAAGACTTATTTAATTAATTTTTTTAATTTTACAATATATTAATTTTTAAGATTTTCTTAGACTTTTTAGAATATTTTCTAAATCATTTGGTAATTTAGACACAAAATTCATTCTTTTATTATTAATAGGGTGAGTAAATCCTAAATTACTAGCATGTAAAAATTGTCTATTTAAGTTTATGATTTTATTTTCTAATTCCTTATTTACATTTTTTATTTTTTTAAATTTTTTTTTATATTTTTGATCTCCAACTATATTGTTACCTTTATAGCTCATATGCACTCTTATTTGATGGGTCCTTCCAGTTTCTAATTTACATTCAACCAGACTAAATGTAGGAATTGTGTCTTTTTCAAATATCTCGAGTGTTTTATAATTTGTTATTGACTTTTTACCTTTAGACAAACTTACTGACATCAACTGTCTATTTTTTGAACTTCTGGTTATTAAAGTTTCTATTTTACCTTTACTTGGTCTTAGTTTTCCCCATATTAAAGTTTGATATTGTCTATCTACAGAATGTTCACTGAATTGGTTTGATAAATTTTCGTGCACAAAATTATTTTTTGCAACAACTACCAACCCAGAGGTATCTTTATCTATCCTGTGAACAATACCTGGTCTAAGTTCTCCGTTTATATTTGATAATTTTTTATTGTAATTTATTAAGGCATTTACAAGTGTTTTATCTTTGTTACCTGCGCCTGGGTGCATTGAAATATCTGCTTTTTTATTAATGACAATTAAATCATTATCTTCATAAATTATATCAATTTTATAATTGAATGGTTTTAAATCTATATCCTCGGGCTCAGGAATTATTAGGTTGATTTTATCATTAATTTTAACTTTTTTTGAAGGGTCGTTGCTAAGTTCATCGTTTATACTTAAGTTTTTTTTAATTATTAAATTCTTGATCTTTGACCTACTTAAGCTTTGCTCATACTTATTTATAAATTGATCAACTCTCAAACCATTATCGTCAATTTCAGCTAATAAATTAATGATTTTTTTCATAAATTACTATATTAATACTTTATGCGCTCGTAGCTCAACTGGATAGAGCGCCAGATTTCGGCTCTGGAGGTTCAGGGTTCGACTCCTTGCGAGCGCGCCAAATTATTCACCAATATTAATTAATGTCCCTTTATCACGCGCTTTACTAAAAGAATAGTAAAATAAGGAAATTCCCAAACATAAATAAAAGATATTTAAATAAATAGCAGACTTTATGTTTGAATAATCTACAACGTTATTTACTAAAATTGATCTAGCTTCTTCAAAAATATAAACCAAAGGCAAAAATTTTGCTACAGTTTGAAAAAATTCAGGCAAAATTTCAATAGGGTAATAAATACATCCCAAAGGAGCTAATAGAAATAAAGATGACCATGCTATATTTTCAAATGCTGGACCATATCTCAGTAACCCTGCTGAAACAAATAATCCTAAAGTAATTCCAAATGCGTATAGACTAAAAAACAATAAAAAAAGCGGCGCCCCAAGATCTAAGATAGATATACCGAATAATGGAGAAGTTATTAAAATAGCAGGAACTAACCCTATCAAAGTCCTTAAAAGTGCAGTTAAAACTAAAGATATAATTATTTCACTAATTCTAAGCGGAGCTATAAATAAATTTGTAAAGTTTCTACTCCAAATTTCTTCTAAAAAAAGCATGTTAAAACTTATGCTAGACCTAAATAAAAAATCATAAAGAATTGCACAACTTAGTATTACTCCAACGGTATTGTTGTAGTAGTCACTATAAATTGTAAAAAATTTTGATATAAAGCCCCAAAGAATTATTTGGATTGTCGGCCAATAAATTAAATCAAGGATCCTTGGGAAAGAACTCTTAATCAAATAAAAGTGTCTTAAAAATAGTCCTAAAATTCTATTATAACTCATTTTTAACTCTATTAAGTTTTAAAAAAACTTCCTCTAAGTTTTTTTTGCCGTGTTTTATTATCATTTCAGATGGAGTACCTCTATCTATGATTTCTCCATCTTTCATCATTAGTATGCTTTTACAAAGTCTTTTAACTTCATCCATATTGTGTGAAGCTAATAAAATAGACATTTTCTTTTCAGAAGATAATTTTTCTATAAATGTTCTTACAAAATCCCCAGTTTCTGGATCTAGTGAAGCCGTAGGCTCATCCAATAATAAAATATCAGGATCATTAATAACTGCTTTTGCAAGACTAACCCTGTTTTTTTGACCTGAAGAAAGTTCTCCAGTTTTCTTATTTATGAATTCATTTAGTCTTAATGTTTCAGTGAGATAATCAATTCTATTTTTAATTTTTTCTACAGAATACAATTTTCCATAAACCAATAGATTTTCTCTTACAGTTAGTTTTTTTGGTAATTCAATATAAGGAGAAATAAAATTCATCTTTTTCAATAATTCAATTCTATTTTTTTCTACATTTAGACCATTAATTATTACTTCACCACTTGTTGGTTTTAATAAACCTAGCATCATCCCAATCGTTGTAGTTTTGCCACAACCATTTGGACCAAGTAAACCAAGTATTTCATTTTCGTTTATATTGAAGTTAATTTCCTTAACCGCTTTAAAAGACGAAAATTTTTTTGATAAATTATTTACACTTACTAGGTTTTTCATGATTATTTTGTTGAAGCTTTTTGTAAACGATCGTTAATTGCTAATCCAATACCTTTGTTACTAATTTTTTCAACAGCAATTTTTTTATATCCTTTTTTTTTAACTGTTCTCAAAATTGAATATAAATTTTTTGCTGCTTCTGTTAAATTTCCATTTTTAGTCAAATAAAAAAAATTCTTATCATCTTTATTTCTTTTTTTAACCAGTATAAATGCCTCATTAGAATTAGCCTTTTTACAGTTCATTCTTAATGGTATGCCAGGAGAATAATGTAAACTATTTTGACCAGGCACTTTTAAAGAACTTCTTTTTTTAAATTTTAATTTAGAATTTAAAGTCTTGCTTAATTTACTAATTTCTAAGCTACCTAGTCTAAGAATTTCTGGACGTGAAGTTAAATTTATTATTGTCGACTCTAGTCCTATTTTAGAATTACCACCTTCAATGACATATTTTACGTTCTTACCAAATTCCTCCTCCACATGTTTTTTTGTTACTGGACTAAGCCTAGATGAGATATTTGCACTTGGTGCAGCCAATGGATATTTCAATATTTTTAAAAGTTTAATAGCAATCGGGTGTGAGGGAAACCTAATTGCTAAAGTATTCTTTTTATTTGTAACAAATTTTGAAACTTTACTACTTTTTTTTAGTTTCAAAATTAATGTTAGTGGACCCGGACAAAACTTATTGTATAGATTTAAAAAATTTTTATTAACGATACAATCTTTTTTTAGCATCTCTAAACTATGATAATGAACTATTAGTGGATTATTTCTTGGTCTCTTTTTTAATTTAAATATTTTCAAAACTGCTTTGTTTGAATAAGCATTGGCCGCTAATCCGTAAACTGTTTCTGTTGGTAAACCTACA
>CACLFM010000021.1 GCA_902606115.1 uncultured Pelagibacteraceae bacterium
CTATTGGAGGTATTAACTCAAGTAATTATCAAAAACTACTGTTGAATAACGCTAACTTTTTAGCTATCTCAGGCTACATTTGGAAAAATAAAAAAATAAAACCAATACAAGCTATAAAAGAGTTTAAATGAAAATTAACGTTAGTGAAATAAGAGTTGGAATGCTTTTAGAGTATAAAAATGATTTGTGGGAAGTTCTTAAAACTCAACATGTAAAGCCAGGTAAAGGGGGTGCATTTGCACAAGTTGAAATGAAAAGCATAAATAAAAATACCAAATTAAATGAAAGATTTAGATCAAGTGAAACCGTAGAAAAGGCATCACTAGAAGAGAGCAAATATAACTATCTATACGAAGACGAAAATAATTATTTTTTTATGGAACCTAAGTCGTTTGAACAAATTGAAATTAAAAAAGATATAGTTGGAGAAAAAGGAAAATTGCTAACTGAAAATTTAGAAGTATCAATAAGCTTTTACAATGACTCAGCAATATCACTTGAACTGCCTAATCAAATAACTTGTAAAATAAAAATCACAGATGCTAGTCTAAAAGGCCAAACTGTTTCTTCCTCTTATAAGCCTGCCACTCTTGAAAATGGTATGAATATTCAAGTACCCCCGTTTATAGAGTCTGGTGATGATATAATTTTGGATACAAGAAAACTAGAATATATAAAAAAGATATAGTTATGAATTCTATTTCCCCTAATTTAAATCTTATGATCAAGGCATCTGAAAAGGCTTCTAAAATATTAATAAGAGATTTTGGTGAAGTGGAAAAATTACAAGTTTCTTTAAAGGGGCCAAATAATTTTGTTACAAATGCTGACAGAAAGGCAGAAGAAATAATTATTAATGAACTAGAAAAATCAAAGAAAAATTTTTCAATTCTTACTGAAGAAAGTGGTTTTATTGAAAATAAAGACAAAGAGAATTTTTGGATAGTTGATCCGATCGATGGCACCACGAATTTTTTAAATGGAATTCCACATTTTTGTATATCAATAGCTCTGTTAGTTGATAGTGAAATTATTGCAGGTGTCATATATGATCCAATAAAAGATGAAATATTTTATTCCGAAAAGAATGGCGGTTCATATTTAAATAATAAAAGCATAAGAGTTTCAAAAAAAAGTAAGATTTCTGATTGTCTTTACGCAGTGAACTTTAGAAAGAATATTCCTGAAAATTTCTTAATAAGAAATACCGGTAGTGCTGCTCTAGATTTAGCCTACGTATCCTCAGGAAGATTTGATGGCTGTTTGCATAAAAATGTAAATTTGTGGGATATAGCAGCAGGAACAATTTTAATAAAAGAAGCCGGAGGAATAGTTGATAATTTTGATTTAAAAAAATTTACTAAAATTAGTATTAAAGCATCAAATGAGAGAATAAGTAGTGATTTAAACAAAAAAATTTGTATCTTTTAATTGTTTTATAATAATCTTTTGCTATAAATTCGCTATGAAAAAAAATATTCATCCTAACTATCATAAAATAGAAGTTGAGATGACAGATGGTACAAAATTTGAGACAAGGTCCACGTGGGGTAACGAAGGTGATGTGCTAAAACTTGAGATAGATCCTAAGTCTCATTCCGCATGGACAGGTGGAAAGCAAAAAATCTTAGATAAAGGTAGAGTAAGTAAATTTAATAAAAAATTTCAAAACTTTAAATCAGAAACAAAGAAATAATCTTAATTATGAATACGTCACCATTAATGCCTATGGCAACAGCAGCGTGGCTTGTTGAAAATACAACCTTAACATTCAAACAAATTGCAAGTTTTTGTAATTTGCATGAAATAGAAGTTCAAGGTATTGCTGATGGAGAGGTAGCAAAAGGAATTAAGCCTTATAATCCTATAACTTCAGGCCAATTAACAAGAGAAGAAATTGATTTATCTAGTAAAGATAAAGATAGACCTCTTAAAATTACAAATTACGACATAGAGGTTAAAGAAACTGAAAAAAAATTAAAAAAATATGTTCCCTTGTCTAAGAGACAAGATAAGCCAGACTCAGTATTATGGTTAATAAAAAATCATTCTAAATTAAAAGACTCTCAAATTGCAAAGCTTGTCGGTATTACAAAAAACTCTGTGGTTGCGATTAGAAATAAAAGCTACTGGAATTTTAATAGTTTGAATGCTAAAGATCCAGTTGCTATAAATTTATTCACACAAAGAGATTTATCAGAAGCTCTTGAGAAAGCAGAAAGACGCATAAATAAAGAGAGAAAACTTAAAGAAAAAGCCCAAAAACAAAACATACAATCCCAATAAAAAAATAATAGACATAATTTTCTTTAGATGATAGTTACTACGCTTTTTGGAGGATGTTATTAAAATAGATGTAAAAGACAATAATGTGGAGCAAGCTTTGAGAGTTTTGAAAAGAAAACTTCAAAGAGATGGTTTTTTTAAAATCGTAAAACTTAAATCTAATTATGAAAAGCCATCTGAAAAAAAAAAAAGAATTCTTCAAGAAAATATTAAAAGAGTAAAAAAACTTAACAAGTTAAAGAATAGAATTTAATATCGCGGGGTGGAGCAGTCTGGTAGCTCGTCAGGCTCATAACCTGAAGGTCGGCGGTTCAAATCCGTCCCCCGCAACCAATCTTTAGAATTTGAATTTTGATTTTTTACTATCGATTAAAAACGTTTTAACTGTATCGTTCGTTAAACTTTTAAATGATTTCCCAAATTTTTCAATTTTTGAAATAATAATTGGTGGTATTGTTATTATATGACAACCAAGTTGTGAGGCGTGTATATAATTATATGGCTCTCTTACGCTCGCCCAAAGTATTTTTACATTTGGATATTTTTTCGCTCTAAATATACTTTTTTTTATTTCTGGTATTGGATCTTTACCTACATCGCTAGCCCTTCCAGCAAAAATAGATATGATCACATTTGTTTTTTTTTTAATTTGACTTAATATTTTTTTAGTTTGTTTATAAGAGTAAACAGCTGTAATATTCATTTTAATATTATTTTTACTTAATTCTCTGATAACTTTACCCATAAAAATTCCCTTTGAGTTTTCTACTGGTATTTTAACATAAATATTTTTACCCCAAGATTTTATTTTAAATGCTTGGTCTATAATGTTTTTGTAATCATCTGCAAATACCTCAAAAGATATAGGTTTTTTTTTACAAACTTTTAAAATTTCTTTTGAGTATAACTCATAATTTTTAGCTCCAGCCTTTCTCATTAGACTGGGATTGGTGGTGAACCCTTTTACAATTTTTTTTTTTGAAAATCTTTTGATAGTTTTTATGTCAGCAATATCACAGTAAATTTGAGTCACTTCTAAAAACTTTTTATAATATCTTCAGTCATTTTTTTTGCATCAGCAAATAACATTAAAGTATTTTCTCTGTAAAAGAGATCATTGTCTACTCCTGCATAACCTGGAGATAGACTTCTTTTTACAAATAACACTGACTTTGCTTTCTCAACATCTAAAATCGGCATACCGTAGATTGGACTTTGTGGATCGGTTTTTGCCACTGGATTTGTGACATCGTTTGCACCAATAACATAAGCGACATCACAATTGGAAAAATCATTATTAATTTCCTCTAATTCAAAAACTTCGTCATAAGGAACATTGGCCTCGGCTAGTAGTACATTCATATGCCCTGGCATTCTTCCTGCAACAGGATGAATCGCGTATGAAACTTTAATGCCATTTTTCTTTAAAGTATCTACCATTTCTCGTAAAGCATGCTGTGCCTGAGCAACAGCCATTCCATAGCCTGGGACTATAATTACTGATGATGCATTCTTCATTAGAAAAGCAGCATCATCTGAGTTACCGCTTTTGACTGGTTTTTGTTCTTCATTGCTAGATTTAGACACCTGATCTGTGCCACCAAAACCTCCGAGGATTACA
>CACLFM010000022.1 GCA_902606115.1 uncultured Pelagibacteraceae bacterium
AATAAAACCAATGTCTGCAAGAATTTTTTTTGTATCTTCGTCTAATTTAATATCAATTGTATGAGAGTGCCCTCCAAAGCGTTCTTCTTTTTCAAATAAATCAACTTTATATTTTTTTGATAAATAATATGCAGCACTTAGTCCCGAGATGCCTGAGCCAATAACTGCAATTTTCATTAATTTTAAGCTGCGTCTTCTTTAAATTCATCCATGCTTGGGCAAGTACAGAATATATTTTTATCTCCATAAACGTTGTCAACTCTAGCAACCGGTGGCCAAAATTTATCGCTCTTTAAATATTTTGATGGATAGGCTGCCTCTTCACGAGTATATTTATGGCTCCACTCATCAGATGAAAGTTCTAAGTCTGTGTGAGGTGCATTTTTTATAGGATTATCTATTTTATCAAATTTACCAGATTTTATCTTATCAATTTCAGATTTAATCTTAATAAGCGTGTCGCAGAATCTATTTATCTCTCTTAAATTTTCACTTTCAGTTGGCTCTATCATCATAGTACCAGCTACAGGCCAGGACATAGTCGGTGCATGAAAACCAAAATCAATTAATCTTTTTGCAATATCTTCTTCGGTTACTCCTGTCTCTGATTTAATATTTCTTATATCAATAATACATTCGTGTGCAACATTGCCATTTGACCCTTTATACAAAATTGGAAAGTGATCTTTTAATCTATGGGCTATATAATTTGCATTTAATATTGCAACTTGAGTAGCAAGCTTTAATCCTGCTGAACCCATCATTTTAATGTACATCCAAGAGATTGATAAAATGCTTGAACTTCCCCACGGAGCTGCAGAAACTGCTCCAATTCCAGATGTTGGTCCACAATCTTTTATTACTGGATGGTTCGGAAGGTAAACTTGCAAATGTCTTTTACAAGCAATGGGTCCCATTCCAGGCCCTCCTCCACCATGAGGAATACAAAATGTTTTATGTAAATTAATATGACAAACGTCTGGACCAAAATTTCCTGGTTTAGCAATACCTACCAATGCATTCAAATTTGCACCATCCATGTACACCTGACCACCATGATTATGAACTAAATCACAAATATCGATTATTTTTTCTTCGAATACTCCATGAGTAGATGGGTAAGTTACCATTAATGCACCGAGGTTTTCAGAATGTTGATCTGCTTTTTTCTTTAAATCATCGAAATCAACATTTCCTTCTTTATCACAATTAACAACAACCACTTTCATTCCTACCATTTGTGCGCTTGCTGGATTAGTGCCATGTGCTGAACTTGGAATTAAACATATATTTCGATTCGCTTCACCTCTATCTAAATGATACTTTCGAATAACCATTAAACCTGCATATTCACCCTGAGCTCCTGCATTAGGTTGCAGAGAAACACCTGAAAAACCAGTTATGGATCGCAGCCAATTTTTTAGATCAGTAAATAAGTCTCTAAATCCTTCCATTTGTTCAATCGGAACAAATGGATGAGGTTCTGCAAATTCTTTCCATGAAATTGGAATCATCTCAGCGGCAGCATTTAGCTTCATTGTACATGAGCCAAGTGCAATCATTGTTCTATTCAAGGCGATATCTTTATCTTCTAACTTTTTTAGATATCTAAGCATTTCAGTTTCAGAATGATATGAGTTGAAAACTGGATGTTCTAAATATTTTGAAGTTCTTAATAAGTCTTTTGGAAGATTAGGTAAACTTACTGATGGATCTTCTTTTTTAATTGATTCTGCAGCATTAAAAATTTTTAATAACTGATTTACTCTATAAACATTTTTTCTTTCATCAAAAGAAACAGCAAGCATTTCAGAATTTACTTTTCGTATATTAACTTTTTGATTTAAAGCATTTTTATAAATTTGGTCAGTCTTTTCTTTAGTAATAATTGTAACAGTATCAAAGAAGTAATCGGAATAAATCTGGTATCCAGACTGTTTTATTTTATCAGCAAAACTTTTTGCTAATTGGGACACTCTTTCCGAAATATTCTTAATTCCATCAGGGCCATGATAAATAGAGTATGCTGCTGATACAATTGCTAATAGAGCTTGGGCAGTGCAAATATTGCTTGTTGCCTTATCCCTTCTTATGTGTTGCTCTCTAGTTTGTAAAGATAATCTATATGCCTTATTACCATGTCTATCAACTGATACACCTACAATTCTTCCAGGCATTGACCTTTTGTACTCATCTTTTGTTGCAAAAAAAGCTGCGTGTGGACCCCCATATCCCATTGGAATACCAAATCTTTGAGAGCTTCCAACTGCTATATCGGCACCAAGTTCTCTTGGTGTTTTTAATTTTGCTAATACCAACAGATCACAAGCTAATATAGCCTTCCCATTCTTTTTGTGAATTTTGCTAATTGCTTCACTTGGATCCTTAATATCTCCTAAGGTTCCAGGATATTGTAAAATTCCACAAACTAAATCTTCCTTTAAATGCTCTAAAACTTCGTCTTCTTTACCTACCAAAACTTTTAAACCCATTGGTTCAGCTCTAGTTTGAATTACATTTATTGTTTGAGGGTGGCAATCCTCAGATACAAAAACTAAATTACTATCTTTTTTATTTAATCTGTGACTTAGACCCATAGCCTCTGCCGCTGCTGTACCTTCATCTAATAAAGAAGCATTAGCAATATCCATTCCTGTAAAGTCAACGATCATTTGCTGAAAGTTCAATAACATCTCAAGTCTTCCTTGGGCTACCTCTGGCTGATAAGGTGTGTATGAGGTATACCAACCTGGATTTTCTAATACATTTCTTAAAATTACATAAGGTGTATACGTTCCATAATAACCCATACCAATAAAATTTGAGTAAACTTGATTTTTTTTTGATATTGCTTTTAATTTTCTCAACGCTTCGTATTCCGAATTTGATTCGCCGATATTTAATTCGCCTTTAAACTTTATTTTTTCTGGGACAGTGTTGTCAATTAAATCGTCTAGTGATTGGTAATTTAATTCTTTTAACATTTTTGATTGGTCTTCTTTGGAAGGTCCAATATGTCTTTTTAAAAAATCTTTTTCTGAGTTTGGTAACATTATGTTGATGTCTCCTTTGCAAATTTATCATATTCTTCTTTGTTCATTAAACTATCCATTTCTGATTTATCCTTTAACTTAATTTTAAAAAACCAAGCTGTACCTTCTGGGTCCTGGTTAATTCTAGATGGATCATCTACTATTGATTGGTTTGTGTCTGTAATTTCTCCACTTACTGGTGTATAAACATCGCTTGCTGCTTTGGTAGACTCTACAACACCAGCTGTACCATCTTTAGTTACGCTTGAGCCTTTCTCAGGCAATTCTGCGAATACTATATCACCTAGCATTTCAGTTGCATGTTGCGTTATTCCTATAATTGCTATGTCTCCCTCTACTTTAATCCATTCATGTTCTTTCGAATATTTTACCTCAGACATTGATTGATCCTTTCACATAGCTTTTTTTATAAAAAGGTAACTTGCAAACGTTTGCAGAAATTTTTTTCCCTCTTACTTCTAAAAATATTTCTGTATCATCTTTTGAAAATTCGTTTGAAACATAGCCCATTGCAATTGGTGCCTTCACACTAGGTCCGAATGTGCCACTTGTGATTGTTCCAATCTCATTATTTGATTTGTCAAAAATTTTAGTGAACTCTCTAGCTATTATTTTTGAATTTGGCTTTATTCCGACTCTTAATTTTTTAACACCATTATTTAACTGACTTTTAATTTTTTCAACTCCTGGAAAATTATCACTAACTCTATTTTTTGATATTGCCCATTTAAGATTAGCTTCGATTGGACTAGTTTCTTCGTTTATGTCATGACCATATAAGCAAAGTCCAGCTTCTAGCCTAAGCGTATCCCTTGCGCCAAGTCCTATTAGATTAGAACCT
>CACLFM010000023.1 GCA_902606115.1 uncultured Pelagibacteraceae bacterium
CAATTTAGCTAAATCAGAAATAATACATTTTGTAGGAATAGGCGGTATAGGTATGAGCGGGTTAGCCTTGATAATGAGAGGCTTAGGTTTTAAAATTCAGGGAAGCGATAAGTCTATTAATAAAAATATAGAAAGATTAAAAAAAAATAATATCAAAATTTATTTAGGACACGATAAGTCAAATATACAAAAGGCAACAATTCTAGTAGTTTCTTCTGCAATTAAATATAACAATTTAGAGATTAGAGAAGCAAAAAGAAAAAATTTACCAATATATAAAAGGGGAGATATGTTAGCGCACATAAGTTCGCTAAAAAAAAATATTGTAGTTTCCGGATCTCATGGAAAAACTACTACCACTTCATTGATTGCTTCTATTTTTGCAAGAGCCAAATTAGATCCAACTATTATAAATGGTGGTGTGATTAATTCATTAGAAAACTCAGCTAAACTAGGAAAAAGTGAATGGAGTATTTTAGAGTCAGATGAATCTGATGGTAGTTTTGTGAAAGTTCCATCAACTTATGCAGTTATAACTAATATTGACAGAGAGCACATGGATTATTACCAATCTTTAGATGACTTGAAAAAACATTTTATAAAATTTATGCTTAAAGTACCGTCTTTTGGTAGAACATTTGTTTGTATAGATGATAAAAATATTAGAGATATTTGTAAAAAAAGCAAAATCAAAAATATTCTCACTTATGGATTCAATACAAATTCAAATTTCAAAATTAAGAATGTTCTATTCTATAATAATAAATCTTTCTTCGATATTGAGATGAAATTACCAAATAAAAAAATGAAAATTATAAGAAAATTTGAAATTCCTTTAATTGGCACACATAATATAAAAAATGCAACAGCAGCGATAGCAGTTTCTTATTTTATAGGTATTTCTCCAAATATTCTTAAAGATAGCTTAAAAAATTTCAAAGGTGTTGAAAGAAGATTTAATAAAATATTTAATTACAATGGTTCAAATATTTATGATGATTATGCCCATCACCCAACAGAAATTAGCGAAGTATTAAATGGAGTTAGAAACAGTTATAGAGAAAAGAAAATTATATGTATTTTTCAGCCACATCGAATTTCTAGATTAAATGATTTGAAAGAAGAGTTTTGTTCATCTTTTAAAAAAGCAAATTACGTAATTCTATGTCCTATTTATAAAGCAGGAGAAAACTTAAAAATAAATTTAAATTATGATAAATTTGCAGAGCAAATTGCGAAGAAATCTAAAGTACAAGTATTTCTGGTAAACAATCAATATGAATTAGCAAAATTTTTAAAACAATATTTAGATTATGAAAAAATAGCAATTGGTATGGGAGCTGGATCTATATCAAATTGGATCAAACAATTGCCTAACTTAATGAAAAAATGATGTTGAAAGACCTGGATACTTTTGCAAATAAAATTAAAGGTAAAATAAGATTAAATTATAATTTAAAGAATCATACTTGGCTTAATATTGGTGGAAATGCAAAAATTTTCTTTGTTCCAGAAACATTAGCTGAGTTAAGAGAATTTCTGATATATTTGAAAAAAAATGATAATGATTTTTTTCTATTAGGCGCAGGTTCAAACTTATTGATATCAGAAAATATTCAAAATCGAATTTTTATCAAATTAGGTAAAAATTTTAACAAAATATCTTTAATGAAAGATAACATCATTATTGCTGGTTGCTCAATCTTAGATAAGAATGTTTCAGATTTTGCGGCCAATAATCATTTAAGTGGTCTGGAATTTCTATCGTGTATACCCGGATCAGTAGGAGGTGGTATCAGGATGAACTCAGGTTGTTTTGGCAAAGAGTTTAAAGATGTTTTGCTCTCGGTACAGGTTATGGACTATAATGGTAAAGTATATACAATTCATTCAAAGAATATTAACTTCGAATATAGAAAATCAAATCTTCCAAAAAATTTGATTTTTTTGAGCGCTTCTTTTAAAACTTTTAAAAAAGATAGAAAAGAGATAGAGGATACAATAAACAATTTTAAGCAAAAAAAAGAAAATTCACAACCCTTAAGAGTAAAAACCGGGGGTAGCACATTTAAAAATCCAAAAGCTCAAACAGAAAAAAAAGTTTGGGAGCTCATTAGGGAAAGTGTAGATAACAAAATAAGTTTCGGAGACGCAAAAATTTCAGATAAGCATAGTAATTTTTTTATAAATTCTAAAAATGCATCTTATGAAAATATGTATAATTTAATTAATTTTGTCAAAGATAAAGTAAAAGTTAAAACCGGTATATCTCTTGAATTAGAATTGGAGATAGTTAATTGAAAAAAAAAAGGATTTTAATTTTAGGAGGTGGGTATTCCAAAGAACGTCCTATAAGTCTTAAATCAGCTAAAGCTGTTATCAAATCAATTAAAAAAATACATAAAGTTAAGTTCTGTGATCCTTGTCATAATTTTTTGAAAACAATTAAAAATTTTAAACCAGATATAATATTTAATGCTTTACATGGTAGATTTGGTGAAGATGGTTATATCCAATCGATTTTAGAAACATTAGAAATAAGATATACGCACTCAGGTGTCATTTCATCGATGTCAGCAATGGATAAAGAGATATCAAAAAAAATTTTCTTAAAAAATAGAATATTAACTCCTTCTTACCTAAAGATTAAAAACGTCTCTAAAAACATAAATTTTGCAAAAATTAAAAATCATCTAGGCTATCCAGTTGTTATTAAACCAATTAATGAAGGATCTAGTTTAGATGTATTTATATGCAGTGATAAATTATCTTTATCAGCAAATCTTAAAAAAATGAAAAACTATAATGAGTTTCTTGTTGAAAAATTTATTCCTGGAAGAGAAATTCAAGTTGCAATTATGGGAAATAAAAAATTAGGAGCAATAGAACTTAGACCAAAAAGAAAGTTTTATGATTACAAAGCAAAATATCAAACAAATGCAAAAACAGAACACATAATTCCTGTAGATCTTAGTAAAAAAAATTGCGAAAAAGTAAATAAAATTGCATTAAAAGCCCACAAGTTATTAGGTTGCAGGGGAGTAACAAGATCTGATTTTAAATTTTATAAAAACAAATTTTATTTATTAGAACTTAATACTCAGCCTGGAATGACCAACTTATCATTGGTTCCAGAAATAGCTGCTCATAAAGGCATAGATTTTAAATCTTTAATAAACTGGATAATAGAAGATGCATCTATTAAAAGATAAAAAATATAAATTTATTTTTTATAGTCTTTTAATAGTATTTTTAACTTCTACTAATAATTATAATTTTATAAATGGAAACTTATTTAGCGTTAAACATATATATGTCAGTGGACTTTCAAAAGAAAAAAATAAAATAATTAATAATCAAATTAAAAATATCAAAGAAGAAAATATTTTTTTTTTAAAAAAAGATTACTTTACAAAATTAATTAATAGAAATGATACAAAATATTTAAATATCAAAAAAAAATACCCAAATGAATTAAAATTAGATTTTATACCAGCAAAACCTTTATGCATAATAGAAATTCAAGATTCTAAGATTGTTCTAGGAGATAATGGTAAAAAGTTGGACATCAAAATAAAAAGTAATAATGTACCAACTGTCTTAGGTTCAGATAATTTTAGTGAGATATTTTATGTAATTAATTTATTAAAGTCATCTAAATTTGAGCATAAAAAAATTGAAAAAA
>CACLFM010000024.1 GCA_902606115.1 uncultured Pelagibacteraceae bacterium
ATAGGCGCTGTTGTTGATCCAACTTTTATTCTTATCGGGTCATTTAAATATCTTTCAGTCATATTAAGAATATTTTGAGGCAAAGTTGCTGAAAATAATAATGTTTGATGTTTTTTTGGTATAAATTTTAGTATCTGTTCAATTTGAGGAGTAAAACCCATATCTAACATTCGATCTGTTTCATCAAGAACTAAAAAAAAAGATTGATGTAATCTTAGACTTTTCCTTTTTAAGTGATCGTTAAGACGTCCGGGAGTTCCAATAATTAGTCGTGGGGATTTTTGTAGTTGCCTCAATTGTTTTTGCATTGATTCTCCACCAATAAGTACAGCGGATTTGATATTCATTGTATTTTCTATTAATCCCTTAAGAACATCTTCAACTTGAACTGCTAGCTCACGCGTTGGACATATGATAAGAGCGTTGCCACTCCTATTATTTAGAAGATTATTAATGCAAGCAATTCCATAGCAAAGTGTTTTACCCGTGCCAGTTTGAGCTGTTCCCAATATGTCTTTACCAATAAGTGCATGGGGAATGGCTTGTGCCTGAATTGGTGTAGGAATTTTAAAATGCATTCTTGTTATTGATCTCATTAAAGATGGATTAAGATTTAGTTCTGTAAAGTTTTTCATTTATTTAAAAAATAATTCCGTTTAGTTATTAACTAAGTAAAAGATTTAGCTATTACTTTCTCATTTTTTTTTCTTTCATGAGGGTTGAGTATAGCTTTTCTCAACCTACAAGATTTAGGAGTAATTTCTAAAGCTTCATCAGTATTTAATATACTTAGTTGTTCTGCAATTGACATTTTTCTCACCGGGGTTAGTACAACATTTTCATCAGTCCCTTGAGTTCTCATATTGGTTAATTTTTTCCCTTTCATAACATTAATTTGTAAATCTCCAGCTTTAGGTGCAAGCCCTACTATCATTCCAACGTAAACAGGATCATTGTGAGTAACAAACATTTCACCTCTTGCCTGTAAGTTAAATATTGCAAAAGCAACAGCTTTTCCGTTTTCCATTGAGATTAATGCACCGTTTCTTCTTCCTTCCATATCACCTTCGTATTTACCGTAAGAATGAAATAATCTATTAATAACTCCATTTCCTTTTGTTAATGTTAAAAAACTACTTGTATAACCCATTAAACCTCTTGTTGGAGCATGAAAAACTAATCTTTTTTTATTTTTACCTGTATCTTTAAGATCAATAAGTTTTCCTTTTCTTCTATTAATTGAGTCGATTACTTTTGAAGAATATTCTTCATCTAAATCCATTGTAATTTCTTCAATGGGTTCAAGTTTGTTTCCATTTTTATCTTTTCTAAATAAAACCTTTGGAGGACTTACTGTCATTTCGAAACCTTCACGTCTCATTTGTGTCAGTAAAATTTCAAGCATTAATTCGCCTCTACCACTAATTTCAAATGCATCTTTATTTTCATTTTCCGAAAAAGTAATACCGACGTTATTTTGAGCTTCTAATATTAAACGATCTCTAATTTGAGTGCTTGTTAATTTTTTTCCCTCTGTTCCAGAAAGCGGTGAACTATTCACTGTAATTTTAATAGACATAGTAGGTGGATCTATTGGTGTTGCAGGTATAGGTTCATTTACATCAATATCACAGATAGTATCAGCAACATTTGCTTTTTCTAATCCAGCAATTACAACAATATCGCCAGCCTCACCAACCTCAATTGAAACTTTTTTAGTTCCCTCATATCTAAAAATTTTTGTTAACCTGCCTTCGTCAACTTTTTTATTCTGTAGATTAATTGCTTTAACTCTTTGATTAGCTTTCGCAGTTCCTTGTGATATCCTTCCAACTAAACTTCTTCCTAAAAAAGTATCTGCATACAAAAGAGTAGACAACATTGCAAAAGGTTTTGTTTTATCAAAATTTGCTGGTTTTACATGTTCAATAATTAAATCTAATAGTGGATGAAGATTTTTTCTTGAACCTTCTATTTCTTTACTAGCCCAACCAGATCTTCCACTAGCATATATAACGTGAAAATCTAACTGTTCTTCATTTGCATCTAGGCTTACAAATAAATCAAAGGTTTCATTCAAAACTTCTTCAGCTCTTTGATCTGATTTATCTAATTTATTAATTACTACAATTGGTTTAAGTCCTTGTTTAAGGGCTTTGGACAGTACAAATTTTGTTTGGGGCATAACTCCTTCTGCAGAATCTATAAGTAATAAAGCGCCATCTGCCATACTTAAAACACGCTCAACTTCAGCTGCAAAATCTCTGTGTCCTGGAGTATCTATAATATTTATTCTTGAACCTTGCCAATTAATTGATGCAGGTTTTGCCAAAATTGTAATTCCTCTCTCTTTTTCTAATTCTCCAGAATCCATTAATCTTTCATCTATAATTTCATTTTCTCTAAATGAACCACTTTGTTTCATTAATGAATCAATCATAGTTGTTTTTCCATGATCAACGTGGGCAATGATTGTAATGTTTCGAATAGTATTAGTCATATTTTGATGCTCTTATACATCAATTACTCGATATGAAAACTTAAAAGAAACTTATTATCTTAAAAAAATTTGAATATTTGATTTAACCTTAATGAATTATAAATAACCAACATAATTTGTGAAGTCTAATGTTACCCTTTTAATTCCCGATATAATGATGAATAACAGTTCTTTTGTGATCATTTAATCTGTGTTCGAATAAATATATTCCTTGCCAGGTTCCCAAGACTAACTTTGAATTTCTTACACTTAATGAAATTTGATTATTAGTTAATGCAGACTTTATATGTGCTGGCATATCATCTTTTCCTTCAGACTTGTGAATATACAAATTTTCATTCATAGGAACAAGTTTATCAAAATAATTAATTAAATCTTTTTGCACGTCTGGGTCTGCGTTTTCTTGAACAATGAGTGATGCGCTAGTATGTTGAATACTCATATTTAACATTCCATCAGTAAAATTGTTTTTTTCTATCCATATAATTGTTTCTTTAGTAATTTCGTATAGTCTTTGGCCAGATGTGTTAACTACCAAGTTAAAAAATTTTTGTATCACTTTAATTTAGTGTTAAAATCAATTCCATATTCAGATCTAGGTCCTTTTCTTAAACCAAATGGTCCTGATAAGAAAAGTGTAAGTGGTTTTGTACCAGGCTTTAAATCTACTCTATGATGAGTGTTTGCTGATCTAAAACCTATATATCCAGGAGGTCTCCAGTGTCTTCCACTTTTTAATGTTTCCCAATACCCATCTCTTAAAATGATAGTTACAAAGGGGAATAAGTGGTTATGTACTCCTTCGCCATGATCATCAGCAAGCATTTCATGAATTAATATATTAAATGGAAACCATTTAGGTCTATATCTGAATAACAAATAATATCTATTCATCCAAGGCTTAGCCTCATTGTACTTTGGGTGTGATGGTCCTCTATCTAAAACAACTTTTTTACGACCGATTTTTTCTAATAATCTTAAAATCATTAATTTATTTTAATTATTGAATTATCCTTTGCAATATATAATTCTTTATTGAAATAAACAGGTCTTTGTAATTTTTCTTTGTCTAATTTAAGTATTTT
>CACLFM010000025.1 GCA_902606115.1 uncultured Pelagibacteraceae bacterium
CAAATTTTATACCCAAAAAAATTGAGTGAATTACCAAACAGATTGCAGAACTAATTCCAAAAAATAAAATTTTTCTAATATTTTTATGGTCTCCATAAGCATTAAGAATAATATCTTTTATAAAAAGCCAATATCTTATTAATAAATATGCTGTAAGGAACATGGCAGGTTTAAAAATTAAATATGTTGGAAATACTCTTGCTGTTCTACTTATTGATGCACCACCATCAATGTATGGAATTGTAAAATGGATAATATGCTCTTTATTTGGAAAAAGGTCATGAAATGTCGTAATCAATATTAAGCAAGTATTAATTGCTACGAAAGGAACTATAAAGATCCATATACTTATGGATTTTACTTTATTTATTGTATCCATTTTGAGTAGATTTATTTTTTTTTATTTTTTTTTCTAGCTCTTCTTTTTTTTGATCCCATTTTTCTTCTACCACGATGTTTCTTTGGGTATCCCATATATTACCTCCGTTTATTATTTTATTGACTTATATGTGGGATATAGCATTGTAATATTTAGTTATCAAATTTTTAATGGGTTATTCTTTCAAAACTTTTTTAAAACAAGCGGGTAAAGATTTTTATAATCAGTCCGTAAATCCTCCAGTTGTAAGAGCATCTACAATTCTATTTAAGTCATTTTATGACATTAAAAAAATGCAGAAAAAACATTTAAAACATCCTACTGAAGGCCATTTTGATTATGGTAGACAAGGTACCTCTACCACGCATGCTTTATCTAAAATTTTAAACAAGTTAGAGGAATCTTATCATGTTTTTTTAACCCCTACAGGTTTTGGAGCTATATTTCTTGCAATGTTAAGTGTTGTAAGACCTGGTGATGAAATTTTAGTATCTGATCCAATTTACAGTCCCACAAGAATATTAACTAAGGATTTTTTTAAGGATTTTAATATTAAAACAATATTTTATAACCCCAGGGATTTATCTACCCTTAAAAATAATATTACGAAAAAAACAAAATTGATTTTTGTTGAGAATCCTGGAAGTAATACATTTGAATTTCAAGACTTATTAAAAATAATTTCTATAGCTAAAAGAAAAAGAATTTTTACTGCAATGGATAATACTTGGGGTACACCATATTTTATAAAACCTATTAAACTTGGATTTGATATGGCTATTGTATCAGCTACCAAATATTACTCTGGACACTCAGATGTAATGGGAGGAAGTTTAGCAGTTAATAAAAAAGTATTCAAATATGTTCAAAAAGCTGAAAAAATCTCTGGATTGAGAATGGGACCTGATGATGCTTATTTAATAATTAGAGGTATAAGAACACTAGATACAAGATTAGACAGACATGAGGAGAATGCAAAAAAAATTGCTTCTTTTTTGAGCAAATATAAAAATATTACTGTTTTGTATCCTTTTAAAAAAGGGACTGAAGATTATAAAATGTGGAAAAAATACTACAAAGGTTCATCCGGTTTAATGGGTTTAAAAATAAAATCAAAAAATAAGAACTCTGTATCAAAATTTGTTAATTCCTTGAAATTATTTGGTTATGGTTATAGTTGGGGTGGTTTTGAAAGTTTAGCACTACACCAAGAACTCAAAGCCCAGGGAAAGAGAAAATATACAAATTTAAATAAAAATGATCATATAGTCAGATTACATATTGGACTAGAGGATCCAAAAGACTTGATAAATGATTTAAAAAAATCATTAAAATTTATCAAATGAGTTCAGAAAAATTTATAAAAACTAATTTAGCTTTAGTTACTTTAATTGCAGCGTCACTAGTCGTCTTTATATCTTTAAGTGTAAGACAAGTATTTGGAATGTTTTTTATGGACTTCAACGAAGATTTGGGAATTACAAATACGGAATTTGGTCTTGCAATTGGTATTCAAATGCTAGGATGGGGTTTATCAGGACCAGTCTTTGGAGCAATTGCTGATAAATATGGTGGTCATAAAGCAATATCTTTGGCTTTTATTTTTTATGTTGTTGGTATTTACTTTTTATACAATGGTCCTAATACCGGAATTTATTTTCAAATTTGGCTTGGAGTTTTAGTAGGAATTGGATGCGGCGGGACAGCAATAAGCATACCAATGTCAATTGTTGGTAAACATTTCCCTTTATCAAATAGAACTATAGCAATGAGTATTGTAACCGCTGTTGGCTCATTTGGTTACTTTTTATCACCGTTATTCACTAATTACTCACTTGGGAATAATGGATGGGTCCAAACGTTATTTTATTTTATGTTATTTTTATCATTAGGATTTTTAATATCCTTTTTTGTTCGATCCCCTGAAATGAACGACACAAAAGATTCAAGTCATCAAACTACCACTGAGGCTTTAATAGAAGCTTTTAAAAATAAAAGTTACGTATTACTTTTGTCAGGTTTTTTTGTTTGCGGGTTTCATATAACTTTAGTTGGAACACATGTTCCAAAATATGTAGTCGACAGAGGGTTGGAAGATTGGACAGCTGCAATGATTTTATCTTTAATAGGACTTTTTAATATATTTGGTTCTTTGTTGAGTGGTTATCTTTGTACAAAAGGAAAGAAAAAAACAATTTTAAGTATTATTTATTTCTTAAGAGGTGTTTCAATATGTTTATTTATTTTTTTACCGCCAAGCACATTAGGGTCTATTTTTTTTGGAGCAAGTTTTGGTATTCTATGGTTATCAACAGTCCCTGCTACAAGTGGCATCGTTGCACATATTTTTGGAACAAAATATTTGGGTTTATTATACGGTCTTGTTTTTTTAAGCCATCAAATAGGGTCATTTTTTGGGGCATATTTGGGTGGGTTATTTTATGATTTATATGGTTCTTATGACTATGCGTGGTATTTGGCAATTGCATTATCAATTTTTGCAGGTTTAATACATTTACCAATTAAAGAGCAAGCTATTGATCGATTACAAAAAGCATAACATAAAATTTAGTCCTTATCTGGAAAAGTTATATGAGTCAGATAAGCCAATGATTATTTATAAATTTGGAAGTAAATATAAAATATTTACTGATTTTTCTAAGAAAATAGTACTAAAAAACTCAAATATAAAA
>CACLFM010000026.1 GCA_902606115.1 uncultured Pelagibacteraceae bacterium
CCCTTCATTACAATAATAAAAAAAATACGAAGGGAATATATGGCAATGCAACAAAAAAACAGGTAAGTGAGTTACAAGAGGAAGGTATAGAAACTCAAATATTTCCTTGGATAGAAAATAAAAAAAATTAAGTTTTTTTAAACCTTGCGATGTAATTTACGTTATTATCTGAAGATAGATCCCAATTACCAGATAAAAGATTATATTTAACTCCATGCAATTCATCTAAAGTTAAAGAATTTTTTTTACAAATTTTGACAAGTTTATTAGGCTCTATAAACATGTTCCAGTCATGGGTGCCAATTGGCAACCATCCCAAAATATATTCAGCACCCAATATTGCAAACACATAAGATTTTAGAGTTTTATTTAAAGTTGCAACAAACATAATTCCATCTTTTCTTAAAAACTTTGAGCTTTCTTTTAAAAATAAATTTACATCTTCCACGTGTTCTACAATCTCCATATTTAAAACAACATCAAACTTTTCTTTGGAAATAAAGTTTTCTGGAGATGCACAATAATAATCTATTTTTAAGTTATTTTTTATTGCATGGGTTTTAGCAATTTTAATATTTTTTTCTGAGGCATCTATTCCAATAACTCGAGCACCCAATTTTGACAATGGTTCACAAAGAAGACCGCCACCACATCCAATATCTAAAATCTTAATATTCCTTAAAAAGGTGGGTGCTTTTTTTTTCCCAAATTTTTTTATTATACTTTCTTTTATATAATCCAATCTAATTGGATTAAACTTATGTAAAGGTTTGAATTTTCCATTAGGGTCCCACCATTCAGTGGCTAACTTTGAAAATTTGTCAATTTCCTTTTTATTAACAGTGATATTTTTCATTGATAGTTGACTTTTTATTTATGATAATATTTATCTAAATATAAAATTTAAATTAAATATATCAATGAAAATAATTGTTTTAAAATTTGGTGGTACTTCAGTAGGAACTTTGGAAAAAATTGTTAAAGTTGCTAAAATAATTGCTTCATATGTTAAAAAAAAATACAAGGTAATTGTTGTCTCCTCTGCAATGAGTGGAGTTACAAATGAATTGTTAGTTAAAACAAAAAAAATATCTGAAAATTTTCCTAATGACGAAAAAGATGTTATTTTATCAACTGGTGAGCAAATTTCTTGTGCCTTAATAGCCGGTAAACTCAATGAACTTGGCCATAAATCTAGATCTTGGTTAGGATGGCAATTGCCGATTATAACAAGAGGTAATTATAATTCCTCTAGAATAATAAAAATACAAAAAACAAAAATAATTAATTATCTTAAAAAAGGCGGCGTACCAATAGTTGCAGGATTTCA
Organism: uncultured Pelagibacteraceae bacterium; assembly: GCA_902606115.1. Classification (GTDB taxonomy): domain Bacteria; phylum Pseudomonadota; class Alphaproteobacteria; order Pelagibacterales; family Pelagibacteraceae; genus Pelagibacter. The sequence goes on from CACLFM010000026.1 coordinate 1,331, forward strand.
GGGGGTAAACTCTGACTTTAGAATTACTACACTTGAAAGAGGTGGTTCAGACACAAGCGCGATACTATGTGCAAAATTTTTTAACGCTGAAAAATGCATAATTTATACTGACGTTGAGGGAGTGTTTACAACAGATCCAAATCTAACAAAAGCTGCAAAAAAAATAGACAAAATATCCTATGAGGAGATGCTGGAAATGGCTTCGTTAGGTGCAAAAGTTATGCAGCCAGCCTCAATACAAGAGGCTAGACTTAACAGAATTGAAGTTGATGTAAGATCTACTTTTTCAAAAAAATTAGGAACTACAATAACAAAAAAAAAAAATATTATTAATAAAAATACAATAAGAGGGATCTCTTTTACTAAAAACGATGCAAAAATAACATTGATAGGAGTTAAAGATAAACCAGGTGTGGCGGCATCTATCTTTAAACCGCTTTACGAAAATTCAATAAATGTTGATATGGTTGTTCAAAATATATCAGCTAATAGCAGAGAAACAGATTTAACATTTACTATTAGATTAGAAGATTTAATTAAAACTAAAAAACTTTTACAAAATAATAAATCAATAAAATTCAAAAAATTGATAGTAAATAAAAATGTATCCAAAGTGTCTATAATTGGTGTTGGAATGATAACTACACCAGGGGTTACTTACAGAATGTTTAAGGCTTTGGCTAAAAAAAAGATAAATATAGAGGTAATATCCACATCAGAAATTAAGATATCTGTTCTAATTAACAAAAAAAATCTTAAAAAATCTGTTGAAATACTTCACCAAGAATTTAAATTGAACCAAAATTTATGAGCTTACGACCCTACAGAGATATTATTAAAAGAAGATCCAAAGAAATTAATGTTGGAAAAGTGAAAGTTGGGGGATCAAATCCTATATCGGTTCAATCAATGACAAACACGCTTACTACTGACACAAGCTCTACAATTAAACAGATTGAGTCGCTTGTTAATGAAGGTGCTGACCTGGTAAGAGTGTCTTGCCCTGATAAAGACTCTACTAAATCTCTTAAAGAGATATGCAAACATTCTAAAGTCCCAATAATTGCAGATATTCATTTTCATTATAAAAGAGCTTTAGAAGCTGCTGATAATGGTGCCAAATGTTTAAGAATAAATCCTGGTAATATTGGGGACGAGAGCAAGTTAAAAGAAATTATAAAATCAGCAAAATATAACAACTGTTCAATAAGGGTAGGTGTTAATGCTGGATCTTTAGAGCGTGATATATTGGAAAAATATAAAGAACCTTGTCCAGAAGCTTTAGTTGATAGCGCTTTAAGAAATATAAAATTAATAGAAGATAATAATTTTAATCAAATTAAAGTAAGCGTAAAATCTTCTGATGTTTTTTTATCAGTTGCAGCGTACAGACAACTATCAAAAAAAACAGATTATCCCTTGCATCTTGGTATTACTGAATCTGGTAGTTTTGTTCCAGGAAGTGTAAAATCATCAATTGGTCTAGGTGTTTTATTATTAGAGGGAATAGGCGATACTCTTAGAGTGTCTCTCTCAGATGACCCTGTCGAAGAAATTAAAATAGGAAATGAAATTTTGAAATCTTTAAATTTAAGATCTAGAGGAGTAAAAATAATTTCTTGTCCTTCTTGTGCCAGACAAGGTTTTGATGTCATAAAAACCGTAAAA
>CACLFM010000027.1 GCA_902606115.1 uncultured Pelagibacteraceae bacterium
TAAAGATACAATCCATCATCTAGTCGATGAAGGAAAAAAATTAAGAAATTTTGCTATAATATCATCAATTTCTGATGATAAGGAATTTCCAAATTTTTTAATTAGAAAAAAAGAAAATATTAATTACGAAAACAATTTTGAGGTAGATAGCGTAGATGGCTATTGTATGCTGATTAACAAAAAAAGAGTTAAATCCATATTTAAAGACGATGTTTTTTTTGATGAAAAAATCTTTATGTATTTAGAAAATGACGATCTATGCAAAAGAGTAAAAGAAAAAAATGAAAAAATTTTTATTATTCCTAAAAGTAAAATTAAACATTTGGGAGCAAAAGCAGTCTCAAATAATTTTTACAATGAGGTAGAACTATCCAGAAATTGGCATTGGTCTTGGTCTAAATTTTATTTTTCAAAAAAACATAAGGGATATCTATATGCTTTATTAGAGGGATTACCAAAGTTAGTATCTTCAACTATAAAATTCTTTTTTTACTGTATTATATTTAATAAACTTAAATCTAAAATTTACTATAATAGGGCATTAGGTTTATTTAATTCGATGTTAAATCGATCTTCTTGGTATAGACCAAAAATAGATTCAAAATATTAAAATGAATAATAATTTTCTTTCTGAACTCACAATAGTTATTCTTACTTATAAAACTAATAGAGATATTTTGATTAACTGCCTTAACTCTATAGACAAAAGGGTTAACGTCATGATTGTAGAAAATTCAAATAAATTTGAAAATGAAAATGAATTTTTAGATCAATTTTTGAATTTGTCTATTGAGTGCACGGGAAATAATTTAGGATTTGGAGGAGGTAATAATTTTGGTTTTAAAAGGGTCAATACAAAATTTGCTTTAGCTTTAAGTCCTGACACAATTTGTGATAAAAAATTTTTCGAAAAATTAAACATCTACCTAGAAAGCGATTTAGATTTTAGTATTTTAGGTGTTAATTTTTATAAAGAAGATATTAATAAAACAGGACACTCATCTTATGGTTATTTTAAAAAAAATAATATTGGAAAAAAATTTAATAGCACCTTAATCGAGGTAGATTGGATAATAGGATGTGCAATAATTATTAATTTAAATAAATTTACAGACAAAGTTATTTTTGATGAAAATATATTTATTTATTTCGAAGATTTTGATCTTTGTAAAAGGTTAAGTAAAATTGGAGAAAAAGTATTATCTAGCAAGATTCTTTTCATTAAACATATTGGTGATAGCAGTTCTATTGCTGTAATACCTGAACTTAAAAGTGCTGCAATTAAATTTAGAAGCTGGCATTGGAGATGGTCGGAATTCTATTTTTATAAAAAAAATTATGGTCTTTTACATGCTCACAAAAAATGTTCTTATAAATTAGTCAAATTTTTAATACTTATGATATTTTTTAAAATAAGATCGAATAATGAGCTGTTTAATTTAAATAAATATAGTTTTTTGGGGTTATTTAATGCAATTATTGGAAGGAAATCTTTTTACAGAGTTGAGTATTAATGCCCAGGAAAATTAATTAAATTTTCTACCTTATGTCCCAAATTAATTAATTTATCTGATCCTTTTAAGTCAAAAAGATTTATAACAAAAATAAACCCAGCAACTGATCCTTTTGAAAAATCAATTAATTTAGCAGCTGCCTCTGCTGTACCTCCTGTAGCTATTAAATCGTCAATAATTAAGACAGCTTCTCCTTGATTGATCGAATCTTTATGCACTTCAATTGTAGCTTTTCCATATTCTAATTCGAAATCAACAGAGTGAGTTTCGGCTGGTAGCTTATTTTTTTTTCTTAACATAATAAAAGGTTTTTTGAGAATATAAGATACAGCTGATGCGAATACAAAGCCTCTAGACTCAATTGCTGCAATTTTTGAAAAATTAAATTTTTTTGATCGTTCCACTATTTGATTAATCGTTTCTTCAAATGCTTTTTCGTCTTTAATTAAAGTTGTAATGTCTCTAAACAAAATACCTTTTTTTGGATAATCAGGTATTGATCTTATAAATTTTTTTAAATCCATTAAAATTTGCGTTATATTATTAAATAAACTATCTTTTATATATGGTAAACAATAAATTGGCAATTATAGGTGGAAGCGGCTTGTATGATGTTGGGGAATTTAAAAATAGACAATTGTTAGATATTAAAACTCCGTGGGGAAATCCGTCAGATCAAATATTAAAAACTAATTATAACCAAAAAGAAGTTTATTTTTTACCAAGACATGGCAGAGGTCACTTTATAAATCCATCTAAAATTAATTTTAGAGCTAACATTGATGCTCTTAAACAATTAGGAGTTACTGATATAATTTCAGTATCTGCCGTTGGATCATTAAAGGAGGAGCTACCTCCAGGAAAATTTGTAATTGTAGATCAATTTATTGATAGAACTTTTGCAAGAAATAAAACATTTTTTGATGATGAAATAGTAGCCCATGTGTCTATGGCTCATCCTACTTCAAATGGATTAATGAATGCATGCGAAGAAGCTATAAAACAAGAAAAAATTGATTATCAAAGAAGTGGAACGTACGTGGTTATGGAAGGACCTCAATTTTCAACTTTAGCTGAGTCTAATTTATACAGGTCTTGGAAAGCAGATGTTATTGGAATGACTAATATGCCAGAGGCAAAATTAGCGAGAGAAGCTGAAATAAGGTATGCCTCCGTATCAATGGTAACAGACTATGATTGTTGGCACCCAGATCATGAAAACGTCGACGTTCAACAAGTAATTAAAGTTCTTTTAGGTAATGCTGCTAAAGCAAAAAATATGATCAAAAATTTAATTGATAATTTTGAGAAGCATATTGATCCTAAAGATCCAACAAATAATTGTTTAGATGTTGCAATTATTACAGCACCTGAAAAAAGAACACAAAAAACGAAAGATAAACTAAAAACAGTTGCAGGCAGGGTTTTAAATAAATGAAAATAGATGGAAAAGAATATCGTACGAT
>CACLFM010000028.1 GCA_902606115.1 uncultured Pelagibacteraceae bacterium
AGGATTTAATTTAAAAAATGAAATAATTAAGAAATTAAATAAAAAGAAATACAAAATTACAAATTTAGGACCTTATACTGATAATTCTGTTGATTACCCAATCTTTGCAAAGAAAGTAGCAAAAAAGGTGTCAAAAAATAAGTCATATTTTGGTATACTGGTGTGTGGATCAGGTGCTGGAATGGCAATGGCAGCAAATAAAGTAAAGAAAATAAGGGCAGCCATGTGTTATAATGAGAAAAATACGAAATTATCTAGATTGCATAATAATGCAAATATTATTACAGTAGGAGCTAGGCTAATTAGTAAAAATTTAGCTATTAAATTAATTAATGTTTTTTTGAAAACTAAATTTGAAGGTGGTAGACACTTAAGGAGAATTAAAAATATTTAAATATGTCTAGTGAAAAAAAATATATAAATTCAGAATTTCAAAATTTTTTTGAAAACAATCTTTCAACATCAGATCCAGAAATTTATAAGGCAATCAATGAGGAGCTTTCAAGACAGCAGGAACATATAGAGTTAATAGCATCTGAAAATATAGTTTCAAATGCGTTGTTACAAGCCCAAGGATCTGTCCTAACAAACAAATATGCAGAAGGTTATCCAGGAAAAAGATATTACAATGGATGTGATCATGTTGATACAGCTGAAACTTTGGCAATTGATAGAGTTAAAAAATTATTTGATTGTAAATTTGCAAACGTACAGCCTCATTCTGGTGCTCAAGCTAATGGTGCTGTTTTCTTAGCTTTATTAAAACCAGGAGACACAATTTTAGGAATGAGTTTAAACTCTGGTGGTCATTTAACTCACGGCTCCAAGGCATCTGTTTCTGGTAAATGGTTTAACGCAATTAGTTACGAAGTAGATAAGGAAACTGAATTATTAGATTACAAAGATATTGAAAATAAAGCTATGGAACATAAGCCCAAGTTAATAATTGCAGGAGGAAGTGCTTATTCTAGAGTTATAGATTTTAAAAGATTTAAAGATATTGCAGAAAAAGTTGGGGCCTATTTGATGGTAGATATGGCGCATTTCTCCGGATTAGTAGCTGGTAAAGGTTATCCAAATCCTGTTGATCATGCAGATGTTGTAACTTCAACAACTCATAAAGTATTTAGAAGTGCTAGAGGTGGAATAATTTTGACTAACAGAGAAGATTTGTCGAAAAAATTTAATTCAGCAGTATTTCCAGGATATCAAGGTGGTCCATTAATGCATGTAATTGCAGCAAAAGCAGTAGGGTTCTTAGAGGCATTAAAACCAGATTTTAGAAATTATATTTCAAACGTACTTTCAAATGCTAAAATTTTAGCAGAAACATTAAAAAATAATGGTTTCAAAATTTATTCAGGAGGAACTGATACTCATTTAATGCTAGTTGATCTGCGTCCATTTAATGTGAAAGGAAATAAGGCGGCTGATAGTTTATGTAGAGCAAATATTACATGCAATAAAAATGGTATACCTTTTGACTCTGAAAGTCCTATGATAACTTCGGGTATTAGATTAGGCACACAAGCCGCAACCACAAGAGGTTTCGGATTAGATGAATTTAAACTAGTAGGTAATTTAATTACTAAAGTAATAAAGGGTTTATCAACTAACCAAGATGATAACAGCAAAATTGAGAATGAAGTTAGGAACGAAGTCATAGATTTATGTTCAAAATTCCCAATATATAAAAATTTAAAATAAATTAAGATGATATGTCCCTGTAAAAAAGGTGAAACTTCAGTAGTGGATTCAAGGCCCACTGAAGACGGGACTGCAATTAGGAGACGAAGACTCTGCACTTCTTGTGGTCAGAGATTTACGACATTTGAAAGAGTACAAATAAGAGAATTATTTGTAGTAAAAAAAAATGGGAGAAAATCAACTTTTGATAGAGATAAATTATCTAAGTCAATTTATATTGCTTTAAAAAAAAGACCAATTGATAGTGATACTGTTGAAAAATTTATTACTAAAATTTCTAACTCTTTAGAGGAAATGGGTCAAAATGAAATATCGTCTAGCGCTATAGGAACTATGGTTATGGATGGTCTTAAAGAACTGGATCCTGTTGCATACGTTAGGTTTGCATCAGTATACAGAAATTTCAGGGAAGAGAAAGATTTCGTTCAATTTGTAGACAAAATAGATGTCTTCAAAAAACGATAAATTTTATCTTAAATTAGCTTTAAATCTGGCCAAACAAAATGAGGGTTTGACCGGTGTAAACCCTTCTGTTGGTTGCATTATAGTAAAAAACAATGAAATTTTATCACTCTCAAAAACATCAATTAATGGAAGACCTCATGCAGAAGATAATGCTATTCGTTTAGCGAATACAAATGATTTAAAAGGTTCTACTATTTATGTGACTTTGGAGCCATGCACACATCATGGAAAAACACCACCTTGTACCGATTTAATAATTAAAAAAAAAATATCAAAAATAGTATATGGGTCCAATGATATTGATGAAAGAACTGCCAATAAATTAAAAAAAGTTTTGAGAAAGCATAATATTTCTACAAAACAAATTAGAATGAATGAGATTACTGATTTTTACAAAAGTTACTTTTATATTAGGAAAAACAAATTTCCTTATATTACAGCTAAATTAGCTTGC
>CACLFM010000029.1 GCA_902606115.1 uncultured Pelagibacteraceae bacterium
CAAAACTAAAAAAATTATTTGAATCAAGCACTTTATAATTAGTTATAGCTAATTCTGAAATTTTTTTTTCTTTTTCATATTTTATTAAATTACCTCTTATTTCACCTTTTTTATTTTGAAATGTACCATGACATATGGCTAGATATGTTTTATGAATTTTTCTTAATCTAAATAAACTAGTGAAGAGTTTTGCGTAATTATAGTTTTTAGCAATTATCATTACACCTGAAGTATCTTTGTCTAAACGGTGGACTGAGTAAGGTTTTGTATCAGCAAATAAATTACTATTTGCAAATATATCAATTAAATTATTTTTAGATTTAGTGCCTCCTTGTACAGAAATACCCGATTTTTTATTTAAAACTATAAAATCGTTATTATTTTCAATTAAGGATTTTTCATTTTCGTATAATTTTTTTTTTGAAGGTAAAAGTTTAGAAATTTTATTTTCTTTATAGTTATAATTAAAATTATAAAAATTAACCTCATCGCCATCTTTCAATTTATATGACGAATTAGTTTTTTTTTTATTTATTTTAATTTTACCCTTTCTAATGGATCTTTCCAATAATGATTGAGGATATTTGCCAATATTATGTTTTATCCATCTATCTAATCTCATAGAGGTATGAATTGGTGTTATTTTGTAAGACCTATCCATTTAATTTGAAATTTACGCTGAAATTTGTTTTTTGTTCTTATCTTCTATTTTAGAGTCTTCTTTTTTTTTCTTCTTAAATTTTCTTTTAGCATCGACATCTCTATCTACAAATTCAATGACTGCCATTGGTGAATTATCACCGTATCTATAACCAGCTTTAACTATTCTAGTATAACCACCTGCTCTTTTTTCATAACGTTTAGATAAAGTATTTATAATTTTATTTGCATTTGTTTTGTCTTGTAACTTAGAAACCAAAACTCTTATGTTAGTCAAATTTTTTTTTTTTTCCTAAAGTTATTAACTTCTCAGCTTGTGGTTTTATAAGTTTTGCTTTTGGCAGGGTTGTAATTATTTGCTCATATTTGATTAGAGAATTAAGCATATTTTTTATTAAGGCTTTTCGATGCTCAGATGTTCTATTAAGCTTTTTATACCCTAGTTTGTGTCTCATTTAGATGCTTTCTTCTAATTTCTTAGACAATTCGGCTATATTTTCGGGTGGCCAATTAGGTATTTCCATACCAAGATATAAGGACATGCCATTAAGAATTTCTTTAATTTCATTTAATGATTTTCTTCCAAAATTAGGCGTCCTTAACATTTCACCTTCAGATTTTTGAACCAAATCACCAATATAAATTATATTATCATTCTTTAAACAGTTCATAGATCTTACTGAAAGTTCTAGTTCGTCAACTTTTCTTAGAAGGTTTCTATTAAACTCTGGTTCTTTGGGAGATTCTGTGATTGCAACTTCTTGGGGCTCATCAAAATTAACAAACATTGCCAGTTGATCTTGAAAAATCCTTGCAGAATAAGCTATAGCATCTTCAGCTGAAATAGATCCATTCGTCTCGACTTCCATGGTAAGTTTATCATAATCAAGTGCCTTACCCTCTCTAGCAGTGCTTACTGAATATGAAACTTTTTTAACTGGACTAAACAAAGAGTCGATAGGTATTAATCCAAGCGGTGGTTCCTCTGGTTTATTTAAATCTGCTGATACATAGCCCTTTCCATTCCCAACAGTCATCTCCATATGAAAATTAGTATTTTCATCTAAATTACAAATTACAAGATCGGGGTTTAATATTTCAATTTCATTTACTGGTGTTATGTTGGATGCTTTTATTACACCTGGACCTTTTGCATCTAAGATTAATTTTTTCGAACCCTCTGAATTACCTTTTAAAGCTAAAGATTTAACGTTCAAAACTATATCTGTAACGTCTTCCCTAACTCCTTTAATTGAAGTGAATTCATGTAAAACACCATCTATTTGAATTGAAGTAACGGCAGTACCTCTTATTGATGATAATAATATTCTTCTTAACGAATTTCCTAAAGTTAAACCATAACCTTTTTCTAAAGGTTCTGCTGTAATTTTAGCATAAGTTTTGTCATCACTTAAGTTAACGTCTAACTTTCCCGGTTTAATCATTGATTTCCAATTTTTTGCATTTATTTCAGTGTTTTCCATTAAACTCTCCTTTTTTTTGGTGGTCTTGTTCCGTTGTGTGGCATAGGTGTAGTATCTTTTATTGACAATATTTTAAATCCTCTTGCTTGTAAGGCTCTAAGTGCTGTCTCCCTACCAGAGCCTGGGCCTTTAATCTCAACCATTAATGTTTTCATACCATATTCTAAAGCTTTAGTTGCCGCAGAATCTGCTGCGATCTGTGCTGCGTAAGGTGTTGACTTTCTTGATCCTTTAAAACCTTTTTGGCCCGCGGATGACCATGAGATAACATTTCCCTCATTATCAGCGATTGAAACTATTGTATTATTA
>CACLFM010000030.1 GCA_902606115.1 uncultured Pelagibacteraceae bacterium
ATCTTTTAGGTCTTCTAAAATATGGGAAATAATTATTATTGTTTTGAATTTGGATAGGCTTTTAATCTCTTTTAAAATATTTTGTTTTGTAAATCTGTCCAAAGAATTAAACGACTCATCAAATATTAAAATCTGTGGATCTTTATATAGTGCTCTCGCAATACTAATTCTCTGTTTTTCACCCCCTGATATTTTATATCCAAATTCTCCTACTTTGGTAAATATACCGTCATCTAATTTATTTATAAAATCTTTTAATCCAGCTTTGCAAATCACATCATCAATTTTATTTAAATTTATTTTTTCTTTATCTGTTTCAAAGGTTATATTTGTATAAATTGCATCATTAAATAAATTTACTATTTGTGGTACGTAGCCAAATAAATCTTTCCATTTTCTACTTTCTAAGTCTGCTATTTCGTTATTTATTTTTATAGTTCCTGAATTAATTTTAGTTAAACCGGTTATGATATCGATTAAGGTTGATTTTCCACATCCAGATGGCCCCACAATACCTAAATATGACCCTTTTTTAATTTCTAAATTAAGATTTTTAAACAAGAAATTTTCTTTTTTTGGGTACTTAAAATCAATATTTCTTAAAGAAATATTTTCAAATTTATAATTATCTTTTTGTTCATTGTCGGTGTCAAGTTTTTGATTTTCTATAATGTTAACTTTTAAATCTTCAACAATTTCATCATTTGATTTTTGATACTGGTTTATTTTTTGTGCTGATGATGTAATTCTATTTAATGATGGGATCATTCTAATCAAAATAATCGCTAATAATGCAGTTTTCGGTAATATTTCACTAATTGTTTCAGTAGAATTAAATATTTTTATATTTATAAATGCTAAAATACCAAAAATTAGCTCAAAAAATACCCTTGGATAGCTTCTAATAATAAATGCTTTTCTTTGAAATTCTTGAAAAAGTTTTTCTTCAGAATGAAAAAAATTTATAAAATAATTTTCTTTTTGAAATAATTTTATCTCTTTAATTAATAAAAGAGATTGCATTAACCTTTTTAAAGACTCGCCTTCATGTTCAAATGTAAATCTACCATATTTAATTAACATTCTCTTGAAAAAATTAAAATAAAGGAATGTTAAAATAGAAACTGTTATTATTGAGTAAAAAACTAATAGAGCATTGATTGTTATCATAAATAATAATAAAAAAATGGCTAAAGAAATATCGTTTATAAACATCATTGAGCTTCTGATCGACTGCATTATAGTACCAGTTGAAGTATTGATGTTTCTGACTAATTTAGCTGTATCAGAATTGACATGGAATGAATAATCATTGTTTAAATATGACTTAAGTAAGTGCTTTTTTAGTCTTACCTTGACCTGCCTTTCAAAGGTTTGTGTCCAATGGACTAAAAATATTAAAAATATATTTTTAATTAGAAAAACAAATAATATTAAGAAAGAAAAAAATAATATTAAATTTTCAATGATCACACTTTGTCTAAAAATATCTAAGGAAAATAAGTCGTTACTAAATATATCTTTTTCAGGATTAAAAATACTTAAAAGTAGAGGGTATAATGAGCCTATACTAATAGTTTCAAGAAAGACCTGAATAAATGTAAAAAATATAAATATAATTGATTTCTTTCTCTCCTTTCCAGACATAACTAGCCAGAGGGTCTTAAAATTTGTAATTAAACTATATTTTTTTGACATATTTTTTGAAATATATATATATCTATCCGTATTTATTAATAATGCTATTTATTTGTAGCCTCAATCTCACCATGTTTAATCTATTATTAAGAAATTAAAGGTTATTTTATGAAAAAAGCGATCTATTTAATTATTGAAATGAAAAAAAGAGAGCTAGATTCTAAAATTTTATTAGCATTAAAAGCAGTAGTTCATGGATATGATGTCGTTATTTCAAAAAAAAGCAGGTTATTTGAAAAATTACATTTATTAAAACCTGGAATACTTTTTTTAAAAAGCTTTGGGCCTAACTATGATATTTATTTAAAAGATATTAAGGACTACGGACATAAATTAACAGGTCTTGATGAAGAAGGCTTGCAAGTTTTTCATAATTCTTGGATAGTAGGAAAAAGATTTTCAATAAATGTTCTTAACAATTTGAGTTGTATTTTTTCGTGGGGTGATAGTGCAAAAAATATTTATAATTCATTTATCAAAAAAAATAAAAAAAAAATAAAAATTGTTTCAAGTGGACATCCGAGAATTGACATCTTAAAAAATTCAATTGTGAAATTTTATAATATTGAAGCGAATTTAATTAAAAAAAAATATGGAAAATTCGTGTTAA
>CACLFM010000031.1 GCA_902606115.1 uncultured Pelagibacteraceae bacterium
TAAGATCTTAGACCAATAACTTGTCTTAATTGCTCTAAATACTGAATATGGTTTTTCCAATTTAAATCAATAATCTGTAAAAAAATTTTTTTCTCCAAATCATTGTTACCAATATCTGATAAAATAGAAATTCTTAGTTTTCTTTTTTCAAAAAATTTATCTTTAATAGCTTTACTTACTTCATCTCGATTAGATGAAAAAATTTTATTTAGGTATTCTGTATCATTATTTTGAAGCAAAATTTCAAATTTATTTTTCAAAACCTTATCTTTTTCAAGATTTAAAGATTTATCTTTATTTTTAAGCACCTCGTCAACTTCATCATCTAGTAATTTATTTATAAATTGATCTATTTCCTTAGTACTTAAAATCTCTTTTCTTTGACTAAAAATTACTTGTCTTTGATCATTAAGGACATTGTCAAATTTTAGAAGTGATTTCCTAATATCAAAATTTCGCGCCTCTACTTTTTGTTGTGCCCTTTCCAGTGCTTTGTTAATCCAAGGGTGATCAATACTTTCACCGTCTTTAAGTCCAAGCTTTTCTAGCATTTTATTAATAGACTCAGATCCGAATATTCTCATTAAGTCATCTTCTAGGCTTACAAAAAAGATAGAATTTCCCTCATCTCCCTGCCTTCCTGACCTTCCTCTAGCTTGATTATCAACTCTTCTGGACTCCATTCTTTCCGTACCTATTACATACAAACCGCCTAGAGATTTAACTTTTGATTTTTCATTGGCTGTTTGAGCACTATTAACTTTACTCACGCTGGTTTTTTTACCACCAAGCTGAATATCAACACCTCTGCCAGATATGCTGGTTGTTATTATTACTGAATTTAGTTTGCCAGCGTTTGCAATTATTTCAGCTTCTTTTTCATGATTTTTTGCATTTAAAACTGTGTGTTCAATATTTTTTTTTCTTAAAAGATTAGAGTAAATTTCTGATTTATCAACACTTGATGTGAAAACTAAAACTGGTTGCCCTTTTTGACTGCATTCTAAAATTAAATTTATAATAGCAGCCTTTTTTTCATTCTCAGTTCTAAATATTTTATCATTATGATCATTCCTAATCATTTTTTTATTTGTTGGTATTGAAACTACTTTTAAATCATAGATTTCAAAAAACTCTTGGCTCTCAGTTAATGCAGTTCCAGTGCAACCAGCAAGTTTATTATATAATTTAAAATAATTTTGATAAGTAATAGATGCAAGAGTTTGGTTTTCTATTTCAATTTTTACGTTTTCTTTTGCTTCTATAGCCTGATGTAGCCCATCAGCATATCTTCTCCCCTCTAGTATTCTACCAGATATTTCATCTATGATTTTAATTTTTTGATCTACAACAACATAATCCTTATCTTTTTTAAAAATAAAGTTCGCTTTTAAACCTTGATTTACATGATGTACTATATGAAGATTTGAAGGATCATAAAAATTATTATTTTTAATTATTCCAGTTTTACTTAAAATATTTTCTACATTATCTATACCTGCGTTGGTTAACATTATAGTCCTATCTTTTTCATCTATTTCATAGTCAGAAGATGATAATTGTTTAATAAATTTGTTTATAGCCTTATACTGTTTACTTGTATCTTCGGCCTGTCCAGAAATAATTAAAGGCGTTCTTGCCTCATCAATCAAGCACGAGTCAATTTCATCTACAATTGCATAGTAATGATTTCGTTGAATAATTTGATTTAATGCTAGTTTCATATTATCTTTTAAATAATCAAAACCAAGCTCACTGTTAGTTGCATAAGTTATATCATAAGAATAATTTTTTAATCTTTCTTCTTCATCTTGATTATTGTTAATATATCCACAACTCACTCCTAAAAATTTATAAATTTTTGACATATTTTCACAGTCTCTTTTAGCCAAATAATCATTAACGGTTACAATATGTACACCTTTGCTAAATAATGAATTTAAATATGCTGCTAATGCGATGGTAATAGTTTTTCCTTCACCGGTTTTCATTTCTGCAATTTTGCCTTGATGTAAAACTATTCCACCAAGTATCTGAACATCAAAATGTCTCTCATTCCTCTGCCTTTTTGAGGCCTCCCTGACCAAGGCAAAAGCTTCGCAGATTATTTCATCATTTATAGAACCTTTAGCAAGTTTAGACTTTAAAACCTCAGTTCTTTCAGGAAAGTCTTTATCTTCCAATTTTGAAATCTCGTCCTCTAAATTATTAATTTTTTTCAAGAGATATTGAATTTTATCA
>CACLFM010000032.1 GCA_902606115.1 uncultured Pelagibacteraceae bacterium
TTAGGTTTTATTGGAAGTAACCTAATTAAACTATTGCTTAAAAAAAAATATTACGTTCTTAATATTGATAAAGTTACATACTCGTCGAATAAATACAATACAAAGGAATTTCTTAGTAATAAAAATTATAAGTTTATAAAACTAGATATTAAAAATAAAATATTATTTGATATTTTAAAAAAAATTAAACCTTGCGGAATCTTTAATCTTGCAGCTGAAACTCATGTAGATCGATCTATAGACTCTCCCTTTGATTTTATAGAGAGTAATATTGTAGGAACTTTTAATTTATTGGAGTCTTTTAGAAAGTTTTATAAAATATTTTCAAAAACAAGACTAATTCACATATCTACCGATGAAGTTTATGGAGATGTTTTAAAAGGAAGATCTGATGAAAACTATCAATACAAACCTAGTTCACCTTACGCAGCAAGCAAGGCATCCTCTGATCATTTGGTTTCTTCTTATGTTAGAACTTTTAAAATTCCAGCAATAGTAACTAATTGTTCAAATAATTATGGCCCACATCAGCATCCTGAAAAATTAATACCAAAATTAATTTATAATATATTAAATAATCGGGAACTGCCTATTTATGGTAGAGGAAAAAATTCTAGAGAATGGATCTATGTTACAGATCATTGTGAGGGTCTTTTAAAAGTTTTTTTAAACGGAAAAATAGGAGAGTTTTATAATATTGGTTCAAATAAAAATTTAAATAATATTCAAATTACAAATTATTTACTAAAAATAGCAAAAAAATATACTGATGTAGGCAAAAGAGTTAAAATAAAATTTGTTAAAGATAGACCTGGTCATGATTTAAGATATGCTTTAAATAGTAGAAAAATCAAAACAAAACTTAGATGGATACCAAAAACTAATGTCGTTGAAGGTCTAAATAAAACTTTTTTGTGGTATTATAATAATCAAAAATATTTTAAAAAATTAAAGAAAAAAGATATCATTAAGAGATTAGGAGTTTAATTGATAAAAAAAGGAATTATTTTAGCAGGTGGAAAAGGTACAAGAATGAGTCCAATAACAAAAGCCATCAATAAACAATTGTTACCTATATTTGATAAACCCTTAATATTTTACCCCTTGTCAATTTTGATGCTTGCTAAAATTAAAGATATTTTAATAATCGTCAATAAAGGGGAGCTTAACCAATACAAAAAAATCTTACCAGACGGTAAAAATCTCGGTATAAAAATTAATTATGAAGAGCAAAGTAAACCAAGAGGTTTACCAGATGCGTTTATATTAGGTGAAAAGTTTATAGGCAAAGACAATGTTGCATTAATCTTAGGTGATAATTTTTTTTATGGGCAAAATTTAACAAATCAGCTTTTAAATTACAAAAAATTAAAAAAAGGTGCAAAAATTATTTTACATAAAGTAAAAAAGCCCGATCAGTATGGTGTAGCTAAAATTAATAAAAATTCTAAGGTAACCATGATAAAAGAGAAGCCGAAAAAATTTGTTTCAGATTTAGCTATAACAGGATTATATTTCTTTGATAATCTTGTTTGCAAATATTCTAAGACGCTAAAGCCATCGAAGAGGGGTGAATTAGAGATTGTAGATCTTATCAAAAAATATAAAAAAAAAGGTAGTTTAAAAGCCAACTTACTTGGTAGAGGTGGGGCATGGTTAGATACGGGTTCTATTGATGATTTTTATAAAACTAGCGCGTTCGTTTCTGCGATTGAAAAGAGGCAAGGATTTAAAATAGCATGTATTGAGGAGATAGCTCTTTCTAATAGCTGGATTAAAAAAAAAGAAATTTATAACCAAATTAAGTTTTATGGAAATTGTGAGTACTCTAGCTATTTAAAGGACTTGATTAAATAGAAAAAGTGAAAAAAATATTATTAACAGGTTCTACAGGTTTTATTGGATCTGAACTTTTAACAGATTTATCAAAAAACCATAAAATATATATAGTTTTAAGAAAAAATAAAAAAATTCTGAAAAATAAAAACGTTACTAAAATCATTTATAACGATTTTAAAAGTTTAAATAGTAAATTATCCAAATTAAAAATAAACACTATTATACATTGTGCAACTCATTATGTTAAAAAGCACAAATTCGATGATATTCAAAAATTAAACGTATCTAATATCTTATTTGGAAATGTTATTCTTG
>CACLFM010000033.1 GCA_902606115.1 uncultured Pelagibacteraceae bacterium
AAATTGAAGCAAGCAAACATGATCTAGCCTATATTAAGTTAGATGGATCGATTGGTTGTATGGTAAATGGAGCAGGATTAGCAATGGCAACTATGGATATAATTAAATTATTTGGGCAAGAGCCAGCAAATTTCCTAGATGTCGGTGGTGGAGCTTCAAAAGAAAAAGTTTCTGCAGCTTTTAAAATTATACTTTCAGATCCAAATGTTAAAGGAATACTAATAAATATTTTCGGAGGAATCATGAGGTGTGATATTCTTGCGCAAGGGGTTGTTGAAGCTGCAAAAGAAATAAATATTAACGTGCCACTTGTAGTTAGATTAGCTGGAACAAATTATAAAGAAGGTAAATTAATATTAGATAACTCTGGGTTAAAAATAATTTCAGCCTCAGATTTATCAGAAGCCGCAAGCAAAATTGTAAAAGCAATAAAATAATGTCTATTTTAGTAAATAAAGAAACTAAAGTAATTTGTCAGGGATTTACAGGATCTCATGGTACATTTCACTCTGAACAAGCTATAAAATATGGAACCAATCTTGTAGGTGGAGTAACTCCTAAAAAAGGAGGCCAAGAACATTTGGGGAGACCAGTCTTTAATACTGTTAAAGAAGCTAAGGATAAAACTGGCGCGAATGCTTCAATGATTTATGTACCAGCAAAGTTTGCTTCTGCTGCAATAATTGAAGCTTTAGATGCATCTATAGAATTGATTGTTTGTATCACTGAAGGAATACCAATATTAGACATGTTAAAAGTTAAACAAAAATTATCAAAATCTAAATCAAGATTAATTGGTCCTAACTGCCCAGGTATTATTACACCTGATGAATGTAAAATTGGAATAATGCCAGGAAATATTCATAAAAAAGGAACAGTTGGAATAGTCTCTAGATCAGGTACATTAACTTATGAAGCAGTTGCTCAAACTACCGAAAATGGACTGGGTCAATCGACTTGCATAGGTATTGGAGGCGACCCAATTAATGGAACAAATTTTATTGATTGTCTCGATCTTTTTTTAAAAGACGATGATACAAAGTCTATACTAATGATCGGAGAAATTGGTGGTTCTGCAGAGGAAGAAGCTGCTGAATTTGTAAAAAGTCATCCTATCAAAAAGCCCATGGTTGGATTTATTGCAGGAGTTACAGCACCACCTGGTAGAAGAATGGGACATGCTGGAGCAATAATTTCTGGAGGCAAAGGAAGTGCAGAAGACAAAATAAAAACTATGGAAAAAGCTGGTATTACTATAGCTAATTCTCCTGCTGAGCTAGGCAAAACTCTTCTAGATAAATTGTCTCTTTAAATAAAGGAACTTTGTATTATAAGTACTAAATATAAATGAGTTCCTCGAATAACTTAGAAAATAAAAACGCAACTTTTTTAAATAAATCCAACGGCAGATTTATTGAGGAAATGTATATAAAATTTATAGAGGGAGATCCAAATTTACCTGAAAGTTGGAGAAGCTATTTTGAGGACTTAAATGAGGATCTTGAAGTCATTTCTAAAGAAATTCAAGGACCAAATTGGAGTCCTAAAAAAATAAAAATTAATAGAAATAATTTAAGTTACAAAAATAATATCTATACAGAAAATACAGATTCAGATAAAAAAGTTTCAGATTCTATAAGAGCTATAACATTAATAAGAGCTTACAGAACAAGAGGCCATTTAATTGCAAATTTAGACCCCCTAGGTTTAATGAAAAGGGAATATTTACATGATTTACATCCCAAAGATCATGGCTTTACTGCAAATGATCATAATAGGAAAATTTTTTTAGATAACTATATGGATTTAGGACATGCAACAATTAAAGAGATAACAAACAATTTAAAAAAAATTTATTGTTCGACAATTGGTGCAGAGTTTATGCATATTACAGACCCAGTTGAAAAAGTATGGTTTAGAGAAAGAATGGAGAAAAAAGAAAATCAATTAAATTTCACTAGAAATGGAAAGATAGCGATTTTAAATAAAATAATTCAAGCAGAAGGATTTGAAAAATTTTTAGCAAAAAAATATGTTGGGACTAAAAGATTTGGATTAGATGGTGGTGAGTCTTTAATCCCATCTTTAGAACAAATAATTAAAAGAGGTGGTCAATTGGGTGCAA